>CAZRPT010000001.1:0-3559 GCA_964601985.1 uncultured Verrucomicrobiota bacterium
TAATGCCAGAACAGCGGGCGGGGCGGAATGCTTCCGCCCTTGAGCAGCGGGACCAGACTGACGCCGTCCACGTGCTGTTCCGGGCGCGGCGGCAGGCCGGCCATTTCCAGCAGGGTGGGATAAAAATCCGCGCCGGTGACCGGGGTGTCGCAGGTGCTGCCGGGTTTCGTCACGCCGGGCCAGACGATATAAAAAGGCTCCCGGATGCCGCCCTCCCACTGCCGGCCCTTGCCGCCGCGGAGAGGGAGGTTGCTGGTGGCCTTGGCGTCGCCCGCCGAGACGCCGCCGTTGTCGGAGGTGAAAATCACGACCGTGTTCCGGTCGAGCCCCAACTCGCGCAAGGTATCGAGCACCAAGCCCACGGCGTCATCCATGGACTCGATCATGCCGGCGTAGATGGGACAATCCTGCACCTGACGCACCGGGGTGGTGCGATCAACAAAGAAACGGTGCGCCGGCGCCGGGCGGCGGGCCGCCTTGTCGCGGTTTTTTTTCCACAACGCCCGCGTGGTCTGGATGGGCGCATGGACGGAGTAAAAAGAGAGGTAGGCCAGAAACGGTTCGTCCCGGTGGGCGCGGATGAATTTCACCGTTTCCCCGGCCAGCCGCAACGGCAGTTGTTCCCCCACCGGACCGTCCTCGAGCTTGGGGTTGTGGTAGGGAGCGAAGTAACCGCCGGGCGGCGAACCGCGTTCGTGGCCGCCTTCGTTGAACTCGAAGCCGTGATCCTCCGGATAGGAGCCCGGTCCGCCCAAATGCCATTTGCCCGCGAAGAAGGTGCGGTAGCCCGCCGCCCGCAGGGCCTCGGCCAGGGTGACCGGTTCGGCGGGCAGGCGGTGGCGGTAGCGGGCCGGAAGCATCCTGGTGTTCCGTTTCCAAGCCGCGCCCTCCCGTGCGCCGATCCAGTCGGTGATGCCGTGCCGGGCGGTGAACTGGCCGAGCATGATGCTGGCCCGCGAAGGGCTGCACACCTGGCAGCAGGCGTAGCCCTGGGTAAATTTCATGCCCGCGCGCGCGATCCGGTCAATGTTCGGACTTTCATAAAACAGGCTGCCCTCGTTGCCCAAGTCCCGCCAGCCGAGGTCGTCGGCCAGGATGAAAACAAAGTTCGGGCGGGAGGCGGACGCGCTCTGCCCGGAGAAGCACGCCCCCCCCAGCAACGCCCCCAGTCCGGCCCAACGAAGGATGGTTCGCCACGATTTCTTGTTCATTGTGAATTTTCCCAGCCCGCGCGACCGCCGCGCCCCGTGGCCGGCGTTTTGCCGCCGTCCGTTTGCGCCGGAACGCGGCGGTCCGTCGCGGTTTTCCATGTTCCGATGATGCCCCAGCATAGCGCGCGCCCCCCGCTTCCCGAAAGCTGATTCCGCGAACGCCCCGACACGCCCCAACGCCTTCCCGGCGTCATTCGGGCGGAGGCGTCCGGGGAAGGTTCCCCCGCCCTCCGATTGCGAAACCGAAACGCCAACGCGCCGTCCCCTTCCGCTTTTTTCCCCGAGACTTCGGTCCGCCTTCCGCGGGGCGGGGAAAGAGAACATTAATTTCGTTGATTTTTATTGTTCCGCTCGCTGCTGGAAAAATTTCCCCCCGGCGACGGCTGGGCGCTTGACCCGGCGCGCCGGGTTTTGTTGAGTGGCGAGCAAGCCGGATGGCGGCGGGTGCAATGTCGGGGCGGATGACCAAACTGCTGGCGTGGCTGCGTCAGAACGGAGCGCCGTGGGTCCTTTTCGTGGGGCTCTGGACGGTGATCGGCCTGTCGTTTGCCAGCCAGTTTTATTTGTCGAGCCATCTGTTCGGCTACTACACCGTCACGTGGAAACAGGCCATCAGCATCACGCTTGGCGACTGGTACGTCTGGGCGTTCCTGTCACTGCCCATCATCTGGCTGGCGCGCCATTTTCCGCTGCATCGGCGGCACTGGTTCCGGCTGCTGGTGATTCACATCGCCGCCAGCCTGGTGATCTGCGTGGCCTACGTGTTGATCCGCGCGGCGGTGGGCCAGTTGCAAAATCCGCTGCTCGGCATGACCACCACCTTCTGGGGCACGGTGGAGCAGCTCTTCCTGAAGAACAGCCTGCTGAACCTGCTGATCTACTGGATCATCGTCAGCGTCAGCCACGCGTTCGACTACTACCGCAAGTTCCGCGACCGCGAGGTGGCCACGGCGGATCTCGAACGCCGGCTGGCCGAGGCGCGCCTGATGGCCCTCCAGATGCAGCTCAACCCGCACTTCCTCTTCAACACCCTGCACACCATCTCGGCCCTCGTGCACAAGGACCCCGACGAGGCGGAGGAGATGATCGCCCGGCTGAGCGAGCTGCTCCGGCTGGCGCTGGAAAACACCGAGGCCAACGAGCTGCCCCTGCGCGAGGAACTCGAGTTCCTGGACCGTTACCTCGAAATCGAACAGACCCGCTTCGGCGACCGCCTCAAGGTGGCGCGCGACATCGCGCCCGAGACCCTCGACGCGCTGGTGCCCAATCTCCTCCTCCAGCCGCTGGTGGAAAACGCCATCCGACACGGCGTCGAGCGCAACGCCCAGGCCGGCGTGGTGGAATTGCGCGCCTGGCGCGAGGACGACCGGCTCTGCTGCGAGGTGTCCGACAACGGCCCCGGCGCCGCGTCGGGCGAGACCATCCGGCTCGGCGTGGGACTGTCGAACACCCGCGCCCGGCTGCAGCACCTTTACGGCAACCGACAGCATTTCCAACTGCGCAACCGCTCCGCCGGCGGCCTGACGGTGAGCCTTTCCCTGCCTTTCCGCACGGCGGCCGCCCCGGAGACGAACCCCGACGCGCGCGCCGTCGCCGCTTCCCCGCCCGCCGCCGTGGCGGCCACTTCCTGACGCCATGAAGATCCGCACGTTGATCATTGACGACGAACCCCTCGCCCGCGAACGCCTCCGCAAGCTGGTCGAAGCCGAGGGCGACCTGGAAATCATCGAGGAATGCGGCGACGGCCGGCGCGCCGTGGCCGCCATCGAGGAGCACCAGCCGGACCTGGTCTTTCTGGACATCCAGATGCCGGAGCTGGACGGCTTCGGCGTGCTGGACGAACTGACCGTGCCGGACCTGCCGGTGGTGGTGTTCGTCACCGCCTACAGCCAGCACGCCATCCGGGCCTTCGAGGTGCACGCGCTGGATTACCTGCTCAAGCCCTTCACCCGCTCGCGGTTCAAGCAGGCCCTCGTCCGGGTGCGCGAGCACCTCAAGCAGCGCCAGACCGGCGAGCTGAACCGCCAACTGCGCGCCCTGCTCGACGAGATGCGCGCCCACGCCCGCCCGTCCGACCGGCTGGCCGTGAAGACCAGCGGCAAGGTGGTGTTCATCAAGACCAGCGAGCTGGACTGGATCGAGGCGGCCGACAACTACGTCAACCTGCACGTCGGCAAGGCCTCCCACCTGTTGCGCGAGACCATGACCTCGATCGAGAAACGGCTCGACCCGCGCCGCTTCCTGCGGATCAGCCGGTCGGCCATCGTCAACGTCGAGCGGATCAAGGAGCTGCAACCGATGTTCCACGGCGATTACGCGGTGATCCTGCACGACGGCACCCGCCTGAA
>CAZRPT010000002.1:0-10464 GCA_964601985.1 uncultured Verrucomicrobiota bacterium
CGGCGCGGGCGGCCATCGTTTTCCCGCCGCCATTCCACGAGGATTCGTGGTAGCATTTTTTCTAATTCTGTTTCCAGAAAAATTTAGCAAAATAAATATATATAAGAACGCAGTATTGGAGGCATTCCTTTTCCCTTTTTCGCTTAATACAAAATTGTGACATTGGCGACGTCCCCGCCGTTTTCCCCGGCGCAAGCGGCGGAAAAAGAGGAAACGAAGAACCCGCATGCCCGACGAAAAACGCCGGGACACCCGGCGGTTGTCGGAGACTCCTTGGGTTTCCGCCGGAAAGGCGGCCCTTTTGTCCGCCCCGGCGTTTCTGGAAGACGGCAGCGGCCCGATCAAAAACGCCGCGCCGCCGGGGTTCAGCGGGAGGGTCCGGAATCGGCGGCCGCCCTTCCCGGCACGCGGACGTCCCCTTCGCGGCGGGTGATGCCTTCGGCGTCGAGTTTTTCGAGGAGCGGCACCATGAGGCGGCGGGTGCAGCCGAGCGCCCGGCGAAATTCGCTCACCGTGGCCCGGCCCTGTTCGCGCAGGACGCGTTGGACCGCGCGCACCGACCGCCGATAGGCGCTGAGCGAGAGCACCAGGTCCTTCCCCACCGGCACGGCCTCGCCGGTCTGGATCAGGAACCGCAGGGCCTCGAAGGAGGTGCGGTCGCCGGCCAGCTCCTTGCGCGAGGGCGGATCGAGCGGCCGGGCGGCGAGGATGCCGCGGATGCGGTTGCCGGCGCTCTGCAAATGCGGCGGCAACGCCTGACGATGCCCCGCCCGCCCGATGGCGCTGCCCGTGCGGTGAAAGCCGCTTTGCTCCAATTCGGCCATCAGGGCCTCGAAGACGCCCTGCAGCTCCAGATACGGCTTCAACAAACCCCGCAACTGGGCCAGCCCCAGACCGGGCCGTTCGGGGTGGGCGTGATGCTCGAAGTCAATCGCCTCGCGCGCGCCCCGGCACAACGCCTCCCACCACGGCGCGTGAAAGAGCAGGCTGCCCCGGCGGATGACGCGTCCGTCCGCTTCGAGCCGGGTCACGGCTTCGCTCAGGGCGGCCTCGCTGAAGCGGGACTTCACCAGCAGCTCGCGCGCCCGCGCCACGCCGCTGCGTTCCAGTTCGGTGGCCACGAACACCGCCGGGTCGTCCGGACGGGCGGCGCGCGCGGCCAGAAACGCGCCCTGTTCCTCGGTGCGCCACAACCGCCGGTCGGCGTCGGGATCGAGCACCAGCGCGCCGGCCAGGGTGGCTTGTTCGGAGGAATCGCGGATGACCAGCCGGTCGCCCGCGAACAAAAACACCGGCTGCCCCAGACGCAACTCGGCCAGCGCCGACTGGCCGGGCTTCAGCTCCGCCGTGTCGCGCAACCGAATCCGGCCCGGCGCATGGCTGCTGCCGTGATGGATGCGCACCAGCGCGCCGTCCTTGAGCGGCTTGGCCGCCGCTCCCTCCTGCCCGGCCAGCCGGGGGGATTTCTCGATCCACACGTCCAGGGTGTCGTGGGGCCGGCCCAGCGTCGGCAGGGTGACCACGCAACCGCGCGTGATCCCCTTGGGCGCGGTGACCGAACGCGGCTCCACGTCCGGCAGGTTCACCGCCGTGCGCATGCCGGGCAGCGCCTCCTCGAGGTCGGCGTTGTGACTTTGCAAACCGCGCACCCGGGTGGTCTGGCCGGAGGGTTGCAGGACAACGCCCTGCCCGCGCGTCAAGCGGCCGCCGGTCAACGTGCCGGTCACCACCGTGCCGATGCCCTTGAGCGAAAAGACCCGGTCCGCCGCGAGCCGGGGTTTGCCGTAATCGGCAGGCGGCGGGGTGTCGGCCAGGACGGTTCGCAGGGCGGCCTTCAATTCCTCCAAGCCGCGTCCGGCGGTGGCCGAGGTGGGCACGATGGGCGCCCCGGCCAGGGGACCGCCGGCCAGCCGTTCGCGCAATTCCGCCACGAGGGCCTCCTCGCGCCCCTCCGCCAGATCGGCCTTGGTCAGGGCCACCACGCCGCGCGTCACGCCGAGGTAGCCGAGGATTTGCAGGTGCTCCTCGGTTTGCGGCATCCAGCCGTCATCGGCCGCCACCACCAACAGGGCCAGGTCCACCGAACCCACGCCCGCCACCATGTTCTTCACGAAATCCTCGTGCCCCGGCACGTCCACGATGCCCAACGCCCAGCCGGGGGCGTCGGGGGACGGGCCCGGAAGTTCGAGGTGGGCAAAACCGAGGTCAATCGTGATGCCCCGTTCCTTCTCCTCCGGCAGGCGGTCGGGATCAATGCCGGTGAGGGCCCGGACCAGGGCGCTTTTGCCGTGGTCCACGTGGCCGGCGGTGGCGAGGATGTAGTGGCGGGTTTCCATGTTGTCGCGCGCGGAAGCCCGGCGTGGGCGGGACCGCGAAATCGTCTTCCGCGGCGCGCCCCGCGAACCTCAGCGGGTCCGCAGTTTAACCCGCTTCCGCCCGCATCGCAAAACTTCCCGCCCTGTGAAGGCCGGTCGGAACGACATTTGCCGCCCGACTTTCCCGGGCGTTTTTCCGACCGAGCCCCCACTGGAACCAAGAAGAACGCCGGCGGCGCTGGCCAAAGCGCTCAAGCCGGCACGGGGCGCCGGCTCATTTTCGGGGTGAGGGTGTCATTTCTCCGCGGCCAGTTGTTCGCGGGCGGCGGCGAGGCCTTCGAGCTGTTCGGGGGTGGGCCGGGGGAACTTCAGTTTCAGCTTCTCGATCCGGGCGGCGATGATGTCGGCCACGGCGGCGCGGGTGAACCATTTGTGGTCGGCGGGAATGACGTACCACGGCGCCCAGCGGGTGCTGGTGGCGCCGAGCATGTCTTCGTAGGCGCGCTGGTAGGCCTTCCAGTGGGCGCGTTCGCGGATGTCGGCGGCGGAGAATTTCCAGTGTTTTTCCGGGTTGGTGAGGCGCTCCAGAAAACGTTTCTTCTGCTCCTTTTTCGAGACGTGGAGGAAGAACTTGATGATGCAGGCGCCGTTGTCGGCGAGGGTTTTCTCGAACTGGTTGATGGCGCGGAAGCGTTCCGGCCAGAGGTCGCGGTAGCCGCGCTGGCGCAGTTCGGGGCGGATGTATTGCTGCTCCAGAAACTCGGGATGCACCCGGACGACCAGGACTTCCTCGTAGTAGGAGCGGTTGAAGATGGCGATCCGGCCGCGGCCGGGCAGGGCCTTCATGGGGCGCCAGAGGAAGTAGTGGCGCTGCTCCTCCTCGTTGGGGGCCTTGAAGCTGTGGACCGAGACGCCCTGGGGGTTCACGCCGGACATGACGTGGCGGATGGTGCCGTCCTTGCCCGCCGCGTCGAGGGCTTGAAAGATGATGATGACCGAGTTTTGCGCGCTGGCCCAGAGGAGCCGCTGGGCGTTGGCCAGGGCGGTGACGTCCTCGATCAGGGCCTGTTTGGCGGCGGTCTTGTCCTGGAAGGGGCCGGTGTAGCCGGGGTCGTAATCCTTGAGTTTGACCGTCCGGCCGGGCCGGACCCGGAAGGGTTTGTGGTCGAGGTGGCGGGTGTGTTTCATGGCGGAAGAGTGATGGCTTTGCGCGGTTGGTAATGGTTTGCCGGGCGCAAGCTAAAGCGTCCGGGTCCGCTTGGCAAGCGGCCCGGCGGGAAAGGCGAAATGTTCGCGCGCTCAGAAGAGCGGGTTGATGAGGATGCCGAGGACGGTGAGGGGGCCCTGGTCTTCGAGGGTCTCGGTGGCCTTGTCCACCTTGCGCAGGGTGAGGTTGGCGTTGTCAATGAGGGCGGGGTCGTTGACCAGCTGGCCGACGGAGCCTTCGCCGCGGTTGATTTTCTGGAGGATCTCCTTGAGCTGGGTCATCGCGTCGGAGGTCTCGCCGTAGAGTTTTTCGTCGGTGAGCAGTTTGCCGAGGGTGCCCTGACCCTTGCGCATGTCGTCCACGACGGTCCGGGCGTCCGCCACGGCGCCCTGGATGTCCCTGGTGGTGTCGGTGAGGTTGGTCACGGTCTCGAGGGCGGCGTTGTAGAAGGTCTCCTCGTAGAGGAGCCGGCCGATGCTGCCCTTGCCGGAGCGGACCTGGCGGGCGATGGCGGCGGTGTTGCTGAGGATGGTGGAGATGTCGGGCCCGGACTGTTTCAGGAAATCGGTGAAGGGCACGATCAGCTCTTCGAGGTTGATGTCGCTGAGGTTGTCGGTGAGTTTCTGGATGCCGGCGGCCGCGCCGTCGAGCTTGGCGAGGATCTTGCCCACGTCGGGCTGCTCGACGGTGGCCAGCTCGCTGCCGGTGGCGATGGGGGCGCCCTTGGGGGTGCCGAAGTCAATCGAGACGTAGTTCTGGCCCAGGAGTCCGCTGAATTTGATGGTGGCCTTGCTGTCGGTGCGGATGACCGCCGAGGGGTCGGTGATTTTCATGCGGACCAGCACCTTGTCGTCGGCGAACTGGATGCTGGTCACGGTGCCGATCTGCTTGCCGGCCATTTTGACCGGATCGGCGGGGCGCAGTTCGAGGACGTCGGCGAAGCGGGCCTGAATCTCCATGCCGCGCCGGAAGACATCGAAACTGCCGGCCATTTCCAGCACCACGGCGATGGCCACGAGGGCCAGGGCGAAGAAGATGCCCAGTCGGGTTTCAAGCGTGTTTTTCATGGGAGTGCCTTGGGGATGAATCGGAGAAGTGAAAACCGGCGGAGAGAAACCGCCGCACCATCGGGTGCGTGCTGGCGCGGACTTCGTCGGGGGAGCCCATGGCCACGATCTCGCCCTCCGCCAGCAGCGCCATGCGGTGGGCGATGCCGAAGCCCAGCTCGCGATCGTGGGTCACCACCACGGAGGTGACCCCCATCTCGCGGTTCAGCCGGTGGATTTCCTCGCCGATGGTGACGGCGATCATGGGGTCCAGCTCGCTGGTGGGTTCGTCGTAAAAGATCAGTTGCGGCTCGATGACCAGCGCCCGCGCCACGGCGGCCCGCTTGCGCATGCCGCCGGAGAGTTCGGTGGGCATTTTGTCCTCCGTGCCGGCCAGTCCCACGAGGGCCAGTTTTTCCGCCACGATGCGGCGGATTTCCCCGGGGGGCTTGAGCCGGTGCTCGCTCAGGTAGAGGCCCACGTTTTCGCCCACGGTGAGGGAGTTGAGCAGGGCGCCGGATTGAAACACCATCGCCAGCCGGTAATGGGCCAGGACTTCGTCGCCGTTGACGGGCGTGTCGCCAATGAGAATCTCGCCGGCGTCCGCGCGTTCCAAGCCGATGAGGTGCTTGAGCAGGACGGTCTTGCCGCTGCCGCTGGGCCCCATGATGACGAACAGCTCCCCGGGCCGGACCTCGAAGTCCAGCCCGTGCAGCACCTCGCGATCGCCGAACCGTTTGCGCAGGCCGCGCACGGTCAGGCCGACTCCGACGGGGGATGAAGGGGCGGGCGCTTCCATGACTCAATTCATTTGCATGAGCAGGCGGGTGAGGAAGTAGTCGAGGATGAGGATCAGCACGATCGAGTTGACCACCGCCTTGGTCACCGAGCGCCCGATGCCGCGCGGACCGCCGATGGTGGCCAGGCCCTGCTGGCAGCAGACGGAGCCGATCACCACGGCGAAGATGAAGCTCTTGATGAGGCCGTTGAAGATGTCCAGCACCTCGACGCCCGAGCGCAGACTGGAAAAGAAGGCCTCGAACGAGATGGCCACCTGGTAATTGAAATAGGCCACCAGCGCGCCCCCCAGCCAGCCCACCAGCACCGCAAACACCACCAGCACCGGCAGCGCGATGCTGATGGCCACGATCCGGGGCAGCACGAGGTAGTGGATGGGGTTGATGTTCATCGTCCGCAGGGCGTCCACCTCCTGATAGACGGTCATCGAGCCGATCTCCGCCGCCATGGCCGAGCCGATGCGCCCGGCGATGAGCACGGCCATCATCACGGGGATCAGCTCCCGGCAGATGGAGAGCCCCACCACCTGCCCGATGAAATTGGCCAGACCGCGTTCGGCCAGCACGGGGCCGGTCTGCAACGCCAGCACGCCGCCGATGAACAACGCCAGCACGCAGGCCATGAGCAGGCTGGCGTTGCCGATGTCGTACAACTGCTCGGCCACCTTGCGCCGCTGCCGCCACACCCGCGGCAACGCCCGCAGCGTGTGCCCGAACAGAATCAAAATTTCCCCGACGTTTCGAAACATCGCTCAAAGCCCCGTCACGACCGCGGGGCCGCGGCCGGCCGCCGCTTGGTCAGCGGGAGGAAAAACAGCTTCACCCGCCGCCCCGACGGTCCTTTCTCATACTGAAAGAGACCGAACAGGAGCGAGCACTTTTTGGTCTTCGGCGTGGTCTCCCGGCGGTAGAGATTCCACAACGCCGACTGGCTGGCCGCGCCGGTTTGCGCGTTTTTCTCCGAACGCCAGAGGGCGAAAAAGGGCGCGTAAGTGCGGGCGATGCTCTCGTTTTTGGGCATCAACGTCGAAAGCGGCGCCAGGAACTGGAAATGCCGCCGCCCTTCCCAGTCGGACTTCCACAAAAACAGCGGCCAGAGCCCCACGCGCATCTGGGACTGGCCGGTTTCGCCGTTGGATTCGCGGGTGCGGTTGTACAGCACCAGCGCCACCTGCTGGATGTCCTTCCGGTACGTTTCCCGGGTCACCTGCCGGTGCGAGAACACCGGCCAGAGGAAAAAGCGCGAGGTCAACTCCCGGTAGCGCAGGTAGCCGTAGAACGGCCAGACCCGGTCCTCGTGCTTGCCCGGCCCGCGCGCCCGGATGAAAAAGGGCCAGATCACCGACGTCTGGCGATAGCCGATCTGGCGGTCCGCGGAAAGCGTCACCCCGAACGGCCACAAGTAGCTGGTGCTTTCTTTGGCGGGCGTCTTCTGGTGGCTGTAAAACGGCAGCACCATCCGGCTCGACATCCGGTTCGTGGTGCCGAACCCGGCCTCCGCCCGCGCGTAAAGCGGCCACAACGCGAACCACTTGTTGTGCCCGCCCACCGGCTCCAGCTCCCCGATGGTGTTGGTCCGGTAGGTGAAGGACTTCCGCTCGTGACCGATCAAGGGCCACACCTGCCAGCCCTTCAACCCGTCCCCCCGCCGCCGGTGCACGAAGGGGGCGACGTAGTTGTCGGTCACCACGTCCCGTTTGCGGGTCCGCACGTAAAGCGGCCAGAGGACGAACCGGATGTCATCCCGGAACAAGCGGCTTTGCAGGTGCCCGTACACCGGCCACACCGCCGTGTAGCGCCGCTCCGGATCCGGCGAACGCCGGGTGAAGAAAAAGGGAAACAGCGTGTAAATCCGTTCGTTTTCGGCCGCCCGCTGCTGCCGGCCGCCGGAAAAGCTGATGAGCTGAAAGATCTGAAACCGCGACTCCGTGCCGTACCGGTCGTAGGTCACCACCGGATACAGGAAATCGAAGAACGACGCATCCACCGAGGGATCGGTGTACCAGGAAAACAGCGGGGCGATGGTGAAGGAACGGGCGATCCGGCTCACCACCGCCGGGTCCCGGCGCTGCTCCTCGGACAACCATTCATCCGGCCCCAGCCTGCCGGTCCGGCGTTCCGGCCAGACCTCCTTGCGGATCCACAGCGGTCCCAACGCCTGAACCCCTTCGCCCGGCTCCAGCGTGAGCCGGTAGCGGCAGTACAACGGACCCGCCCCGACCGCCCGATCCGCCGCCACGGCGAACCCGGTCAGGCACAGGACGGCCACCCCGATGGCCCTTGGGACGAAGTGCCTCATGAAAAAAAGCGACCCGCGCCGCCCGGCGCGGTTCGGACGCAGTGTCCGGGCGCGGCCTTCCAGCGTCAAGCGCGCGCGGAGGGACATTCGCGGATCATTTCTCCCGCCGGCGCCAGAAACCGCATGACCGAGTCCCCGTGACGCTGGCGCTTTTCCTCCCGCCACCACGGGGGAATCTCCACCTCGTCCCGCGCCGTGTGCCCCAGCACCAAACAACCGTCCGGCGCGAGCAACCCGGGCAGCCCCCGCTCATCCAGGAGACGCTGCGAAAGCGACGTGGAGCGCGCCCCCCGGGTCTTCGGGCCGAAGGGCGGATCGGCCATGACGAGGTCGAACCGCGCCCCCTCCGCCGCCAGCCGGGGCAACGCCGCAAACACGTCCATCACCAGCAGGGTGAACCGCGCCGGATCGAGCCCCGCCCCCCGCAGATTCCGCCGGATGAACGCGCCATGCCGCCGGGACCGCTCCACGGCCACCACGCGCGCCGCGCCCCGGCTCAGACACTCCAGCCCCAACGCCCCCGAGCCGGCGAACAACTCGAGCACCCGCGCCCCGCCGACGAACGCGCCCAGCCGGTTGAAAATCGCCTGCTTCACCAGATCGGGCGTGGGCCGCACATCCAGCCCCCGGGGAACCTTCAAAATCCGGCCGCCCGCCTGTCCGCCAATGATCCTCATGCCGCCATGTTCCCCATGCGCCCGAGAAATACCACGTTTCCTTCCCCCTTGCACGCCCCCCCCGGCGCCGGTTTCCAGCCGGCCGGGTGAACAGGCAGAAGCGGCAGCCGCGCAACGGGAAGCGCGCGCTTTTTCGCAATCCGCCCCCCCCACGTGAAGGGACGACTAGGACGTTTCCGGGGAGGCCTCCGCCGGAGCCACGCCGATGATGCGCTGATCAAACGTGGCCACCACCCGTTGCCCCGGTTCCACCCGGAGGAACTCCTCCTCCGCCCACTCCCCGTGCAGCCAGCGCCGCAACAAGCCGAGATCGCCCGCCACCCGCTCGAACGTCCACCCCTCGTGGCGACAGATGGCCGCGACCTGCTCCTCCAGGCGCAGGGAACGGACAAACTCGAAATCAATCAGCGTGCCGTGCGTGTAGTGGGCGTGCCAGTCCCCCATCACCTCCACCAGATAATCCGCCTTTTCCCGGCCGTAACGGGCCACCCAGTCGGCGTGGGTCTGCTGCCATCCCGCCCCGGATTGGGACGGCAGAAAGACGCCGTGCCCGGGGGACAACTTCCCCTCCCGGCGGGCGCGGCATTCGAGCCAGCCGGAGGTGAAATAATACGTGCCGGGCCGCGCGTGAAAGCGCTCCTGGTAGCGCTCCTTCGAGCCGAGAAAAAAGGTGAGGCAATCATGCGCCCGCGGGATGACGAGCGGCGTGTGGGGGGCGCGCAGTTCCGCCAACAGGTTGCTGCACAACCCGTAGCCCAGCAGCACGGCGTCGTATTTGCCCGCCGGCACGGCGTCAATCCGCTCCTGGATGGCCTGATGCCCCGCGGCGGGACGGTCATGATGGCCCTGCGTCAAAAACTCGAAATCAATCAAATGGGGCGCCTCCGCCGCCAGATGACAGAGTTCGCGGAACGCGATCTCGCAGGCGATTACCTTGAAAAACATGGACGGCGCTCAGCGGTTCCGGGACTTTCCGGCGGCCCAGCGAATGGCGTTGGCCATCAACCGCCGGTACCCCGCGTTCTCGTAGGCCTGATGATCGTGCCCCAGTTGGATGCCCACCACCCGCGCTCCCCGCCACCGGTGGCACCACGCCACCACCGGACTGCTCTCCGGATCCCGGGCGGCCAGCAGGGGGCAAATCGAAGGCCGGTACTCGAGCGCGCCGTAGCCTTCGTCATGGATGACGAAATCCTCCATGCCCCGGGTGACGGGATGCCACGGGTTGAGCACCTGAATCAGCAAATCCAGGTCATGCTTGTAAGTGGAGGCCGGATATGAGCGGCGGCCCTGTTTCCACGGCGTCAAATGGTAGCGGGCGCCGACGATCTCGGCGTACAACGGCCAGTCCTGATAGTTCGCCAGCGAATGGTGCGTGGCCACCAACCCCTTGCCCTCCTTCAACCGCGCGACGAAATCCGCCTTCGTCTGCTCCGTGAGGGGTTGCCACATGTCATAGGTCAACAGCACGTCCCACGCGTCCGCCCGGTCCGGACGCAGCCACTCCTCGGCCTCGGGATGGGCGACGAACCGCGCTTCGATGTCCGGCAGGCGGGTGAACACGGCGCGAAATTCATTGGTGTCGTACGGATGGCCGCCCGTCACCACCAACACCCGGATGGCCGCGCTCCTCCCCTCCGCCGCCCGGGCGGAAAGGGCGGCGCTCCCCACACTTCCGCCCCCCAGCAGGAGGGCGGCCAAACAGCTCGATGCAATGCGTTTCATGATGGCAGCTTCGCCCTCACTCTTGGCCATCCCCGCCCTCCCCCGCAAGGGCAAAACCGGGTCCGCCTCCCCGAGCCCCCGAGCGGGACAATCTCCCCCGGCACCGCAACGCCGAAAAGGAACAAGATCCCCCCCCGGCTGAGATGAAACGACGAAGCGGCCGGTTTCCCCGCCGGAGGGGTGGCAGCCGGCCCGCAGGAGGAGGGCGACGCGTGGCCTCCGTTGCAAGAGCCGGTCTGGGAACGCCGGGTTGGGAAACCCGGCCTGCAGCAGCAGGCATTTTACGTCTTTCCCGGAGGCCCCGCGTTCGCACGCGGCGGAATGTCCCGTTCTTCAAACAGGTTCTCACCCTGCCGGCCAAGAGGGGGAAGCGGTTTTGCGGTTGACCCGTGGAAGCC
>CAZRPT010000003.1:0-6202 GCA_964601985.1 uncultured Verrucomicrobiota bacterium
CCTCATGCCGCAATCCCCATGCCAACCGAACAACAATCCACAAAATGCTTGAAACAAAGAAGTTGCAAAATTCCAATAAAACCGGAAGAGACAAAAAGTCCCCATCAAGCCGCCTGAAACCGGGAGCCGGAAGCGACATAATGTCTCTCGCGCTGAGGATGACTCGCGGTCGTGCGTGTTTTTTCCCCCTCTCATTCTGTGCAGGCTTCGAAGTCAAAGGAGTGTTTGATTTCCGGGAATGCGTGAAGGAGGGAACGGCAACTGCCTGCCATCCCCTCCGTCCGATGCTGGTCCGTCGAATCCATATCCCCGGCGGTTTGATTATTCGCCGTTTGTCTTCCCGGTAATCTGGTTCCGGACGGTGGAGCTTGTTCCGCGGCGGCGGACGTGTTAATCGTCACCCCAAAATCGGTGATCCCGTGGTGCCTGATGATTTTTGCGCCGCCGCAACTGAAATCGTTTTGAACCCTTTTGTTTCGCGTCTTATGAAGAGCGTCCGTTTCGTTCCCGTGGTGTTCGCCGCCGTTGTGGCGTGGGCCTCCGCCGCCCGGGCGGCTTCGCCGAAGTCCTGCAACGTGGTCTGGCGCACGCCGAGCAAGGATTGCCACGGCTCGATGCCGCTCGGCAATGGATCCACTTCCCTGAACGCCTGGATCAATCCCGCCGGCGAACTGGTGTTTTACCTCGGCCGGACGGACAGTTGGGGCGACAACGGCCGCCTGCTCAAGGTCGGCAAGGTGCGCGTCACGCTCGATCCGCCGCCCCCCGTGAAGCCTTTCGCGCAAACCCTCTCGCTGGAGGACGCCACGATGGTGGTCCGCTACGGGAAGGGCGACGCCGCCACCGTGCTCCGGCTGTGGGTGGACGCCAACCAGCCGGTGGTCCGCCTGACGATTGACTCGCCGGAAGCCACGACCGCCACCGCGACGATTGAACCGTGGCGCACGAACCGCGCCACCCTCCCGAGCATCGAAGTCAGCGATGTTTTGCTGGATCGCTCGAAGCCGAACAACCAGCACGCCCCCACCATCGTCGAGCCCGACACCATCCTGCGGGGTTTGACGAATCGCATCGGCTGCTACCACCGCAACATCAAGTCCGTCGGTCCGCGCCTTCATGCCGAGATCCAGGACATGACCGGCTACCGGCGCGCCGATCCGCTGCTGCACCGCGTGTTCGGTTTCCTGGTCACCGCGGCCAACGGCCGGCGTCTTGATGACCGCCACCTGCAATCCCCCGCCGCCCGGCGCCATCAGTTCAACCTTTACGTGGACACCCTCCATCCGGCCACCGCGGCCGAATGGCTCGCCCGGATGGAGGCGCGCATCGCCGCGGATCGTTCGGCCTCCTTCGCCGCCCGTCGTCGGGCGCACGAGGCGTGGTGGGCCGAACGCTGGAACCGGAGCTGGATTCTCGCCGACGGAGACGAGGACGCCCGCGCCGTAACCCGGGCCTATGCCTGGCAGCGGTTCATCACCCTCTGCGCCGGGCGGGGCGCTTATCCCATCAAGTTCAACGGCTCGATCTTCACCGTTCCCGCCCCGGGCCAGCCGGGGGACGCCGATTACCGCCGCTGGGGACCGGGCTACTGGTGGCAAAACACCCGGCTGCCCTACTTCAGCATGTGCGCCAGCGGCGACACCGACCTGATGCGCCCCCTCTTCGCGCAGTACATTGACCGCTTCCTGCCGCTCAACCTCTACCGGACGCAGCATTACTTTCACCACGGCGGCGCCTATTACATCGAGTGCGTGTACTTCTGGGGCGACGTGTTCGGCGAGGCCTACGGCTGGACGCCGGCCACCCGGCGCCGGGACAAATTGCAGGAATCCGGCTATCACAAATGGGAATGGGTCTCCGGCCCGGAACTCGCCTGGCTGGCGCTGGATTACTACGAATACACCGGCGACGAAACCTTCCTCCGGGAAAAAGCCCTGCCCACCGCCGATGCCGTGCTGCGGTTTTTCGACGCGCATTATCCGGTGGACGAAAACGGCCGGCTGGTCATGCACCCCTCCCAGGCGCTGGAAACCTGGTGGGACACCACCAACCCCATGCCGGAAATCGCGGGCCTGCGCGCCGTCACGCGCCGCCTGCTCGCCCTGCCTTCCGCGCTGACCACGCCCGTCCACCGGGCCTTCTGGACCGCCTTCCTCCGGAAAATCCCCCCGCTGCCCACCCGCCGGATCGAGGGCCGGCCCGCCTTTGCGCCCGCCGCGCGATTCGCGAGCAAACGCAACATTGAAAACCCCGAACTCTACTGCGTTTTCCCCTTCCGGCTTGCCAGTTTCAACCGCCCGAACGCCGCGCTCGCCCGAAACGCCCTCGCCCACCGCTGGGACAAAGGCTGGTTCGGCTGGCGGCAGGACGACATTTTCATGGCTTATCTCGGACTCGCCGACCAGGCGCGCGACTACCTCGTGCGGCGCGCCCGGAAGCACGACCCCGGCTCGCGCTTTCCCGGTTTCTGGGGGCCCAACTACGACTGGGTGCCCGACCAGGACCACGGCAGCGTGCTCATGAAGGCGTTCCAGGCCATGCTGCTGCAAGCCGAGCCGGAAACGGGCGACGAATTCAGCGGCAAAATCTATCTCCTGCCCGCCTGGCCGCGCACGTGGAGCGTGACCTTCAAACTCCACGCGCCCCGCGAAACGGTGATCGAAGGACGCTACCACGACGGAAAACTCCAAATCATCCGGCTGACCCCCGCCACGCGCCGGAAAGACCTCGTGTTGCCGGAAGGAGTGTCCCTGCTCCCCCGGTCCACGCCCTGAGCAGGAAAAACGAAACCGGAAAAGCCGCCGCCGGATCCCCCCTCCTCATGCGGGAGGGGCGTCCCTTCTTCGGGAAACCAGCCGGGCTTTCGCGTTGGGAACGTGTCTGAAAACGCCGGGCTGGAAAAGCAGCTCCCCGGCGCTTTGCTTCGCGGGCCCCGGGTTTCTGGCGGTTTCCGGTTCCGGAAAACGGCCGGCCTGGGGGTGACGGCTCAGCGCGGCGGGGCGGCAGGCAGGTTGATGACCTGGCCCACTTTGAGTTTGTCCGGGTTGATGTTCGGGTTGGCCTGAACCATCGCCTGAAGGGACACCCCGTGGGCCCGCGCGATCTTGGAGAGGGTGTCCTTCTTGCGGACGGTGTAGTGGCGGAGGGCGCCCGAGGGCGTGCCGGCGCGAGGCCGGGTCGCGGCGTGCCGGGCGGGCGCGCGGGCGGTTCCCGGGCCGGCGGTTTGTTCCCGCAGGCGGGCCGTCAGCTCGTTCACCTGCCGGGTCAGCGCGTTTTTTTCCCGGGTGAGCTGTTCGTTTCTGGCCTCCAACGATTGAATCCGCCGGTTCAATGTCTGGATTCTTCGCTGCGCGCCCAGATCGGTCAGATCATTCAGCCCCGTGCGGGCCAAATCCACCTTGCACTGCTGGATGCGGCGGTCGAGGTCGTCCTTCCACGCCGAATCGGGTTCCAGCTTCAAGTACTTCTGAAAATGGTAGATGGCCGCCGCGTAGTCATGGGTCTTCTCGTAGTGGATCACGCCGAGGGCCAGATGGGCGCGGGCCAGGCGGGGATTGCCCTCCAACGCCCGTTCCAGCAACCGCGCCGCCCGGGAAGGGTCCGTTTCCCTGAGGTTCATGGCTTCCCGCACCAAAGGACTGTTGGCGCTCGAATCGTCCCCGGGCCGGGGGCAGCCGGTCAGCAAAACCACGCCCACCAGCGGCGCCCAGAAGCGAACCATCCGTGTTTTCATGCCACGACGTTAGCGAACCCCCCGGACCCGCGCAATGTTCATCGCGCAAGCGGCGGAGAACGCCCGCCGCCCGGCTTGAACGGGGCTTCCGAAGGGCGGAAATCCGGGCCGAACCGTTTGGGGGCGGGGACGAAACCGGGAAGGGGAGCCCCCCGCGCGTCCGATGAAACGGGCGGCGGGGGGATGTCTTCGGAAGGATCAGCGCACCTTCTTGCCGACCCGTCCGCCGCCGTCTTCGCCGACGGTCACGCGGATGATCGGGCGGCCGTCCTGCTTTTCAAAATCGGCCTGCACGTCGATGGTCTTGGCGAAGAAATGAGTGGGGGATTCGGCGAACAGGACGAAATCCACCCCGCTGAACCGGCAGATCAAGTTGCCGTCGCGCCGCTTCACGGTGATGAACTCCCTGCCCTTGCCGACCTGATAGCGCCCGCAGTAGCTGTCGAGCAGCTTGGTGGACAGGTAGTATTCGGGCCGGGAGGCGGGGCCCAGTTCGCGCACCCAGATGTTGCGGTAACGCACCGGGTTGCCGTGATCCTGCAGGGCGATGGGCAGTTTTTCCGGCTGGGGCTTGATGGGGGGGCGCCTGAGCCAGTCGGTCTGGCCCATGAGCACGGCGTTGTGATGAATGAGCACGCCGTTGTGAAAGGCGGTGATTTGGGGGCGCGCGACGAGCCTGCCCTGATCGTCGAACCGGGGCGGCGTCCAGAGGATGTCGTAGGTCTGCCATTCGCCGGGGGGACGGGAGGCGTTGACCAACGGCGGATACTGGTTGTAGATGGCGCCGCAGGAGCCGTCGGCGTAGGTCTTGTTGTGATAGCTGTCGAGCACCTGGATTTCGTACCGCCCCATGCCGAAAAAGACCCCGCTGTTGCCGCGGCCCTGGCTGTGGCCCTTGGGCGGATCGGGAGTGGCGAACTCCAGGTGGAGCTGGCAGGGACCGAAGCAGCGCAAGGTGCGAACGTACCCGCTCCCGGGCACGCATTCCATGGCCCCGTCACGCACGATCCATTTGGTGGGGCTCCCGTCCATGGCCACCCACTGCGAGAGGTCCGTCCCGTCAAACAACACCACGGCGTCGGAAGGCGCCTTGCCGGCGCGCTCCGGGGTGCTGGACCGCCCGGGGTCCACCACCGGCGGCAACGGCCGGGTGCGATCATGGCCGAGGGGCAGAGGTTGATACGGGGGACACGGCGGCTGGGCCTGCGCGACCACGAGGGTCAGCCCGGCCAGTCCCGCCAGAGTGAGGAATGATTTCGTTTTCATGAGTCTCTTGTGCAATGTCTGACGAACGCCCCAGTAAAACAGGGCCACCCCGCCCTGACAAACTCCTTTGCGCCCTCGGAGGAGCGCGGAAGGCGGAGGCAGTGATTCAAACGGAAGGCCGGCGCGGACACCCAACAGGGACTCCCGTTCGCCTGTCCGCGCGCCGAAATGTCTCAGCCTCAACAGGAAGCGCATGACAAGGGTGACTTGCGTGTCCGCGCGCGCCGCAATGTCCCGCTTTTTCCGACACGCTCCCGTTGAAAAACCATGCAGGCTTTCAGCATTCCGATCGGCGAAACGCAAGGGGAATGCCCGACGCCGACAAGGCAATTCCGCCCTGATTGCCGTAAAATGATAAAAAACATCAGAAAAATTAATATGATTTCAGAGTCAAAAAAAACCTTGACCCGGTGAGCGTTTTTTGAGATTGGAAGCAACATCATGAAGGCAATGCTGAACTTGAAATCAAGATGGCGCAGGAAGCTGGCGTGGGGAGCGCTGGCCGGTGGGTTGATGGGCTTGGAAGCTCAAGCTCAACCTGTTCTCATTTACGTAAACACTACTGCTCCAAGCGCGGTCACTTTTACCGCGACTACTGAAAAACCACAGGCAAACGATAGTACAGACACAACGGGAGAAGGAATATGGTTGATGAATTTTTTTCAAGATGGCGATAAATCTTCATATGGCGGCTCTTTGGCAGAGTCGGATCTTCTTGCAAATGACGCTAAAAACTATTATGGGAGTTGGTATGTGCCCGGGGATACTGCTGCCGACAATATGCATTTGCAATTATATTACTCCGGCGGGACGGATGCGCAGAACTTCACGACATCGAGTACTGCGTTTTCCGGTAAAGCGGCCGCGGACATTAGTGACCCTGCACTATTAAATTCCGTGCTGGCTTACGGCAAAACGGGTGACGGTTGGGGGGAAATACGAAGCGGAAGCAGGACGGGAACAATAATCGGCTACTGGGCGAAAGAGGGCGTTGTAGTCCCCGAGCCGCGGACATGGGCGACGCTGATGCTGCTGGTCGGCGGGTTGACCGGAATTGGGTTGCGTCGGCGATTGCAGTCAAGGCCCGTCTGAAAACGCCGGGTTGGGGAACCCGGCCTGCGGCAAGGAGGCATTTTCGCGCCCTTCCTCCGGGCCGCGTGCTTTTGCGCGGCGGAACGCCCCCCTGTTCCGACGGGCTCTCAG
>CAZRPT010000004.1:0-55777 GCA_964601985.1 uncultured Verrucomicrobiota bacterium
TGTCCGTTCAACGTGGCCGTGTAGGTCGAATCGCTCTCCGTCACCACCCGGAACGTCACCCGGTCGGCGTACACCTTCCTCGCCCGCACCCCCTCCACCTCGATGGCCGCGTGCGTGGAGAGCAGGGCCAGCCCGCCGAGGACGGCGGCCCCGATTCGTATGACATTCCGTGCGTTCATTGTAATTCGCGCTTTCTCACTTTCGCCCCGCCGGGCGGCAGGCGGATTGAGATGGTTCGTTTTTTCCTCCATCAGTCCCACTGTTTGCCGCTCATGATTTGATGAAGCGCGATGGCGTCGGCGATGAGATTTTCAACGCCTCGTTCACTGAAAAAGCTGGGTAGATCATGACCTTTGGGGGCGATGGTGAGCAAGTCCGAACGAACCGCCGCCCCCCCGATCCCGCCGGGACGCCCCCGCCATCAGCGGAACCAATGAAGGAGGGGCACGATCCATCCAGCTTTCCCAAAAATAAGGGCTGTAAGGCTTGACAGGGGGCGTTCCTTCGTTGCATGTTGCGCGTTCCGCGGCGCGGCGCGCCGTGGAGGGGTCGGGGCGTAGCGTAGCCTGGCTAGCGCGCCTGTTTCGGGTACAGGAGGTCGTGAGTTCAAATCTCACCGCCCCGACCATTTTTCTTCCTTCCGCGGGAAAACCTTCTTTTCTCCCCGGGTTGTGTCCCCTTCACGAACGAGGAACATTTTTTCGCAACCGCCGGGCCGGTTTGCGGGTTCTTGCTTCCGTGATGAAAAAACATTTCGTGCATTTCCCTGATTGGTCGGCGCGCGTGTGGGCGGCCGTCTTGCTGGCGGGGGGCCTCGGATTTTCCGGTTCGGCCGGCGCCGCGGCTTCCGCTTCGTTGAGCCGCGCCGTGCCGGACGCCGCCGTGATTTCGTTTGAGGTGCTCCGGCCCGATGCGCTGCTGGATCCGCTCCTCTCCGACGCCTTTGCCCGTCGCGTGCAAGGTCTGCCGTTCTGGTCGCAGATCACCGCCTCGTCCGGGTTCCAGGAGTTTCGCGGCGGGGTGGGCTTGTTTGAGACCGCGCTGGGCACGAACTGGCGCGAGGCGTTGCGGGAGCTGGCGGGCGGCGGATTGATTGTCGCCGCCGCGCCCGGCAATCGCGCCACGCTGCTGGTGGAGTCCCGAAATCCGGAGCGGCTGCAAAAATTCCACGATCTGGTGGCGCAAATCGCCACCACGGAGTCCGCCAAACGGGGCGCGGCGGACCGGGTGCGTTCCTCCACCCGGGACGGCGTGACCTGCTGGAGTTTCGACGGCAAGGAACTCCACGCCGTGGTCGGTTCGCGGCTGGTGGTGGCCAGCGATCCGGAGGTGTTCGACCGCGTGCTCGCCACCGCCAAGGGGCCGGTCGGCGCTTCACTGGCGGGGCGACCGCGTTATCAGGCCGCCCGGCGCGCGGTGGGGCCGGACGCGGCGGCGATGCTTTTCGTGGATCTTCAGGCCATCCGGCAGGCGCCCGGGATGGCCCGCCTGTTGCAGGGGCCGCGCGGCAATCCGCTGGGCGCGCTGGTGGCCGGCAATCTGCCCGCCGCGTTGCAATCCGCCGACTGGCTGGCGGTGGGCGTCCAGGTCCGGGGCGACACGCTCGCGTTTCAAGCGGTGCTCGGGCCGGCGCCGGCGGCGTCCGCCGGTTCCACGGCGGCGGCCGATTTCACGTCCGGCGCGCGGGCGCGGCTGCTGCCCGATCCGAACGTCCCCGGCGAGGTGGCGGCGCTCCGGCTCAACCGGGACCTGCACCGCTTCTACGCCGCCAAGGACGAACGGTTTCCCAACCGCACCTCCGGCCTCATTTTCTTCGAGAACATGATGGGCATCTTTTTCAGCGGCCGCGACCTGACCGACGAGGTGTTTGCCGCCCTGGAGCCGGAGATCAACTTCATCGTCG
The DNA here is from genome assembly GCA_964601985.1 of uncultured Verrucomicrobiota bacterium. GTDB lineage: Bacteria > Verrucomicrobiota > Verrucomicrobiia > Limisphaerales > J093 > J093. The sequence goes on from CAZRPT010000004.1 coordinate 1,904, forward strand.
CCCGCCAGGATTTCGCCGAGGACGCGTCCGTGCCCACGCCGGAGCTGCCCGGTTTCGCGCTGGTGCTGCGGTTGCGTGACCCGGCAGCCTTTCGGCCGGTGCTCGAGGAGGCGTGGCAGAAGGCGCTGGGGCTGGTGAGTTTCACCCGGGGCCAGAAGGCGGAAATGGGCTTCGTCCTGGACCGCCCGCGGTACGGCGACGTGACCTACACGACGGCGCGTTTCGCGTCCGCCGGACTCACTCCCGAGGCGCGGCGGGACATCCGGTTCAATTTCCAGCCCACCCTCGCGATGCGGGGCGACTTCGCCATCCTCAGTTCGAGCGAATCGCTGGCGCGCGCGCTGTTGGACGCCCTCGCCCGGCCCGACGTCGCCACGCCGAAATCGGAGCGGCACGCCCACACCCGGTTGAGCCTGCACGGTCCGGCGTTGACCGCCCTGCTGGCGGCCAACCAGGAGGTTCTCGTCCGAAACAACATGGTCGAGAAAGGCCACACCCGCGCCGAGGCGGAGCGGGACATCCGCGCCCTGCTGGCCCTGGCCCGCCAGATCAAGACGGTGGATCTGTCATGGGCCGGCGCGCCCGGACCGGCCACGGCGCGTCTCGCGATCCGGTTCGCGCCCGCCTCGCGGTAAAACCGGAACCCTCCGCCTCCGGCCATGTCCGACGTTTCCTCCCTTCGCGCGGCCTCCGGGATTTGGGCGCCTTTCGCGCCCGGTCCCGGCCGGCCGTGGACGCCCCGTTTGGCGGCGCATCTGCTGCGGCGCGCCGGTTTCGGCCCGACGGAAGCCGGGTGGCGGGCCGCCCGACGCGACGGCCCGGCGGCCGCGGTGGAACGGCTTTTGACGCCGGACGAACGGGCGCGCGCGTTTGACGCCGGGTTCGACGCCCTCGAACCGGCCCGGCCCGGTTCGGCGGCGGAATTCACGGCGTGGTGGCTGCGGCGGATGCTCGAAACGCCGTGTCCCTTCACCGAGTGGCTCACGCTGTTCTGGCACGGCGGTCTGGCGATCCGGATGGACCAGCTTCCCGAGGGAGGGCTGCTGGCGGCGCGGATTCGCCGGCTGCGCCGACTGGTCCACGGGTCGCTCGCCGACCTGCTGGCCGCGCCGCTGGCGGACCCCGCCGTCTTGCTGGCCTGCGGCGGCGGGGCCAATCGCAAGGCCCGCCCCAACCGCATTCTGGCCCGCGCCTATCTGGAGTTCGCCCTGGGGCCGGACGCGGTCCGCGAACGCGACGTGACCGAAGCGGCACGGGCACTGACCGGCTGGTTCGTCCGGCGCGGCCGGGTCCGGTTCGTCGAACGTGAGTTCGACCCCGGCGAGAAGACCTTGTTCGGCCGGCGCGGTCCGTGGGGACGGGACGATCTGGCGCGGCTGACGCTCGAACAACCGGCCACCTGGCGTTGGCTGGCGCGGCGGCTGTATCGGGCGTTGGTGTCGGAGGAAGGCGCGCCGGACGCGCGCCGGATCGAGCCCTTGGCGGCGCAACTGGCGGCCACCCGCGACCTGCGTGCCGCGGTGAAAACGATCCTGTGCTCGCGGCATTTTTACTCGCCGGCGGCGCTGGGGCGGCGCGTCAAATCGCCCGTCGAGCTGGCCGTGGGGTTGGCGCGGGCGGCGGGCGTGATCCTTCCCACCACGCCGCTGGCTCATGATCTGGCCCGGCTCGGCCAGGACCTCGCCCGCCCGCCCACCCGCCGGGGCTGGGCCGGCGGCGCCGCGTGGCTCACCGACCGCCTCTTCGTCCGGCGGGAAAATTTGCTGACCGAGCTGCTCGCCCCCGGGGGACGGTACGGAGGACGATTGCGGGCGGCGGTTTCCGCCTCCCTGATCGAACGCCTGTGGCCGGGCGGGCTGCCGCTGCCGGCCCCTTCCGGCGCTTCGCCCGGGCGGCGCCGGCAAAGTTTGCGGGAACCGGAATTTCAACTGACCTGACGCCATGCTCCAGAACCGACGCCATTTTCTGCGCACCCTGACCGGCGGTTCCGCGCTGCTGTCGCTCACGCCCGGCGCGCCGGGTTGGCTGGTCCGCGCCGCGGCGGAAACCCGCGCCGATCGCGACGGCACGGTGCTGGTGGTGCTCCAGCTTTCCGGCGGCAACGACGGCCTCAACTGCGTCATCCCGTTTACTCACGACGCCTACCAACGCGCCCGGCCCACGCTGCGTTTGCCGGCCCGGGAGGTGCTCCGGCTCACCGACGAGCTGGGCCTGCACCCGAAACTGGCCGGGTTCAAGGCGCTGTACGACGCCGGCCACCTGGCCATCGCGCAGGGGGTGGGCTGCCCGAAACTCAGCCGGGAGCACGATCGCGCGATGCGCACCTGGCACGTGGCCGATCCCGAACCGGACGGGCGCGAGACCGGCTGGGTGGGCCGCGCGGCGGACGCCTGGGCGGCGCGAACCGGCGGCATTCACACGCCGGCCCTGTTCGTGGGCGCCATTGCGCGGCCCTTCGCCTTGAACGCCGCCCGGAGCATCCTGCCCGTCGTGCGCCACGCGGGCGAGATGCGGTCGCGGACCGAACCGCCGCCGCCGGGCAAACGTCCCGCGCCGGCCGCCCGGCCGCTGCTCGCCCACGTCCGCCGGGTGGCCGCCAGCGCCCGGGCGCAAGAAGCGCGGTTGCGCGCGCTGGCGGCGGAAGCCGGTGATGGCGACCGGGGCTATCCGGATTTCGCCCTGGCGCGCGACCTCCGCCTGGTGGCCCGGCTGATCCGGGCCGACCTGGGGACGCGCATTTTCTACACCGAGCTGGGCGGCGGCGGCATCGGCGGGTTCGACAATCACGCCAACCAGAAGGACAACCACGCCGCCCTCCTCGCGCAACTGGCCGAAGCGGTGGCCGCGTTCGTCCGGGACCTGCGGCGTGACGGACTGCTGGAGCGGGTGCTGCTGCTGACCTGCTCGGAATTCGGCCGCACCCTCGCGGAAAACGGCCGCCGCGGCACCGGCCACGGCGCGGCGGCCCCGCTGTTTCTGGCGGGCGGCGCGGTGCGCGGCGGCCTGCACGGCGAGCACCCCAGCCTGACCGACCTCGACAACGGCGCCCTGCGCCACCACGTGGATTTCCGCCGGCTCTACGCCGGCGTCCTCGGCGACTGGCTCGGTCTCGACGCCCCCGCCCTCCTCGCCGGAGACTTCCCCCCGCTCACCCTCTGGGCGCGGTAACCTTGCCGGCGGGCCTTCCTTCCTTCCTTCGGATCCCCACGGCGGGGGGGGGACGGAAGCATTGTTTGGGCGCGGAGATTCGGCCATGATGCTCCCCGCACCATTCACCAGCCGACGTTGTTGCATGATGAAACGCCTGTTCGCATTTTTTTCGTGGGCCGTGCTCGCGGTAATGGGAGGCGCCCCTCCGGCCGCCTCCGTTCCGTCGTCCGGGAACCGGCCGAACATCCTGCTGGCCATCGCGGACGACCAGTCGTGGCTTCACGCCGGGGCCCAGGGCTGCCGCGCGGTGCGCACGCCGGCGTTCGATCGCGTGGCCCGGGAGGGGGTGTTGTTTCTCAACGCCTTTGCCGCCTCCCCGGGATGCAGTCCCAGCCGCGCGGCGTTGCTGACCGGACGGCATCATTGGATGCTCGAACAGGCGGGCACGCACGCCAGCTCGTTTCCCGCGAAGTATCTCACCTTTCCCGACCTGCTCGAACGGCACGGCTACTGGGTGGGCTACACGGGCAAGGGATGGGGGCCGGGCAACTGGCGTCTCGGCGGACGCGCGCGCAATCCGGCCGGTCCGGCCTTCAACCGGCGCAAGACCCGGCCGCCGTGGAGCGGCATCAGCGCGGACGATTACGCGGCCAACTTTGCCGATTTCCTGGCCGCCCGGCCCCCGGGCCGGCCGTTTTGTTTCTGGTTCGGCGCGCACGAGCCGCATCGGCGGTACCAAAAAGGCTCCGGACTCGCCTCGGGCAAGCGGCTTGATTCGGTCCGGGTGCCGCCGTTCCTGCCGGACGTGCCGGAGGTGCGGTCGGACCTCCTCGATTACCTGGTCGAGATCGAGTGGTTTGACACGCATCTGGGACGCATGCTGGCGCGGCTGGAGCGGAGCGGCGAGCTGACCAACACGCTGGTCATCGTAACCTCGGACAACGGCATGCCCTTTCCCCGCGCCAAGGCGAACCTCTATGAATACGGCATCCACATGCCGCTGGCGGTGAGCTGGCCGGCGCGCGTGCCGGGCGGACGACGGGTGGCGGACCTGGTGGGGTTCGTGGACCTGACGGCGACGATCCTCGACGCGGCCGGCGTGCGGCATCCCCACGCGGACGATCCGGCCCTCGCGCCGGTGGGGCGCAGCGTGCTGCCGCTGCTTGCCGGCGGTCGCTCCGGGTGGGTGGATCCGGAACGACGGTACGTCTTCAGCGGGCGCGAGCGGCATTCCTCGTCGCGGTACCACAATCTCGGCTATCCCTGTCGCGCGGTGCGCGGCCGGCGGTTCCTTTATCTCAGGAATTTCGCCCCCGGGCGCTGGCCGGCCGGCGACCCGCAAAAGTACGACGCGTCCGGTCGGCTCGGCCCGAGGCACGGCGGCTACCACGACATTGACGCCGGCCCGTCGTTGAGTTTTCTCGTGGCCCACGCCGACGACCCCACACTGGGCCGCTATCTCCAACTGGCCGTGGCCAAGCGTCCCGCCGAGGAGCTTTACGACGTCGAGCGTGATCCGGGATGCCTGCGCAATCTGGCGGACGATCCGGCTTACGCGGCGCCGTTGAGCGAGTTGCGCCGGGTTTTGGAAACCACGCTCCGGGCCACGGGCGATCCGCGGGTCGGCCCGAATCCGGACCTCTGGGAGACCTACAAACGCTACTCCCCCATCCGCCGTTTCCCGCCCTCGCCGTAAACCGGAGCGCCCCTCCGCGGGGCGGCCCGCAAAGGGAAGTCCGAATCCCGAATCCCGAAAAATGCGTCCCTTCGCAACCGCCGAGGTGACGGGGGGAGCGTTCTTCCACAGCGCAGGCCGGAAGCCTGCTGTCTTACGGCGGACACACTGCGAGGCATTCATCCCGTTCCGCCGGCCGCCGGCCGGTTTGCGGAAGAAGCGGGCTGTCCCGGCATTGGAGGGCTTTGTTCCGGGCCGGACGGTTTTCGTTGAAGGTGTAAATCGCGATTGGGGTTATACAATGTTTGCTGCGGGAGCGCGCCTGTCCTTCGAGGGGAAAAGGTGTTCCCGAATTCGCGCTTCCAGTTGCGCCAGGGTGGCGCGGGATACCGGAGAACGGAGGACGAGGTCGGCGCGCCGGCGTTGGGGCGTCACAAAACGTTCCTGCATGGGGAGGACGTGTTCGCGAAACTGGCGTCGGACCGACCGGGGATCCCGTCCGCGCTCCTGAACATCCCGCCGCAGGCGGCGGCGCAACTGCGTTTCCGGCGGGCATTCGAGAAACACCTTGAGCGCGTACAGCGGGCGCAACGCCGGCCGGCGCCACGGCCACAAACCGTCCACCAGCACGCAGGGCCGGGGGGCCAGCCGGCGCGGCGGCCCGACGCGGCAGTGAGTGGCGAAATCGTATTCGGGCGCGCGCGCCGGACGCCCCGCCCGCAAGGCCCGCAGCGCGGCCACGAATGCCGGCCAGTCCACCGCCCGGGGATGGTCGAAATTGACCCGCGCCCGCCGCCCGGGCGGGAGGTGGGAGAGGTCGCGGTAGAACTGATCCAGGGACAGCCGGAGCGCCCGCGCGCCCAGCCGCTCCCGCAACCGCTCCGCCAGCCAGGACTTGCCCGAGGCGCTTCCGCCCGCGATGGCCACCAGAATCACATGCATGCCGTCCCAGCTCTGCCACGGTCGGAGCGGCGGGGGAAGTCAGAAAACCTGCTTTGCGGGCTTGTCGGCGGGGTGGCCGGTTGGTGTAGGCTTCAGGCATGGCTCACGCGGGCACGCAGTTGATTGATGACATGGATCTGGGCACCTACCTGAAGACCGTGAAACAGGAGGTGGACGCGGCGTTGGATCGTTACCTGCCCCGGGGGAACACCAAGCCGACGACGTTGCACAAGGCGATGCGCTATTCGGTGTTCGCGGGCGGCAAGCGGCTGCGCCCCCTGTTGTGTCTCGCGGCCGCCGAGGCGTGCGGCGGCAATCGCGCCCAGGCCATGCCGCTGGCCTGCGCGGTGGAGTGCGTCCACACCTACTCGCTCATCCACGACGATCTGCCGGCGATGGACAACGACGATTTCCGCCGGGGCAAGCCCACCAACCACAAGGTGTTCGGCGAAGCCGTCGCCATCCTGGCCGGGGACGCCCTCCTGACGCAGGCCTTCGAGATCGCCGCCCAATGCCGCGGCTGGCGGCGGTACGGGCACAAGGACGTGATCCTCGAACTGGCCCAGGCGGCGGGCTCGAAACAGCTCGTGGGCGGGCAGGTGGCCGACCTCGAGGGCGAGGGCCGCGAGGTCACCCAGACCCAGCTTCGTTACATTCACGAACGCAAGACCGCCGCCCTCCTGCGGTGCGCCGTCCGGCTCGGCGGCATGGGGGCCAACTGCAATCGCACCCAGCTTCTGGCCCTGACCGATTTCGGGTTCAACATCGGTCTCGCCTTTCAGGTGATTGACGACATCCTCGATGTCACCCAGAGCAGCGAGCAGCTCGGCAAGACGGCGGGCAAGGACGCCGCCGCGGGCAAGGCCACCTACCCGGCCGTCGTGGGGTTGGAGAAATCCCGGCGCATCGCCAAAACCCTCACCAACCGGGCCTTTGCCGCCCTCGAGGGGTTCCACGGGCGGGTCGAAATCCTGCGCACCCTCGCGGAGTACCTGCTGAACCGCAAAAAGTAACCGCGGGCGGAAAAGGCCGGCGGCGGGGGAGGCCCCAAAAAACGGGCCGGCGTTTTGCCGGCCCGTTCGGGATAAGAGAAGCGAAACCGCCGCGGGCGCGTCAGTAACCCCCCGTGGGGCTGGCGGGGTCGCACCACAGCTCGTTGGGCAGCCGGCTGGGGCGGAAGGTCTTGCCCACCGGGCCGCCCGCGAGATCGTAGTATTTCTTGAAGGTCAGCTTGGTGACGCTGCCGTCGAACTGGGCCACCGCCGCCGTGCCGCTGGCGTCCTGGGTGGTCTTGGTGGTGCCCGGCGCGCCGTGCCGCTGGGAGATGCCCTCATGCGGCTGATTGGCGGCGTCGTTGAAGTAGAAGGGCACGCGTTCGTCCGTCTCCCACTGGAGGATGTCATTCGGGTGGAAGGCGGTCAGCTTGTGGGTGCGGCCGCGGTTGCTGTCCAGCCGGCTGCTGCCGTAGCTGTGAACGGCGCCGTTCCACGCGTAGCTGGTCAGCTTGACCTGCCGTTGGATGTACCATTTCCGTTTCGAGCCGTGGGATTCCACGATGTCCTTCGGGCACAGCAGCACTTTTTCGGTCTCGAGGTACGTGCCCAACTGACCCGCCCGGAAGTAGGGGAGCTGGTTGGTGTAGTCCATGCTTCCGGCGGCGTTGGGAATGCGCGCGCCGTTGATCTTGGTGGCGTAGCACCAGTTGTCCGGGCCCGGATTGCCGCTCAACGAACCCCAGCTCGGGTGGGGCAGATGATCCTCGGAATCGCCCGCGTACATGTGGGCGGCCAGCAAAATCTGTTTGTTGTTGGACAGGTCAATCGCGGCCTGGGCCTTGTCCTTGGCCTTGCTCAACGCGGGCAGCAGCATGCCCGCCAGAATGGCGATGATGGCAATCACCACCAACAGCTCGATCAACGTGAAGCCGCCCGCCTTCGATTGGGTTGGGTTTGTTTGTTGCATGGTCAAAATTGATTTTCGGGTCTTCCAGTCCGTTCCTGTTTACCGGACTTGCGCCAGCAGTTCAAGTGTGCTTTTTGGGGCACAGCGGAAGGGGGGATTCCCATGGCTCCCGCCCTCCTTTGCCGTCCGGCCCGGGGGACGGATTGCTTTCGGGACGTCTTCCCGGCGCCCCGGGGGGGCTGCGCCCGGCGCGCCGTTTCCCGGCAAGGCATCAACCGTTTTTCCCGCGCGGGCCGGGCCGCGCCCCCCCTCCCCCCGGAACAGTTCAGTCCCGCTCCGCGAAAGGCGGGGCGCGGCGGCCGCCGGCTTGCGTCGGGGAAAGGGGCTGCCTACTTTCCGCCTTGCATGTCGAAGCTGATCGAATCCATCACCGCCGACGCCCACCGCCGCCTGACACTGCCCGCGGGGCGGCATCCCGTGGAGGAAGAGTCCCGGTTTCGCAAGTTTTTGAAGTATGAGACCCACCGGCTCAAGCTGGCGCACCGGGACGGGGGCTCGGGACGTGAAATCTGCCGGGCGCGCGCCGTGATGCTGGACCGGGTTTTTTGCCACCTGATCCAGGCTTGCGCGAATCTGGAGCGATATCAGGACGCTTCGACCCTGCCGCCGTACGCCCTGGTGGCCATCGGGGGATACGGCCGGGCGGAACTCAATCCCCACAGCGATGTGGACATTTTGTTCCTGCACCCCCTCCCCGAGGCGCGGGAGGATTCGCCCCTGCCGTTCCTCGAGCTGATGAGCCGCACGCCGTTGATGTTCGACCTCTTCCCCAAGGTGGGCTATTCGGTCCGGAACATTGACGACTGCGTGCGCGAGGCAAACAAGGACATGCGCTCCCAGACCTCCCTGCTCGAGGCCCGCCTCATCTGCGGCGATTCGGACCTCTTCGAAAAGCTCCAACAGGTGGTGCAAAACAAGTGCATCAAGGGGCGCGAAAACGCCTACATCGCGGCCCGCATCGAAGACCAGGCCCGGCGCCGCGCCAAGTTCGGCAACACCGCCTTCCTCCAGGAGCCCAACGTGAAAAACGGCTGCGGCGGGTTGCGCGATTACCAGAACCTCATCTGGATGGCCCGGTTCCGGCGGGGATGCCGTTCGCTGGCCGGGTTGCGCGAGCAGGAGCTGATCACCGAAGAAGAGGAGCGCCTGCTGGATCGGGCCTACGATTACCTCCTCCGGGTGCGCAACGAAATCCACTACCATCTCAATCGTCCGGTGGACAAGCTCTCCCGCGACATCCAGCCGGCCGTGGCCCGCAATCTCGGCTACACCGACCGCTCCTTCGCCCGGCGCATCGAGCGCTTCATGAGCGAGTACTACCGGCACGCCCGCAACATCCACCTGATCACCCGCACCGTGGAGCAACGCCTCGCGCTGCTGCCCCAGCCCCGCCGCCTGCCCACCCTCAAGCAGTTCCTCCACCACCGCCGCAAAAACGCCACCTACGTCGTGGACGGTTTCAAGTTCATGAACGACGAGGCGCATCCGGCCTCGGAACGGACGTTTGAAGAGCAGCCCGAGCGCCTGATGCGCATCTTCCGCTACGCCCAGCAACGGGGCGTGGCCCTGGCGCCGGAACTGACCCATCTGATCCGCAACTCCCTCTCGCTGGTCACCCCGGAGTTTCGCGCCAACCCCCACGTGCACGAGACGTTCCTGGAAATCCTCCGCCAGCGGGGCAGCGTGGCCCCCATCCTCCGCGCCATGCACGACACCGGCCTCCTCGGCGCCTTCCTGCCGGCGTTCGGCCGGTTGACCGGGAAGGTGCAGCACGAATTCTTCCACCTCTACACCGCCGACGAACACACGCTGGTCTGCCTGGAAAAACTGGATGAACTGGAGCACGACGACGATCCGTCGCTGGCCTTCTACGTGGATCTGTTTCATCAAGTGGAGCGACCGGAGCTGCTCTACCTCGCCCTGCTGCTGCACGACATCGGCAAGGGACGGCGCGGCGCCGACCACACCGTGGCCGGCAGCCGCATGGCGGCCTCGGCGGCCCGCAAGCTCGGGCTCGGCAAGGTGTGCGCGGACCAGATCCGGCTCCTGGTCCGCCATCACCTCCTGATGTTTCAAACCGGCCTCCAGCGGGACCTGGACGCCCCCGCGGAAATCGAGCGTTTCGCCCGCCTGGTGGAAAACGAGGAAAACCTCAAACAACTGACCCTCCTCACGGTGGCCGACACCCGGGGCACCCGCGCCGACCTCTGGAACGATTTCAAAAACGGCATGCTGCGCAAGCTCTTCTTCCGCGCGCAGAAACAGCTCAACGGCGACACCCTCCAGCTCCGGGCCGATCGCAGCCGGCGCAAAATCCTCCTCCGCGAAGTGCGGAGCATGGCCCCGCCCCACCTGCGGCGGGACGAAATCGAGGCCCACTTCGAAAAAATGCCCCCCCAGTATTTCCGCGCCCGCCGGGCCCGGGAAATCGTGGCGGACTTGGAACTGATGCACACCTTCATGGTCGCCCAGCTCCAGCCCGAGACCCGGGCCCTCGAACCGGTGCTGGCCTGGCATGACCTCCCGGACCGGGGCTTCACCCGGCTCAAGGTCTGCACCTGGGACCACCGGGGCGCCTTCAGCCAGATCGCCGGCGCCCTGCGCGCCGCCGGCCTCGACATCCTCAGCGCGGAAATCTTCACCCGCGAAGAGGGCGTCCTCATTGACACCTTCCTGGTGCTGGAAGACGCCACCGGCGAGCTGGTGCGCCCCGAAACCCGCGCCCATTGCGAAACGATCCTCAAAAACCTCGTGGCCGAACGGGGGGACACCCTCGCCTTTCACCGCCGGCAGGCGCCCTCCCGGCGCTCCCGCCTCCCGGCCCTCGAACCGGTCGCCACCCGGGTGACCTTCGACAACGACGCCGTCCCCCGGCGCACGGCGATCGTGATCGAAGCCCAGGACCGGCTCGGCCTGCTCTACACCATCTCGCGCACCCTGAGCGACGAAGGGCTCGACATCTCCGTGGCCAAGATCAGCTCCGGCCTGGGCGTGGTGCAGGACACCTTCTACGTGCGGGACGTCCACGGCGGCAAAATCACCGACCCCGCCCGCCAGCGCGAACTGGCCACCCGCCTGAAACAAGCCATTGACGCGCTGCCGCTCTGAAAACCCGGCGGAAAACGTCCCCGTGCGGGCACGCGGAGGGCTCGCCCGGCGCGGGCTTCGGCGTCTCGCCGGAGCCTTTTCCCTGAAGGAGGCCGGAGGGGGACAAAGGAAAAGCCGCCCGGCGGTAGGGGAGCCACCGGGCGGCCGGTGCGGCCACTCCGAACCCGCGGCCGAAGCCGCGGTTTGAACCGCAAGTTATTCGAACCGGATCACGACCTGTTCCCCGGTGACTTGAATGTCAACGATGTGGCGTTGGACGTTGCTCCGAATCCGGTAGAACCGGGTCGTCCCGCCCTTGGCGGTGCGAAACGCCCCGTCGGCGAGCACGGCGTCGGGGGCCTCCACGAACGGGCCCCCGAGGGTGTCGGTGTATTCCAGCACGTCCACGGGGTGGTTTTCCACGTCCACGTAGGCCTGGATGGCGCCGGGCGCGTCGCTGTTGATGAGGGTGCGTTCGTCGGTGTCCCGGTTCACGGAGAACCACTCGACGTGCGCGCCGCCGGCCTGCTCGTACCAGACGAAGCGGAAGGGATAGAAACCGTCCTTCGGCACGATGAAGTCGAAGGTCTGGTTGGCCGTGCCGCCGCTGCGGAAGGAGAGCACCGGCACGGTGGGGTCATTGACCAGGGTGCCGCCGGTGACCTTGAAGCCGTCGTCGGAAATCACGCCGAAGCGGTGGATGCCGGCGGTGAGTTCGAGCCAGCCGGAGACTTCCATGGCCAGGTAGTCGTCGCCGTTGGCGAGCAGCGGATCCAGTCCCGGAATGCGGGCGTCGTCCGGGAACGCGCCGTCGGAGCTGCCGGGGCCGTTCTGCGAGTAGTTGATCACCTGGTCCACGATGTTGGTTTCGTAGTATTTCGGGATGTCCGAGTCCGGCGCGAGCTGCGCCTCGGCCCGCAGCAGGCTGTTGTCCAGGGGCGTGCCCTCCGGGGCCTGGACCACGCGCACGTTGAACCCGCGCTCCAATCCCGGGCCGGTTCGCGCGGTGGCGGGGTCCAGTGAGTTGTACACCACGGTGAAGGACCAGTCGGTGACCAGTTCCTCGTTTTCGCTGTCGCGGTAGGTGATGCGGGCGTTCTGCGGGGCGCCCGAAGGCGGCAGGGGGTAGAGGGGATAGGTCACCTTGGCGCCGTTGGGGGTGGCGGTCACCTGGGCGTTCACCGGACTGCCGTTGAGTTCCAGGCGGATGCTGTCCACCTGCACCGAGGTTTCACGGTTCTGGATTTCCACCCAGATGACCGGTTCCACGGTGTGGGCTTCGGCGTCCGGGGCGGGCTCGATTTGCACGATGGCGGCCCGTTGTTTGCCGGCGTCGGGCACGCGCACGAAGATGAGGTAGTTCTGGTAGCGCCCGCCGTCGCCGGGATCGCCGGTGACCTGCCGCAGGCGCAGGGTGGTCTGGCCGGAGAGACGCAGGACGACCGGGTTCTGGCCGGTGGCGTCGGTGAGCAGGAAGTTGCGATACTGGAAGCCGGTCTTGACGCCCAGGAAGGAGCCCAGCAGCTCGGTGGCGGCGTCGGCCTGGGTGGGATCGCCGGTGACCCGCTCCAGCACGCTTTCCGCGGTGCTCATGTTGACGATGGACTGGCGGAGATAGACTTCATAGCTGCCCGGGGTGAAGTTGCGGGTGTATTGCAGCCATTCCCCTTCGGCGATGTCCTTCACGTCGTAGTCGAAGACCATCAGGTCCGCGCCGCCCGCGTCGAGGTACTTCTGGCGCACGTTGTCCAGCGAGTGCTGCATGCGGACCGGATCGGCGGTGCGGTAGGGGGTGTCGCCACCGCTCGGCGCGGTGCGGGTGTCGTGGAAGTCCACCTCCGGATAGCCCTCCTGGTCGTTGTAGGAACCGGTGGGATTGTACCAGCCCTCCGGATAGGGCACGGGATCGTTGATGAACTGGCCGCCGAAGAAGTTGTAGTCCTCGACCTCGATCACCCGGTCGGCGGGATCGAAGGTGTCAAAGTACACCGTCTGGGTGGCCACGAGGCCTTCCTCGTCCTCGGCGGACAACACGGCGACGTAGTTCTGATCCGCCTCCAGGCCGCCGGTGAGGGTGAGTTTCACGACCTTTCCGTCGGCGTCCACGTTGGTGACGGACACCTTGTCCGGATCCGGGGTCTCGCCGTTGAGGGTAAGGGTCACCTTGTCCTTGGGCAACGGGGTGTTGTCCGTCACCTGGAAGGAAAGCGCGGCGTCCGCGGGGACGAAATTGGCGAAATTGCCGGGCTGAAAATCCGCGATCAGCGGGGCGGTGTTGCCCGCCGGCGGGTGGGTGAGGGTGAGATTGTCGTATCCCACCCGGTAGGTTCCGATGGCGTCGTTGAACTGCTGGTAGCAGTAGAGGGTGACGTAGCCGGTGGTGATGAACGGGGCCGCCGGACTGTCGGTGCCGTCGGCCATCGGATCCTCGCCCGGGGTGTCCACCACCGTCCGCTCCCAAAGCACGGCGTTGTCGTTCTCCTTGTCGAGCACCTGGGCGGTGATGAACACGCTGCCCTCCTTCACCTCCAGCGCGAGCGCCAGGGTGATGTTTTCGTTCTTCAATTCGGCGGCCACGCTGTCATCCGCCACGAAGTATTTCTGGATGCCCTTGGCGATGATGACGTCCGTGGGGTCCTTGGCGATGGAGTAGCCCTCGAGCGCCCCGGGGCCGTTGCCGGTGTTCGGGATGAAGCCCAGCACCGCGAAGGCGTCCTCGCCGCTGGACTCGACCACGTCCACCCGCATTTCGATGCGTTCCCCTTCCTTCAGCTCCACCAGACGCGAGGTTTTTTGCGAGGCGGTGAAGATGTCCTGCCCGGCGGGCGGGAGGTCGAACACGAAATGGCCGCCGGTTTCCCGCGGAATGCCGAAGCCCTCCACGAAGGTGAAATCGGTCCAGTCGGTCTTGGTGTTGTCGTTGAAGTCGTCGAGCACCTCCGTGTCGGCCACGCGGACCCGCGCGTTGTCGAAGTGCGCCACGTACACCGGCTCCGGCGCGGCGTCGTCAAAATTCTCGTAGCAAAAAAGCGTGAAATAGCCGCTCGTGAGGTAGGGGGCGGGGGGATCGTCCTGGCCGGTGTCCATGACGTCCTCGCCCGGGGTGTCCACGAACGTCCGCTCCCAAAGCACGGCGTCGTCGTTTTCCTTGTCGAGCACCTGGCCGGTGATCTCGACACTCCCGCCCCGGCCGGTGAGGCGCAGGACGAGGGTCACGTTTTCGTTTTTCACGTGCCCGGTCGGGGTGTCATCATCAATGAAGTATTTTTGGATGCCCTTGGCGATGAGCACGTCGGTGGTGGACTGGGCGAGGCTGTAGCCGGCCAGTTCCGCCGGCGAACCCGGAATGAAGGCGAGCACGGGGTAGGAATACCCCCCGCCGGCCTTCATCACGTCCACCCGGAATTCAACGGTTCGGCCGTCCTGCAAGGTGAAGATCTCGGACTTGTACTGGGCGGCGGTGAAGATCGGCTGCCCGGCGGGCGGCAGATCGAACCGCAGCTCGCCGCCGGTTTCCTGAGGGATGCCGAAGCCCTCCACGAAGGTGAAATCCTCCCAGCCGGTTTTGACGCCGTCATCGAAATTATCCAAGACCCGCGCCTGCAAGGACGCGCCGGCGCTGAACGCGCAAAAGAGCGCCGCGGACAAGCCGCCTCGCGCCCATGCCATGATCTGTGCTGTTTTCATAAGCTGTCCGGGTTGCAATGAGTAGGGGCCCTATAACGGACTTTTTCCGGGTTGTCCACCCCGGATTTCCGTCTTTCGGCGCGGCTCCTTCCGGCAACCATCCCGGGCGACCTGACTGCTTTGCCTTTCCCTTGCCCCCGTCCCCCCTTCCCCGCCCGCTCGCGGTCGGCCTCTGCCCCCCACCCGCAAGGCCGGCGGAGCCGAGGCGGTTGGTTGGCCAGGCCAAGCCCCCCCACGGGCCCGTCTGAAAGCGCCGGGGCGGGGAACCCGGCCTGCCGCCAGAGACGCTTCGCGCCCTTCCGCAGGCCGCCCCCCCCACGCGGCGGGAATGTTCCACTTTTCAGACCGGCTCTTATTCGCTGACGCGATTGAAGAAGCTGACGATCTCCTCGCGCGGCTCGGTGGCGTTGTACTTGATGGCGGCGCGGGGGTGCTGGTTGAGCTGGCCGGTGATCATGTAGGGCAGGTCAAAGCCCCAGCCCAGCTTGGCGCGCATCGGCTCGATCTGCTCCTGCACGCACTTGAGGATCGGGCGCAGGTCGTACTTGGGATTGTGGAGGAAGCCCAGCAGCAGCTCGGTGAGGCAGTTGCCGGCGCCGCGGCCCAGACCGGCCATGGTCGAGTCGAGCCGGTTCGCCCCGAGGATGATGGCCTCGATGGTGTTGGCGAAGGCGAGCTGGAGGTTGTTGTGGGCGTGGATGCCCACTTCCTTGCCGCTTTCCTTGCAATAGCCGAGGTACTTCTTGACGAGGTAGCGAATCTGCTCGCTGTAGAGGGAGCCAAAGCTGTCCACCACATAGATCGCCTCGGTCTCGGACTTGGCGATGAGTTCAAGCGCCTCGTTCAGCTCGCGATCCGGCACGATCGAGATGGCCATGAGGTTGAGGGTGGTTTCGTAGCCCTTGTCGTGGGCGTCCTTGACCATGTCGAGGGCGGTGGGCAACTGGTGGACGTAGGTGGCCACGCGGATCACGTCCAGCACGCTGTCCTTCTTGGGCAGGATGTCCTCCTTGTAATCGCAACGCTCGGCGTCGGCCATGATGCTGAGCTTGAGCGAGGTGGGATTGTCATCCACGATGCGGCGCAGGTCATCTTCCTGACAGTATTTCCACGGGCCGAACTCCCCCATCACAATCCCCTTGCGGGAGGCCTTGTAGCCCATCTCCATGTAATCAATGCCGGCTTCGACACAGGCCTGATAGACCTCCTTGACCAGCTCGTCGGGGAACTGGTGGTTGTTCATCAAACCGCCGTCGCGGATGGTGCAATCGAGCACCTTGATTTCGGGTCGGTAACCGAGCCAACGGCCCGCCGGGGTTTCCTTTGTTTTAGCTGCGCTCATGAATGTTGTGCTTCAAATCAGCTTCCGACGCATCCGCGCGTCCGAAGCAAAACCCCAGTCTGCCTGCTCGCCCCTCTTTGGAACAGGGCAAAATGGAGGGGAACACGGCGGCGCGGAGGCGGGCGGGAGGCGGTCACGAGTCCGTGGGCGGCAGGACGGGCGGCGCGGGCGGACGGTCCAACGGCGGCGGTTTGGGGGGGGCGGATTCGCGGGCTTCACGCCGGATCCGGAGGCTGGTTCCCAGCGCCCACAACCAGGCCGCCCCGAAAAGCGCCGCGCCGCCCACGCCCAGGGCGAGCACGCCGTTGAACTCCAGCGGCAATTCGCCGCGCTCCACCCATTCCCGGCCGAACAACAGCAGCCAGCCGAAGGTCCCCGCGAACCCCAGCAGCGCGAGGGCCGCCTGGGCGTAGCCGACCCGGCGCCCCGCCGCCAGCGATCCCAGGCCGGGCAGCACGAGCAGGTTCGTAAACAGGCAGGCGCGGGCCGTGGCCTTATCCAGCGTCGGTCCGCCGTCCGAAGAGGTCTTCATAAGCCTGCACCGTCACCATCAGGGCGAAGGGCATGTTCAAGAGCACCACCAGCATGCGTTTGACTTCCAGGTTCACGGTGTATTCCATCCATTGCCGGACCTTTTCCGCATCCGGCGCAAACCCGCCTCCGCTCATGAACAGGTCCATGGCATAATTCCCGCTCAACGCGCCCACGTAAAGCGAGACCAGAATCGTCGGCAGCCACGCCAGCGCCATCAATCCCGCCAGGGGGAAGAACCGGGGCAGGACCGCCCGCCGGCTGGTTTCCAGGATTTCCCAGAAATGCCCCGGCCGTTCGGCGGCCATCACGTAGGCAAACATCCACAGCACTTGCAGCGCCAAGCCCGGCAGCCAGCAGAACAATTGGCCGATGCCGATCCCCGCTTCGCGCACGATGCCCAGCAACATGAACTGGACGAAGGCCGGTCCAAAGAAGGTGAACAAATCGTTCAGTCGGGCGGGTTGGCCCCGCAGCACTTTCAGCGCCAGAAAGTTCAATCCCGCCATCACCGACCCGGTGAGCAAAAGCGAGATGATCGGCCCCACGCAACTCACCCATTGCAGCAGAACCAGCAGGCTCCACGCCGTGGCGCAGGCGGCCGAAAGCAGGAAAAAATGTCGCGTCAGCAGCACCCAGGCCCGGCCCAGGCACCCGCCGATGTCCAGCGGGCGGGCGGAATCCGGCGCCGGGGCCGCGGTGATGACCGGGGTTCCCGGCACTGCCGGCGGCGGCGCGGCCGGGGCGTGAATGATGGCGGCTTCGCGCAAGGCGCCGGCGAATTCCGGAAATTCCGCCAGCGGGCGCCAGTCGGTTTCGCCGTCCCGGCGCACCTGCGTCCGGCCGTTGGCGCGATGTTCCGCGATCCATTCGCGCAACTGATCCTCCGCCACGGGACCGTATTCCCGGCCGTCCCCGCCGATCATCCAGTACATGCCCGGCAGTCTGCGCGCCGCGCGCGGTGCCGGTCAAGCCCCGCCCCGGCGCGGCGCCCGCCCGCTACCGCACACGGGACGCGGCGGCCTCCTCCCGCCGGCCGAACCGGGCGGCCCAGGGCACGGCGGTCAGACCGTGGAACAGCACGCTCAGCAGCACGGTAAACGCCACCACGTGAAGCAGGACGTCGCCGCCCGGCAGGTGGGCGTTCAAAACGATGACCACGAACACGATGCTGGCCAGCCCGCGGGGACCGAACCAGCCGGTGAAGAGCTTCGCCTCGGTCCGCAACCCCATGCCGGCAAGGCTGAAAAACACCGGCGCCATGCGGATGACGGTCAGGCTCAACACGCCGTAGAGGGCCACCTGCCAGGTGAGCCGCCGGAGGGTGGGATCGAGCACCACGGCGCCAAACACCACCCACGTGATCAACGAGAAGGCCTTGCCGACGCCTTCGGCGGATTCCAGCAGCCGTTCATGCGAGGCGAAAATGCGGGCATTGAAGAAGAGCCCCCCGACGAACGAGGCGATGAAGCCGCTGCCCCCGAGGGCCTGCGCGGTGGCGAAACAGGCGAACGCCGTGGCCACCACCGGAAGCTGCTCCCACACCTCGGAATGCCAGCCGCGTTTCCGCGCCAGGCGCAGCAACGCCACCGCCACCCCCGTGACGAGCACCCCCACCGCCACCCCGATGCCGATTTCCTCGACCAGATAGATCACGGTCAACATGCCCGGCCGGTGCCCCTCCGTCGTACCCTCGGCCAGGGTGAGAAAGACGAACAGGATCGGCACGCAGATGCCGTCGTTCAGGCCGCTTTCCACGTTGAGCCCCTCGCGGAAACGCTCCGGCACGACGGGGTTGGTGATGACCGCGTTGCCCAGCGCGGCGTCGGTGGGGGCCAGCATCACCGCCAGCAGGGCCGCCTCGAAAGCGGACAGCCCCGGAAAAATCCAGCGGGCCAGCCCGTACCCCAGCAGGATGATGAGCGGCAGCGCCACCCCCAGCAGCCGGACGGGCAGTTTCGAAAAACGGCGCAGGATGTTGAGATTCGCGCCCGCCGCGTCGGAAAAAAGCACCAGCGCCAGCGTCAGCTCCGCCAGCACCCGGATGGTCTCGGCCGTGGGGGAAAGTTTCAGCCATCCGGCGCCCAACGGCCCCACCAGCGCGCCGAACAGGGTGAACACGATGGCCTCGCTGATCCACGTGCGCTGCAACCGCGGCGCCACCACGCTGAACACCAGCGCGAACAGCGCAAACACCGCCAGGGCTCCGTAAGCTTCATTCATGATCGTGACTTTCGTTGGAGACCGGAGGCGCGCGGACCTCCCGCCCAGCGCGCCGAACCTCCCCGGGCTTCCCGTCTCACTTTTCCCGCATGCGCGCCAGGGCGCGGTCCATCCGGGCCAGGGTCTTCTCCCGGCCCAGCACCTCGATCAGGTGATACAGGCTCGGCCCCACCGTGCGCCCGGTGCAGGCCACACGCAGCGGATGCACCAGCGCGCGGACCTTGACGCCCAGCTCGCCGGCGGTGTTCTTGAGCCGCGCTTCGAGGTGGCCGGCGGTGAAGTCCTCCAGCGACGCGTACTCGGCGCGCAGTTTTTCCAGGAGGGGCCGGTTCTCCGGCGTGAGATGCTTCGCCGCCGCCCCGGGCTCGAAGACGACCTCCTCCTGGAAATAGAATCCCGCGTAGGGGGGCAGCTCGCCGAAGGTCTTCAGCTTGCCGCGACAGGTGTCCAGGGCCGCCTTCACGTATTCGGGCGGGTATTGATGCGGGTCCAGTCCGGCCCGTTCGAGCGCGTGAATGGCCAGCTCGTAGAAGCGCTCCGCCGACATCCGGGCCAGGTGCTGGCCGTTCATCCATTCGAGCTTGGCGTGATCGAACCGGGCGTTGTGCCGCACCACGCCCGCGAGATCAAACCGCTCGACCAGCTCCTCCAGCGAAAAGATTTCCGTGTCGTCCTTCGGCGACCAGCCCAGCAGGCAGAGGTAATTGGCCACCGCCTCCGGGGCGTAGCCCTCCTCGATGTAGGTTTGCAGCGACGCCCCCTCGTCCCGCTTGCTCATCTTCGAGCCGTCGGGATTCAGGATCAGCGGGATGTGCGCGTAATGCGGCGCGGGCACGCCGAACGCCTCGAACAGCGCGATGTGCTTGGGCGTGTTGGAAAGGTGGTCCTCGCCCCGGATGACGTGGGTGATGTCCATCTCCAGATCGTCCACCACGTTGGTCAGGTGAAACACCGGCTCGCCGTCCGAACGCATGATGACGAAGTCCGGCTGTTCCCGCTCGCGATCCGTCAGCTCGCGGCGCACCTCGCCCACGATCAAATCGTGAAACACCGTCGCCTCCCGGTGCATGCGGAAGCGGATGGCGCCGTCCTGCTCGTAGGCCAGGTCGCGCGACAACAACGCCTCGACCCGGCGCTGGTAGTTCTCCTTGCGCTGGGACTGGAAATACGGCCCGCGATCCCCGCGCGCCGGGCCGGTGACGTCGCCGGTTTCCGGGCCCTCGTCCCACACCACCCCCAGCCAGCGCAGGCCGTCGAGGATGGCGTCAATCGCCTCCTGCGAATTGCGGGCCACGTCGGTGTCCTCGATGCGCAGCACCAGCCTGCCGCCGACGTGCCGGGCATAGAGCCAGTTGAACAACGCGGTGCGGGCGCCGCCGATGTGCAGATGACCGGTGGGACTGGGAGCAAATCGAACGCGAACACTCATAATTCAAATCGGGGTTGAAATCGGGATTGCCAAATTTCCGCCATGCCAACGACGCTTACCCTACCGGCTCCCCCCGCTCCTTCGCAAGTCCTTGCGCGTTGAGGCGGCGCGCGGCGCGGCGCGCGCCCCCCGCGAAAGAACGCCGCAAACAACGTCAATCCTCCGCCTTGGATTCCCGGGCGAGGAGGTCTTGCAGGGCTTGGCGCAGGTCCTTGCCCGCGTAAAGCATGGCATGCACCTCCGCGATGATCGGGGTCTCGACGCCGTGCCGCCGGGCCAGGCGCCACGCCGCGCGCGCGGTGGGGTGGCCTTCCGCCACCGTGACCGCGCCCGCCAGAATGTCCGCCAGTTTCTCGCCCCGGCCCAGCCGCATGCCCAGGGTGTGATTGCGACTCAGGGTCGAGGAGCAGGTCACGATCAGGTCGCCCAGACCGCTGAGGCCGTTGAAAGTCTCCGGCTGCGCCCCGCACGCCGTGCCCAGCCGGCGCATCTCCGCCAGCCCGCGCGTGATGAGGGCCGCCTTCGCGTTGTCGCCGAAGCCCAGCCCGTCGCACACGCCGGCCGCGATGGCGATGACGTTCTTCAGCGCGCCGCCCAGTTCCACGCCGAGCACGTCCGGGCTGGTGTACACGCGGAAGGTCGGGCGGTGAAACAACGCCTGCACCGCGCGGGCGGCCTCGGGATCGGTGCCGGCGGCCACGGCGGCGGTGGGGATGCCCTGCGCCACTTCCCGGGCCAGGGTGGGGCCGGACAACGCCACATGCCGGGCGCGGGGAACGGTTTCCTCAAGGATGCCGCTCATGGTCAGCCCGCTTTCGTATTCGATGCCCTTGGTCACGCTGACCACGATGCCCGCGTAATCACCGAGCGCGGCGCTGATCTCGCGAAAGGCGCTCGACCGGGTGGCCAGCACGACCACCCCGGCTCCGTCCGCCGCCGCGGCGGGTTCGGCGACCGGCGTGAACGGCCCGCCCCAGTCGAAGCCGGGCAGGTACTTTTCATTGCGCCCCGTGCGGGCCATCTCGGCCAAGTTGGCCTGGTCCCAGTCCCAGACGCGGAGTTCGTGGCCGCCCTGGAGCAGCAACCGCCCCAGCGCAGTCCCCCAGGCGCCGGCTCCCAACAGGGCGATCTTCATGGGCGGCCCTCCGGCGTTGCGTCATCGTGGGAATCCGTCGTGCCCGGCGGCGCGGGAGTTTTCGCCTTCCCGCCCACGCGCGGCTCCGTGCCGTTCAACAGCCGCTGGATGTTGGCGCGGTGCCGGTAGATGGCCAACGCGCTGAGCGCCAATCCCACCGTGAGCAACGCCGCGCTGCGATCCAGCCACCACAGGGCCAGGGGCAGCGCCACGGCGGCGGCCAACGAGGCGAGCGAGACGATCCGGCCGAGGGCGAACACCACCAGCCACACGCCGAAACAAACGCCCAACGCCTGCGGCATCAGCACCAGCAACACGCCGGCGGAGGTGGCGATCCCCTTGCCGCCGCGAAAGCGCAGCCAGCAGGTGAAGTTGTGTCCCAGAATGGCGCCGAGGCCCGCCGCGATGACCGGACCCTCGCCGCCCGGAGCGCCGGACCCGAGCGCGCGCAAGACCAGCGGCGCCACGACCGCGCAGGCCACGACGCCCTTCGCGGCGTCCGCCAGCAGCACCAGCAGCCCGATCGGTTTCCCCAGCACCCGCATGGCGTTGGTGGCCCCGATGTTCCCGCTGCCCACCGTCCGCAGGTCAATGCCGCGCGCCCGCGCCGCCAGGAAACCGCTGGGAATGCTGCCCACCAGATAGCTCAGCACGAGAATGATCCCGTAAGCGGCGAAAATCATGGCGCCAGTCTAGTCCCGCCCCGCGCCCCGGAAAAGCCGAACCACGAAAAGCGGCCGCCGAGGCGGGAAGGCGGCAGGCCCCGGCGGATGGAGAATCCGCGATGGGTTCGCGCGCGCCCGCGCGCCCGGCCCCGCGGGCCTTGGTCCCGCCGGCGCTTCCTCCCGCGTTGCCGGCTCACCGGCATCCGCGCGCCGGAATCCCCCGGGACCACGAAGGACGCGCGGCCCGCAAAAAAGGCGCCAAACACCCGGGGGCTGGAGGCCGGGTTCCCCGACCCGGCGTTCTCCGACCGGCCCTAAGGCTGTTCGCCGTGAGGGTGGCGGTGAAAGAGGCTGTGGGGCTTTTCGAGACCGTGCGCCAGCATCAATGGTTCATCGCCCAGCACCGCCCGGGTTTCTCCTTCCGCCACGAGGCGGCCGCCGTCCAGGACCAGCACCCGGTCGCACAACGCCAGGATCATTTCCAGATCGTGGCTGGCAATGAGCTTGGTGGCGGGCAGGCGGCGACACAGGGCGATGAATTCCCGGCGGCCGCGCGGATCGAAGTTCGCCGTCGGCTCATCGAACAGGAGCACCCGCGGCCGGCAGGCCAGGACGCCCGCCAGCGCCACGCGCTTTTTTTCCCCCAGACTCAAATGCTGCGGCACGCGCGCGGCAAAGCCTTCCAGCTCCACCTGCCGCAGCGCATCCGTCACCCGGCGGGGGATTTCCTCCGGCGACAGGCCAAGCTGGCGCGGCCCGAATCCCACGTCCTCCGCCACGGTGGTGCAGAAGAGCTGATCGTCCGGGTCCTGAAACAGCAGCCCCACCCGCCGCCGGATTTCCGCCAGATGCGGTTCCGCCACCGGCAGATCGTCCACCGTGACGCGCCCTTCCGGGGCGGGCGGCTGACCGAGCAGGCCGTTCAAGTGAAGCAGCAGGGTGGATTTGCCCGCGCCGTTGGGGCCGATCAAACCCACCGTCTCGCCATCCGCCACGGAAAACGACACCTCCCGCAGCGCGGCCCGGCCATCGGGGTAATGGAAACTCAGTTGCTCGACCCGGATCACTCCGGCGCATCTTGCGCTGAACCCGCGCGCTCCCGCCAGCCCGATGTTTCGCCCGTCCGCCGCCCGGCCCGCCCCCGCCGCCGGAGGGGGAAATCCGAATTCCGAGGCGGGCGAAGGCCCGAAGGAAATCCGAATCCCGAAATCCGAACCCCGAAAAAACATGTTCTTCCGCAGCCGGCGAAGGGACGAGGGGGAGACCGCTTCCCCCCCCGCCGCGTAAGAACCTGTCCGAAAAGCGGAATCTCCCGCCGCGTGCGGGTCCATGACCTGCGGGAAGGGCGCGAAATGTTCCGGGGTGGCGGGCCGCCCCCCCCCACGCGGCGTTTTTCGACCGGGTCTCAGGCCCGCCCGATCATTTTTTCGAACAGTTTGCGCTGCTCGATCATGGCCCGAACGCGGTCCGGCGGATTTGTCCGGGCTTCGAGCAGCACCCAGCCCGCGTAATCCATCGCCACCAGCAGGTCCATCAGTTTTTGATACGGATAGGAGCCGAGGTTGAGTTCGCGGATGTGGAGGGTGTCGCCGAAGCGGTCCTTGACGAGGTTGAAGTTGTATTCGAGCCCCCGGCCGTCGAGGTCCTGGTTGTTGCAGTTCCAGCAGACGCGGGCGTTGGGATGGGTGGCCACCTGCATGATGGCGTGAATGGTGGGCAGCTCGCAGCAGGAGCCGTGCACTTCGAGCCGGATTTGCTGTCCCAGGTCCGCGCCGAAGGCCGCCACCTCGTTCAGCGCCTTGCCGATCTGGCGGATGGTGACTTGGTGCGGCACGTCTTTATGGAAGCTGTTCGGCTTCACCTTCACCCCGCTGCCGCCGATGTCGTGACTGAGCTGGAGCCACGCCTTGGTGCGCTCGATGTTGGCCCGCAGATCGGCGGGATCGGGGCTGTCGAAATGCTCGTTGGTGCCCATGCCCACGCAGACCACCGGACTGTCGGCAAACCGTTTCCGCACCTCGCGCCGCCGGGCGGCGGTGAGTTTGGGGCTGACGCCGTGTTTGTGGTCCACCCGCAGTTCGACCCCCAGGAGGCCGGCGCGCTCGCAGTTGGCGAGCAGCGTGGGCAGGTCCCAGTCCCGGCCCCACTGGTAGGTCACCAGCCCGAACCGCATCTTCGCGCCCCTGGGGGCGGCGGAAAGGGGGGCAAGGTTCGCGCCCGCGCAGAGGGGGGCGGCGACGGCGATTTGCTTCAGAAAGGAGCGACGATTCATCATGAGAACACCTGGTTTGTCAACGGCCCCACTTCAACACGGAACGCCGGCGCATTCAAGCGCCGCGTCAGAGCCCGTCTTTCCCGCGCGCCGGCGGGGGGCAAGCGGCCCGGGGGGGCGGCGCATTGGTTTTTGCTTTTGAATCCGCGGGCTCGAATCAGCTTTTCTACTCATCCCCGGCTTGCCTTCGGGCGGAGATTTGGCGAAGCTGAGGTTCGCGATTATGAGCCACGTGAAATTGTTCATCCCGGGACCGATTGAGGTCAGCGACAAGACGTTTGAAGCGTTTCGGTCGCCGATGATCGGTCATCGCAGCAAGGATTTTCAGGAACTCTACGCGGGCATCATGCCCCGGCTCCAGGAGCTGCTCTACACGGAGCGCCCCGTCTTTCTCAGCACCTCCTCCGCGTGGGGCATCATGGAGGGCGCCCTGCGGAACCTCGTCGCGAAAAAGGTCCTCAACTGCATGTGCGGCGCGTTTTCCGACAAGTGGCACGACGTGGCCAAACGCTGCGGCAAGGAGGCCGAGGCGTTGCGGGTCGAGTGGGGCCGGCCCATCCGCGGCGAGCAGGTGGCCGCCAAGCTCAAGGAGGGCGGGTTCGACGCCGTGACCTACGTGCACAACGAAACCTCCACCGGCGTGATGAGCCCCATCCAGGAGCTGGCCGAGGTGAAGCGGCAGTTCCCCGAGGTGATGTTCATCGTGGACACCGTCAGCTCGATGACCGCCACCGCGCTGCCGTTTGACGCGCTGGGGTTCGATCTCATGCTGGCCGGCACGCAAAAGGCGTTCGCCCTGCCGCCGGGCTTCGCGGTGTTTGTCTGCTCGGAAGCCGCCCTGGAAAAGGCGGCCACGCTGAAGGACCGCGGCTATTACTTCGACCTGCACGAGTTCGAGAAGAACGCCGCCAAGCACATGACCCCCAGCACGCCGAGCATCGGGCACATTTATGCCCTGCGTTCCAAGCTGGAGGACATCTTCGCCGAGGGACTCGAAGCCCGCTACGCCCGGCACCGGAAGCTGGCGCAAATGACCCGCGACTGGGCGGCCAAGCACGGCTTCACGCTGTATCCCGAGCCGGGCTACGAATCCGTCACGCTTACCTGCGTCAACAACGGCGCCAAGCCCGGCGGCCGGGTGGTGGACGTGCCCACGCTGGTGGCCCGGACCAAGGAGCGCGGCTTCCTCATCAACGGCGGCTACGGCAAGATCAAGGGGACCACCTTCCGCATCTCGAACATGGGCGACGAAACCGAGGCGACCATGAACGAGCTGTTCGCCGCCTTGGACGAGGCCATGCAGGGCCTCTGAGAGCCCGGCGGAACACGCCGGGTCGGAGAACCCGGCCTCCGGCCCGGGGGGGGCTTTGCGCCCCCCTTGCCGGCCGGGGGTTCGCGCGCGGCGGAATGGCCGCTTTTCCGACAGGCTCTCAGGGCGGGCTTGCGGCGGGGGCGGCGGCTCCGGTAGCGTTGCGGGCCGATGATCATCGCGCCGTCATTGCTGGCCGCCAATTACGCCCGGTTCCGCGACGAAGCCCGCCGCGCCCAGCGCGCCCGCGCGGACTGGCTCCACGTGGACATCATGGACGGCCACTTCGTGCCGAACCTGACCTTCGGGCCGGGCATCGTGCGCATGTTGAAACAGGCCACCCGCCTGCCGCTGGACGTCCACCTCATGTGCTCCCGCCCCGAAATCCTGCTCCGCCCCTTTCGCGAGGCCGGCGCGTGGGGGCTGACGGTGCACGTCGAGCTCGACCAAAAAGTCGCCGACCTGCTCTGGCAAATCCGCTCGCTCGGGGCGCGGGTGGGACTGGCGATCAATCCCCCCACCGGCATCCAGACCGTCAAGCCCTACCTCAAATTGATTGACCTGCTGCTGGTGATGACCGTGAACCCCGGTTTCGGCGGCCAGTCGTTCATCGAGGAAACGGTGCCCAAGATCCAGCAGGCCGCCGCGTGGCGGCGCGAGCTGGGGCTGAACTTCCGCCTGCAAGTGGACGGCGGCGTGGATTACCGCACGGTGGGCGAATGCGCCGCCGCCGGCGCCGACACCTTCGTCAGCGGCACGGCCCTGTTCGGCCGGCGCAACCTCAAGCAGGCCGTGGCCAAGCTGCGCCGCTTGGCGGTCGAGGCCGCCGAACGCGCCGCCCAAGCCCGCGCCGCCTGAACCCCTCCTTCCCGCTTTCGCCATGCGCGCTCCCCACTTCGGCACCGACGGCTGGCGGGGCGTGATGGCGGACGATTTCACCTTCGCCAACGTCGAGCGCGTGGCCCAGGCCGCCGCCGATTTCTGGCGGGCCGAACCGCCGCCCGGCACGCGCCGGCGGGTGGTGGTGGGCTACGACCGCCGGTTCTTGTCGGACCGGTTCGCCGCCCGCGTGGCCGGGGTGCTGGCGGGCAACGGCTTCACGGTGATTTTGACCGACCGTCCCACCGCCACGCCGGCGGTGTCCCTGGCGGTGCGCGACGGCCGGGCCGCGGGCGGCGTGATGATCACCGCCAGCCACAATCCGCCCCAGTTCAACGGCTTCAAGCTCAAGGCCTGGTTCGGCGGCTCGGCGGGACCGGAAACCGGCCGGGCCGTCGAGGCCCGCCTCGGACGAAATCCCGTGCAACGGATGCCGCTGGCCGAGGCGGTGCGCGCGCGCCGGGTGCAACGGCGCGACCTGGCCACGCCCCACCTGGCCGCCGTGCGAAAACAGGTGGACTTCCGCGCCATCGCCCGGGCCGGGTTGCGCGTGGCGCACGACGCGATGCACGGCGTGGGGGCGGACCTGTTCGCGACCCTGCTGCGGGGCACGTCCTGCCGGGTGACCACCTTGCGCGGCGAACCCGACGTCCTGTTCGGCGGCATTCACCCCGAACCCATCCCGCGTTATTACGAGGCCACGATGCGCTGGCTGCGCGCCCATCCGCAGGATGTCTGCCTGGCGACCGACGGCGACGCCGACCGGCTGGGCGGCCTGGACGGCCGGGGCCGGCCGCTGACCACCCACCAGTGCCTCAGCCTGCTGCTGGAGCATTTCGTGGTTCATCGCGGCGCGCGCGGGCGGGTGATCAAATCGGTCAACACCACCTCGCTGGTGGACGCCTTGTGCGCCGAACACGGCCTGCCGCTGACCGAGGTGGGCATCGGCTTCCCGCGCCTGTGCGCCGAGATGCGCGCGGACGACGTGCTGCTGGGGGTCGAGGAAAGCGGCGGCATCGGCTACCCGCCTTATTTGCCGGATCGCGACGGCATCGCGGCGGGGATGTGGCTGCTGGAGCTGCTGGCCGTCACCGGGCGTTCGGTGCGGCGGCTGCTGGGAAGGCTGGAGCGCCGGTTCGGCCCGCACCACTACGATCGCGTGGGGTTGCGGGTGCCGGACGGCGCGGCGGAAACCATCGAGAGCCGCCTGCGCGCCGATCCGCCGGCGCGACTGCTGCGGTCGCCGGTCGAGCGGGTGGTGACCCTCGACGGCGTCAAATGCGTCGCCCGGGACGGTTCCTGGCTGATGTTCCGCCGTTCCGGCACCGAACCGTTGTTCCGCGTCTATGCCGAAGCCGCCTCCGAGGAGCGGGTCCGCCGCCTCCTCGCCCAGGGCCGCCGCGTGGTGCGCCAGCTCGGCAAACAGCCCGCTTCCCCGGCCGCCCCGGCGGTCATGCGCCGGCCGGCTTCGCCCGCGGGCCCCTCAGCCGGCGGAAAAGCGTGAACCCCAGCAACCCGAGGGCGGCGAATGCCGCCTGGGTTTCCGGCTCGGGGACCGCCGTGGTCGCGATGCCGAATTCGCTGATCCCGAAGCCGGCGGGAGCGGAAATCTCGATGGTCTGAATCGTGTCGCCTCCGGTGGCATAAAAACCAAAGCCGAAACTCCTCAGATCGAGAGGATTGTCCATGAGCACGGCCACGCTGACGCCGTCGTTGGCGGTTACCGTAACGGTGGGTGGGGGGGTAAGCTGGAAAGCATCATACCCCACGTGCAGATAAAACGCGCGGGCGCCGGGGGGAAGGGCAAGGGTGA
Source organism: uncultured Verrucomicrobiota bacterium (assembly GCA_964601985.1). Classification (GTDB taxonomy): domain Bacteria; phylum Verrucomicrobiota; class Verrucomicrobiia; order Limisphaerales; family J093; genus J093. Next base: position 30,005 of record CAZRPT010000004.1, read on the forward strand.
GCGTGTCGAGCCCCGGGTCGGTGTACCACGTGCCCGCGTAACCAGATCGGGAATAGAGCCACTCGACCTCCGACAGCAGCACTTGGAGCGGCGAACTGAAAGCGATGTTGCCTCCTCCCGGTGAAGGCATGTCGTCCACCCACAAAGTGGGGTGCGTGTAGCGCGGATCGCCAAACGGGCTGGCGAAAACCGGCTGCACCGGGATTCCCCCCAGCGTGCTCGGGGGATCGGCGCGGCCCAACGGAAGTCCGATGACCGCCGCCCGGACGTGTCCCGCCGTCAAGGCGGCCAGCAACAAAAGGGTTCTCCTGATTTGCATGATCTTTGTTTTTTGGGTGGTTTGATCTGGGTTCCGGCCCGCCAGCCCGGATTTCCGCGGGAAACCGCGCCGAAGGACGGGCAGATGCTCGGTCAGGGGGGCGTTCTTTGTCAAGCTTGAACGGGGCGCGAAAAATCGCGCGCGGGGCGGTTTCGCGGGTTTTCAGAGAGGGGCCGCGACGGGGGGCGGGAAGGCGCGCGTCCCGTTCCCGCCCGGGGCCATCTTCCGGAGAAACGCCGGGCCGCAGCATCAGTTGAGTGATTTTTCCGCCAAAAAAAACTTATTGTCGAACCGGGCAAAGTTAGCCAGTCTTGCTGCTCCTATGCAGCAAGTGACCTTGGGCATGATCGGAGGCGGCACGGTGGGCGGCGGCGTTTATCAGGCGTTGCAGGCCAACGGGGGGCTCATGGCCTCGCGGGCCGGCGTCCGGTTCAAGCTGAAAAAGATCGCCGTCAAGGCCTTTGACGAACCGCGCAAGGTGGCCATTCCGGAACGGCTGCTGACCACCGACTGGCACGAGGTGGTGAAGGATCCGGAGGTGGACATCGTGGTGGAGCTGGCCGGCGGCACCAAGGTGGCGCGCCGGATGGTGCTGGCCGCCCTGCGCCGGGGCAAGCCGGTGGTCACGGCCAACAAGGCCCTGCTCTCGGCCCACGGCGAGGAGCTGTTCGCCGCCGCCCGCCGGGATCGGGCCAACCTTTATTACGAGGCGAGCGTGGCCGGCGGCATCCCCATCATCAAGGCCGTCCGCGAGGGGTTCATCGGCAACCGGATCGAGCGCCTCTACGGCATCGTCAACGGCACCTGCAACTACATCCTCAGCCGCATGGCCACCGAGGGGGCGGATTTCGACACCGTGCTGGCCGACGCCCAGCGGCTGGGCTACGCCGAGGCGGACCCGACGCTGGACGTGGACGGCTACGATTCGCTGCACAAGATCGGCATCCTCGCCTCGCTGGCCCACGGGTTCTGGGTCCAGCCGAAACAGATCCACGTGGAGGGCATCCGGGGGTTGCGGCCGATTGACCTGCGGTTCGCCCAGGACCTCGGATACACGATCAAGCTGCTGGGGGTGGTGAAGAAGCTGCCCGCCGCCCGGAAGGGGCGGAACCGCAACGGCGGCCCCATCCAGGTGGCGGTGTATCCCGCGCTGGTGCCGAACAGCCACGTGCTGGCCAGCGTGAGCGATTCGTTCAACGCGGTGTTCGTGCAGGGCGACGTGGTGGGCGACACCCTCTTTTACGGGCGCGGCGCGGGACAGGACCCCACCGCCAGCGCCGTCCTGGCCGACCTCGCCGACGCGGCGCTCGACCTGAAACACGGCGTGCCGGACCGGGTGCCGGCGTTCGTGCCGCATGACGCCGGGGGGCGCGTGCTGCCGCTGGCCGAGTGCGTGTCGCGCTACTACGTGCGCCTCACGGTGGTGGACAAGCCCGGCGTGCTGGCCCGGGTGGCGGCCATTCTGGCGGAGAGCGGCATCGGCATCTCCTCGGTCCGGCAGCCCACCAGCCGCTCCGCCCGGACGGTGCCGTTGATTTTGATGATCCACGAGGCCACCAACGCGGCCATGACGGAGGCGTTGCGCCGGATTCGCCGGCTGTCGGTCATCAAGGCGCCGCCGATGATGATCCGCGTGGAGGACCTCGGCGCTTAGGCATCCGGCATGGCGGCGCTTTCCTTCATCAGCACCAACGGGCGCGCCCCGGCCGTGAACCTGCGCGAGGCCCTCCTGCGCGGGCAGGCGCCGGATCGCGGCCTCTATCTGCCGGAGCGCCTGCCCACGCTGAGCCGCGAGGAGATCGCCGCCTTCGCCGGGCTGTCCTATCCTGAGATCGCCTTCCGCGTGCTGGCCCGCTTCACCGAGGGGGTGATTCCGCCGGAAACGCTGCGCGCCCAGTGCGCCGAGGCCTACGATTTCGCCGTGCCGCTGGAACCGGTCCACGACCGCGTGCACGTGCTGCGGCTGGACCGCGGGCCGACGGCGTCGTTCAAGGATTTCGCCGCCCGGATGATGGCCCGCTGGATGGGGCGGTTTCTGGCCGAGGACGGCGCGGCGTTGACCATCCTCACCGCCACCAGCGGCGACACCGGGTCGGCGGTGGCCAACGCCTTTCACCGCGTGCCCGGCGTGCGGGTGATCGTGCTGTTTCCCCTCGCGGAAGTCAGCGAACGGCAGCGCCGCCAGATGACCACCCTGCGCGACAACATCCGCACCGTGGCGGTGGACGGGAAGTTCGACGATTGCCAGGCGCTGGTGAAGCGGGCGTTCGCCGATCCGGCGCTGGCGGGGCTGTCCCTTTCCTCGGCCAATTCGATCAACATCGGCCGGCTCCTGCCCCAGAGCGTCTATTACTTTTACGCCGCCGCGCGGGTGGCGCCGGACGGGGAGCCGGTGGTGTTCACCGTGCCCTCGGGCAATTTCGGCAACATGATGGGCGCGGTCATCGCGGGCCGGATGGGCTTGCCCCTCCGGCGGCTGGTGACGCCGGTAAACGGCAACGACGAGTTCCCGCGCTTTCTGGAGACGGGCGTTTACGCAAAGATCGAGCCCTCACGGGCCTGTCTTTCCAACGCCATGAACGTCGGTCACCCGAGCAATCTGGCCCGGCTGGTGGCGCTTTACGGCGGGCAGTTGGACGAGACCGGCCGGCTGCGGCGCGCGCCCGATCTGGCGGCCCTGCGGCGCGACGTCTTTTCCACCCCGGTCTCCGACGCGCGCACCCGCGAGACCATTCGCGCGGCGTGGGACGCCCACCGGCTGCTGCTCGAACCGCACGGCGCGGTGGCGTGGCGCGGGTTTCAGGATTTTTGCGCGGCGGAGCCGTTGGGCGACGCGCCGGCGGTGGTGCTCGAGACGGCCCACCCGGCCAAGTTCCCCGAGGCCATCGAGGAGACGCTGGGCTTCGCCCCGGAGGTGCCCGCCGCGCTGGCCCGGCTGGAGACGTTGCCCGAGGATTACGACCGGTTGCCGGCGGAGTACCCGGCCTTTCGCGACTATTTGCGCGACCGCCTGAGCGCGGCGCGAAATTGACCCCCGACGAACATGGCATTGATCGTCCAAAAATACGGCGGCACTTCGGTGGCCGATATCAAACGCATCAAAAACGTGGTGGCCCGCGTGGCCCGCTACCGCGAGAACGGCGACCGCGTGGTGGTGGTCTTGTCCGCCATGAGCGGCGTGACCGACAACCTCATCAAGATGGCCCACGAACTCATGCCCATCCCCACCGAACGGGAGATGGACATGCTCCTGGCCACCGGCGAGCAGACCACCATCGCCCTGGCCGCGATGGCCCTGCACGCGCGCGGCGTGCCCGCCGTGTCGCTCACCGGCGCGCAGGCGGGCATCACCACCGACGGCGTCCACACCAAGGCCAAGATTCGCAACATCACCCCCAAACAGGTGCACGCCCTCCTGGACGGCGGCCAGGTGGTCATCGTGGCCGGTTTTCAGGGCCAGTCGCCCGAGGGCAACATCACCACCCTGGGCCGCGGCGGCTCCGACCTCACGGCCATCGCCCTCGCCGCCGCCCTCAAGGCCGACCTCTGCCAGATTTACACCGACGTGGACGGCATCTACACCAGCGACCCGCGCCTCGTCCCCAACGCCCGCAAGATGGAGGAAATCTCCTACGACGAGCTGCTGGAACTGGCCGGCGCGGGCGCCAAGGTGATGCAGCTCCGCTCGGTCGAGTTCGCCAAGAAATTCGGTGTCATTTTTGAAGTCCGCTCCAGCATGAACAACCACCCCGGAACGATTGTGAAAGAGGAAACCCGCAGCATGGAAGACGTCATCGTTCGTGGCGTCTCATTGGACAAGAAACAGGCCAAGGTGACCCTCGTGGCCGTGCCGGACCGCCCCGGCGTGGCGGCCCGCATCTTCACCGAGCTGGCCCGGGCCGCCATCAACGTGGACATGATCGTGCAAAACGTCAGCCGCGAGGCCGCCAAACGCGTCACCGACCTCTCCTTCACCGTGGACGAGCCCGACCTGCTCAAGGCCGGCAAGGTCATCGAAGGATTGAAGAAGGAGATCGGCTACCGCTCGATGGACGTGAACCGCAGCGTGGCCAAGCTCAGCATCGTGGGCGTGGGCATGCGCAGCCATTCCGGCATCGCCGCCCGCCTCTTCGAGACCCTGGCCAACGCGGGCATCAACATTGACATGATCTCCACCAGCGAAATCAAGGTCTCGGTGGTCATTGACCTCGACAAGGGCGAAAGCGCCGCCCGCCTCGTCCACGCCGCCTTCCTCGAATAAGAGCCGGCCGGGAAAAGCCGGGCCCGCGCCCCTCACCCCGGCGGTTGCGGAGGGGATGGTTTTTTCCGGGATTCGGATTTCGGGATTCGGATTTACCTTCTCGCCGCCCGGCGCGGCGGAGGGCGGTTTTGCGCGTTTCGCGGGCGGGAGACCGGCGCCGCGGAGGGCGCGCGCGGGGGGGATTGAAGCGGGGATGCGGAGGGTTTCGCGGGAGGAGGAAACCGCGGGGAAAAAGTTCGGGGAGTGTCAAGAAGGGCTAATTTTCCGGAAAATGAGACAAAAGACGAGTTTCTGCTTGCCTTTTGGTTCAACTGATGGTGAAGCATCCCTAACCTTATGCAAGTAAGCGAAATTAAGGGCAGAGAGTTGGTCGAAGTGCATCAGGCCACCGTGCGCTTCGCCGGCGACTCCGGCGACGGGATGCAGCTGGTGGGCTCCCAATTCGCCGACCTGGCCTCGCTGGTGGGCAACGCCATTCGTTCCATGCCGGATTACCCCTCGGAGATCCGGGCTCCCGCCGGTTCCCTGGCGGGCGTGAGCGGGTATCAACTCAACTTCGCCGATCAGGAGGTGGAAACTCCGGGAGACGCGCCCTACGTGCTGGTGGCCATGAACCCGGCCGCCCTCAAGGTGAACCTGCCCGAGGTGCAACCCGGCGGCATCCTCATCCTCAACGAAGACGAGTTCACCCCGGCCAATCTGGAAAAGGCCGGTTACGCCAGCAACCCCATCGAGGACGGTTCGCTCTCCGATTACCGGGTGATCCCGGTGCCGATGAAGCGGCTCAACGACGAGGCCACGAAATTCACCGATCTGCCCTCGCGGGTGCGTTCCCGCTGCAAGAACTTCTTCGCCCTCGGCATTTTGTTGTGGCTCTACGACCGGCCCATGCAGCCGCTGCTCGAGTGGCTGATGCGCAAGTTCCGCCACGCGCCGGACATCATGGCCGCCAACGGCGCCGCCCTGCGGGCGGGCTATAATTTCGCCAACACCAACGAGCTGCTGTCGGTGCACTTCCGGGTCGCCCCGGCCAAGCTGCCGCCGGGCCGCTACCGCCGCATCAACGGCAACGAGGCCACCGCCCTCGGGCTGATCTCGGCCGCGTACCAGGCCCGCCGGTCGCTGGTCTATGCCAGCTACCCCATCACCCCGGCGAGCGACATCCTGCACGAGCTGTCGAAGCACAAGCATTTCGACGTGCGCACCATCCAGTGCGAGGACGAGATCGCGGCGGCGTGCGCGGCGATCGGGGCTTCCTTCGGGGGCTGCATCGCGGCCACCGGCACCAGCGGGCCCGGCCTGGCGCTCAAGACCGAGGCCCTCGGGCTGGCGGTGATGACCGAGCTGCCGCTGGTGGTGGTGAACGTGCAGCGCGGCGGTCCCAGCACCGGCCTGCCCACCAAGACCGAACAGGCGGACCTGTTGATGGCCCTTTACGGGCGGCACGGCGAAGCGCCGGCGATCGTGCTGGCCGCCAGCTCGCCGGCGGATTGCTTCTGGATGTCCCTCGAGGCGGTCCGGCTGGCCACCAAGTACATGACGCCGGTGCTGTTGCTGACCGACAGCTTCCTGGCCAACAGCTCCGAGGCCTTCGCCATTCCGAAGGTCGAGGACCTGCCCGATTTGGAAATCCCCTCGCCGCCGCCCAACATGCCGGACTTCGCGCCGTACCGGCGGGATCCCGAGACGCTGGGGCGGTTGTGGCCGATTCCCGGCACCGAAGGGCTGCAACACCGCATCGGCGGCCTCGAGAAGGAGGACCTCACCGGCGCGGTCAGCTACGACGCCCAGAACCATCAAAAGATGGTCGAACTCCGGGCCCGCAAGATCGCGGGCGCGGTGCGCGACGTGCCGCCGGCCAGCGTCGAAGGCGACACGGAAGGCGAGCTGCTGCTGGTGGGCTGGGGCAGCACCCGGGGCGCCATCACCGCGGCGGTGCGCGAGGCCCGGCGGGACGGTCGTCCGGTCTCCCACCTGCATCTGCGCCACCTCAACCCGCTCCCGGCCAACCTGGGCGAGGTGCTGCGTCGTTACCGGCGCATCCTGGTGCCGGAGAACAATCTGGGCCAGTTGAGCACCCTGCTCCGCAGCCAGTTCCTCGTGGACGCCCGCCCCCTGTCCAAGGTGCAGGGCCGCCCCTTCCTGATTCGTGAAATCCGCAACGCCATTGAAGACGCCCTGAAATCATGAGCAACTCCCCTTCCTCTCCCGCCGCTCCTCCGGCCTCGGACGCCCCGCGTCCGTTGACGCGCAAGGACTTTCAAACGCCCCAGGAAGTCCGCTGGTGTCCCGGTTGCGGGGATTACGCCATCCTGGCCGTGGTCCAGAAGGTCATGGCCTCGCTCGGCAAGCCGCCCCACCAGGTGGCGGTGGTGTCCGGCATCGGCTGCTCCTCCCGCTTCCCCTACTACGTCAACACCTACGGCTTCCACGGCATCCACGGGCGGGCGCCCGCCGTGGCCACGGGGCTCAAGTGCGCGAATCCGGAACTCTCGGTCTGGGTGGCGACCGGTGACGGCGACGGTTTGTCCATCGGCACGAACCACCTCATCCACACCCTCCGGCGCAACTTGGACATCACCATCCTGCTGTTCAACAACCGGATTTACGGCCTCACCAAGGGGCAGTATTCGCCCACCTCGCCGCTGGGCATGAAGTCCAAGTCCAGCCCGCAGGGCACCATCGAGCGGCCCATCTGGCCGGTGCGCACGGCGCTGGCCTCCCAGGCCACCTTCGTGGCCCGCACGGTCTATTCCGACCCCAACCACATGAGCCAGGTCATCGAGGCCGCCGCGCGCCATCACGGCACCGCCTTCGTGGAAATCCTGCAAAACTGCGTGGTGTTCAACGACGGCGCCTTCCAGCGGGAGGCGGACCGCCGGCTGGCCAGCGAGCAGCGCATCAACCTGGAGCACGGCAAGCCGGTGCGCTTCGGCAAGGACGGGTGCAAGGGCATCCTGGTGAAGGACATGGAACCCTGCGTGGTGGACCTGCCCCCCGGCGAGGAACCGCCGCCGGGTTCCACGCTCATTCACAATGCCGAGGCCAGTTCGCCCGCGTTGGCGGAATTGCTGGCCGCGCTGGTCCCGCCGAACTTCCCCATCGCCACCGGCATCTTCCGCAAGGTGCAGCGGCCGGTGTACGAAGACAGCCTGATGGAACAAGTGCGCACCGCCCAGAGCGCCAAGGGCCGGGGCCGGCTCGAAGACCTGCTCAACAGCGGCGCCACCTGGGAGGTGCAATAGCCGGGCATGACGGACGGTCCGGGAGCAGCATCCACCCGCGCCGCCCCGGCCGTCTTCACCCTCGCGGCCGGGGCGCCGGAGGCGCCGCCCCCCCCCGCCCCCCCGGATCCGACGGAAACGCCGGAGTGGAGCCGGGCGGTGCTGCGGCAAAACGCCGTCTGGTTTTGCCAGCTCCGCTGGATCGTGGTCGCCATCCTGGCGCTGGCGGGCACGGCCGGTTTTCTGGGATCGCGGCTGGAGCAGGCCCACCTGAATCTGCGGCCCGCGCTGCCCCTCGGCGCCGCGGGCGTGCTGGGCGTGCTGAACGTGGCCTACATCCTCCTGGCCCGGCGCCTGCGCCGCCAGTCCGCCGGCATTCCGGAACGCTCCCTCCTCTGGACGCAAACGGTCACCGACCTGCTGCTGCTCACGGTCGTCATTCACTGGCTGGGCAGCACCCTGCCCTGGCCGCCCTACACCTACCTGTTTCACATCATCCTGGCCTGCATCGTGCTGACGCCGGGCGAAAGCCTGCTGGTGGTGGCGCTGGCGGCGGGGTTGTACACCGGCTGCCTGCTGCTCGAAGTCCGGGGCGTGCTGCCGTCCGCCAGCATCTTCACCGGCACGCTGACGCCGCCGCCGCCCGGTTGGTTCCTGGCCTACAACCTGGGCGGCATGCTGGTGGTGTGGCTGGTGATCTGGCACCTCGTCTCGCGCCTGGCCGGCCGCTTGCGCCGGCGCGAGCATGAGCTGGCCGCCACCAATCTCCGGCTCGAAGCCAGTTGCGACGAGCGGGCCGCCCACATGCTCCAGACCACCCACCAGCTCAAGGCCCCCTTTGCCGCCATCCACGCCCAGACGCAGCTCCTGCTGGGCGGCTACTGCGGCGAGCTGCCGCCCAAGGCGCGCGAGACCCTCCAGAAAATCTCCGTCCGCTGCCGCGCCCTCGCCCAGCAAATCCGGGAAATGCTGCAACTGGCCAACCTCCGCTCCCAGGGACAGGCCGCGCCGGTCGCCCAATCACTGGAACTCGACCGCCTGCTGGAGACGCTCATCGCCCAAATCGAACCCGCCGCCCGCCAGCGCGGCATCCGGATCGAGCGCGACCTGAAGCCGGTCACCGTCGAGGGCGTCGAGGATCACCTCACCATGATGTTCGACAACCTCCTGGTGAACGCCGTGAACTATTCCCACGACGACGGCCGCGTGGAGGTGCGGTGCCGGCCGCTGGACGACCAGACCGCCGAGATCGTGATCCGCGACGAAGGCATCGGGATTCCCGCCGAAAAGCTGCCGCACATTTTCGAGGACTACTACCGGACGGACGAGGCGCTGAAACACAACCGCAGCTCCACCGGCCTCGGCCTCGCCATCGTGCGCCAGGTGGCCCGGGAAGCGGGCGCCACCCTCCGGGTGGAAAGCGCCCCCGGCCGGGGGACCACCTTCACCCTTTTGCTCCCGCGCCGATCTTTTGCTTTGAAATCCTGATCACAAACCCCAAGCCTCACACAAAACGATACTGACATGGCCTATCTGCTCATTGTTGACGACGACGCCGAATTCGCCGAGACCGTCGGCACGGTCTGCGAATCCGAGGGACACGAAGTCCGCATCCTCCACGCCGCCTCCGAGGCCGTGCCCGCCGTGCGCGAGCGCAAACCCGATGCCGTGGTGCTGGATGTGATGTTTCCCGAGGATCCCAGCGCCGGCTTCCAAGTGGCCCGCGACCTGCGCCAGCTTCACCAGGACCTGCCGATCCTCATGCTGACGGCCGTGAACGAGAAATTCCCCCTGGGCTTCAGCAACAAGGACATTGACTCGAGCTGGCTGCCCGTGACCGAGTTCGTCGAGAAACCGGTGGACCTCGCCGTCCTCAAGGAAAAGCTGGCGAAACTGCTGGATTCCCCGGACCGCTCCTGAGCGTTCCGCCGCGCCCCGCCGCCCGGCGCGCGCGAAGATTCCGCGGCAGCGGGCTTTCGCGATCCCCGCGCCTCCGCGCGCGCGCGCGACCGGGAGGGGGAAAACGGGATTTTCCCGCCGCCGTTCCTGGCCTAAGCTTCGGCCATGAACCTGACCGAGCAGATGACCGAACTGGGCCGCCGGGCCAAGGCGGCGGCGCATGCCCTCACCCGCCTCAGCACGGATGAGAAAAACGCCTGCCTCCGCGCGATGGCGGACGCCCTCGAAGCCCGGCGGGAGGAGATTCAAGCGGCCAACGCCCGGGACCTCGAAGCGGGCCGGGAGGCCGGGCTTTCGGCGGCGCTGCTGGACCGGCTCGAACTGACCGACCGGCGCATCGCCGGCATGGCGCAGGGGTTGCGCGAGGTGGCCGACCTCGACGATCCGGTGGGCCGGGTGCTGGACGAGCGGACGCTGGCCAACGGGCTCAAGCTGCAAAAGGTGGCCACCCCCATCGGGGTCATCGTCATCATCTTCGAGTCCCGCCCGAACGTCACCGCTGACGCGGCGGGGCTCTGCTTCAAATCGGGCAACGCCACCATCCTGCGCGGCGGCAAGGAGGCCGTTCACTCGAACCGCATCATCGCCGACACCCTGGTCCGGGCCGGCCGCGACTGCCTCGCCGATTTTCCCGAACACGCCATCCAGCTCGTGGGCACCACCGACCGGGCGGCCATTCCGGAGCTGCTTTCCCTGACCGATTACGTGGACCTCTGCATGCCGCGCGGCGGCGAAGGGCTCATCCGGGCGGTGGCCGATTGCTCGAAAGTGCCGGTCATCAAGCATTACAAGGGCATCTGCAGCGTGTTCGTGGACCGGGACGCCGACCCGCAAATGGCCGTCTCCGTGACGGTGAACTCGAAATGCCAGCGGCCCGGCGTCTGCAACGCCATCGAGACCCTCTACGTGGACCGGGACGCCGCGCCGCAGTTGCTGCCGTTGCTGGCCAAGTCGCTGTGGGAGGAAGGCGTGGAACTGCGGGCGGACGCCGAGGCGCACGCGCTGCTGCGCGACGAGGCGCCGGAAGGCCGGTTGCGCGCCGCCACCGAGGAGGACTGGCACACGGAATACCTCGCGCCGATCCTGAACGTGCGGCTGGTGGCCGACGTGGACGAAGCCGTCGAGTTGATCAACCGCTACGGTTCCCATCACTCGGACGCCATTGTCACCGCCAACGAACTGACGGCCCGCCGGTTCCTGGAAGGGGTGGATTCCGCCGCCGTGTACTGGAACGCCTCAACCCGGTTCACCGACGGCGGCCAGTTCGGCATGGGGGCCGAGATCGGCATCAGCACCGACAAGGTGGGCGCCCGCGGCCCGATGGGCCTGGCCGAGCTCACCAGCTACAAATGGCTGGCCTTCGGCGAGGGCCAGATCCGCCGGTAAGACCCCGGCGGAAAAGCGGCCTCCCGCCGCGCGGGGACGCGTAGCCGGCATGCCGGAGGACGCGAAATGCCCCTTGACCGGGAGCCGGGTTCCCCGCCCCGGCATTTTCCGCCGGGCGCCAACGCCCCCCCGCGCGCCGGTGAACGGCGCGCCTTCGGCGGCCCTCGCCGAACGGACCGAAAAAAAGCCACCGGCGCGTTTCCCCCCGTCTCCGACGGGCGGCCGGCGAGGGAGACGCCCGGTTTCCGGCGGAAAATTTCCGCTTGCCCGGCGGGCGGATTTCTGGTTTGAAAACAGCACCCTCACAGCAACGGAACAAAGCCATGAAAATCCGCATTCGAACTCTGTTCGGTCTCGGCGTGGCGGGGATGCTGCTTGGCGCGGGGGGCATGGCGGCGCCGGCGGGCGGAACCTCCCCCTCCGCCGTCACCAACCGCGTCCGGGCTCCGAAGTCCCAACCCGCCCCGAAAAAACGCAAGGTCAGGGGCTACCCCTTTCGCGGCAAACTGGGCGCGGTGGACAAGGTGAAACACACCATCACCGTCACCACCAAAAACACCCGGCGGGTCTTTCCCGTAAACGCGAAAACGAAGTTCATCAAAAACGGCAAACCCGCGAAACTGACCGACGGGGTGATCGGCGAAGAAGTGGCCGGCTACGTGCGCAAACTGGAAAACGGCAAGCTGCTGGCCGTCACCGTCCGGTTTGGTCCCAAACCGAAAAAAGACGCCGCTCCGCACCGCGCGCGGAAACGGACGAAAGCCTCCGGCGCGAACCCCGCGCCGCCCAAGCCGTAATTCCCGCGCGCGCCCGCCCCCGCAAGAGCCCGGCTGAAAAGCGGGACCTCCCGCCGCGTGGCAACGCGCGGCCGGCCCACGGTGGCGTCCTCCCGGACGCCCAAGCCTCTCCGCGACCTTCGCGCCCGGCCGCTTCCACCAGTTCACGCGGGCCGAAAAGCGGGTGGATCGCGCCCCTCCCCGTTGGTGCCGCCGGCGCGGTTCCCCCAATTGCTGGTGAATCCGGGCGCGACCCCGGGCGTCCAATGGTGTTTTATTGTTTTGGCCTGCTTGCGAAAATCGCGGCAGGAGAAAACGCCGGCGCCGGGCGCGGAACACGCGGCGGGCGGCGGGGTTGATTGTGGCACGATGAAAAAGTGGATCAGTTTGGCGGTGGTGGCGGTCGCGGTGGCGGCGGGCGTTTATTTTTTGCGCGGGCTCAAGCCGGCGTCCGGCGAGGCCGGCCCGGCGGCGCCCACCACGGCGGTGGCCATCCAGACCAACATCAGTTTCGCCGTGTACGCGGCGGGCGAGATCAGCCCGGCGGAGCAGGTGTCGGTGCGCCCGGAGATCAACGGCCGGATCGAGCTGCTGCCGGTGGACATCGGCGACGAGGTCAAGAAGGGCGAGCTGCTCTTCAAGCTGGACGACAAGGAGCTGCGCAACCAGTGGGAATCGAGCAAGACCTCGGTGGAACGGGCGCGGCTGGAGCTGGAGAAGAGCCAGCGGGATTTCCGGCGGGCGGGCGAATTGCTCGCCGAAAAGCTCATCTCGCAGGAGGTCTATGACAACACCCAGACCGCCTTCGAGCTGGCCCGCAACGCGCTGGATCGCGCCCAGAAGGACCTGGCCATCCTGGACGAGCGGCTGACCAAGACCGAGGTGCGGGCGCCGTTCGATTGCACCGTGCTGACGCGGCCGGTGTCGGTCGGGCAGGCGGTGTCCGGCTCGGGCGGCTTCAACAGCGGCACCGAGGTGCTGACCATCGCCGACCTGAACAACCTGGTCATCAACGCCCACGTCAATCAGGCGGACGTGCCCCGCATTCACGTGGGCCAGCAGGTCGAGGTGGTGGTCGAGGCGGTGACGGGCCTGACGGTCACCGGCGTGGTCGAGCGCATCGCCCCGCAGGCCACCTACAAGAACAACCTCAAGGGCTTCGCCGCGCGCATCCTGCTCCGCCACCCGGACAAACGGGTGCGCCCCGGCATGACGGCCAACGTCAAGATTCCCGTCCAGTCCGCCGCGAACGTGGTGGCGGTTCCCATCGTGGCGGTGTTCACCGAGAAGAACCCCGACACCGGCAAGCGGGAGCGGTTCGTTTACGTGAAGCAGGGCGAGTTTTACGAGCGGCGGCCGATCCGGCTGGGCATTTCCGACAACTTCAACGCGGAGATCCAGGCCGGCGTGCGTCCCGGCGAGGTGGTGGCGTTGCAAATGCCGGAGGAAAAGCTGATCAAGCAGGGCCCGTCCGGACTGGCCCAGGAGCCGGACACCAAACCGGGCGCGCCGGCCAAGTCCGCCGACTCGACCTCGCGGGCGCGCTCGGGCGCCGTCCGGCACGGCTGAACGACGCGGGAAGGCTCCGGCTTATGGCGCTCGTCGAACTGCGCAACGTCAGCAAAATCTATCACCTCGGCGGGGAGGAAATCCGCGCCCTGGACAACGTGAGCCTCGACATCGAGGAGGGGGAGTTCATCTCGATCATCGGCCCCTCGGGCAGCGGCAAGTCCACCCTGATGCACATCCTGGGCTGCCTCGATTCGCCCACGCACGGGACGATCCGCTTGGACGGGACGATGATCCAGTCCGCCGGCCCGCGCCAACTGGCGGCCATCCGCAACCGCAAGATCGGGTTCGTGTTTCAGTTCTTCAACCTGCTGCCCAAGCTGAACGTCCTGCAAAACGTGGAGCTGCCGATGGTGTACAGCGGGGTGTCGGGCCGGGAACGGCTGCGGCGGGCGATGACGGCGCTGGAGCAGGTGGACCTGGTCAACCGCGCCAGGCACCGGCCCAGCCAGCTTTCCGGCGGCCAGCAGCAGCGGGTGGCCATCGCCCGCGCGCTGGTCAACAACCCCCGCATCATCTTCGCCGACGAACCCACCGGCAACCTCGACACCCACACCGGCGAGGCCATCCTGGACCTGTTCCGCCAGCTCGGCGAGGCGGGCCGGACGATCGTCCTCGTCACCCACGACCCCGAAATCGCCGCCGTCACCCCGCGCCGCATCGAGATTCGCGACGGCCGGATCGCGGAGAAGGTTGACGTCACCCTCGCCGGGCTGAACCGTCCCGGGCGGCCGGCGGCGGCCGCCGCGCCTTCGGCATGAACCCGTCCGCTTCCACCCCTCCGCCGCCGGAACGCCACGCCCCCTGGAGCCAGGTGTGGGTGACGGTCGGGGTGGGCTTTCGCGAGATTCGGGCGCACAAGTTCCGCTCCCTGCTGACCATGCTGGGCATCATCCTCGGGGTGTCCAGCCTGGTGGCGATGTCGGCCCTGGTGAAGGGCATCGAGCGCGGCGCCCGGGAGGCGCTCATCGCCATCGGCGGGCTGGAAAAGGTGCGGGTCGAGCCGCAGGACCTGCCGGTGGAGCAGCGCCACCTCGCGGATCAGGCCACCGGCGTGACGCTCAACGACGTCCATTCCATCCGGGCCGGCGCGCCGCTGATCGCCAAGCTTTCGCCGGAAATGCGGATTCGCGCCACGATCACCGCCAACGGCAAACGCTTCCGCCCCTTCATCTGCTACGGCGTCTGGCCGGTGGCGCTCGAAATGAACGAGCACGAAATCCAGTACGGCCGCATGTTCAACGAGCTGGACGACGACCAGGCCCGCAACGTCTGCGTCATCGGCACCGCCACCCGCGACGCGTTGTGGGGGTCGCCGGAGGAGGTCGGCGAGGAGATCATCCCCATCGGCCGGATCCTCTTCATCAACCACGTGCCCTTCACCATCGTCGGCATGTTCAAGCATTACGAGAGCGAGGAGGCGCGGAAGGAGCGCGAGCTGCGCGCCCGGGCCGGTCCGCAAGCCGCCCGGAGCGGTCCCGCCCGCAAGGGGGGGCGGCGCCACGGCCGGGACCACTTCATCTTCTGGCTGAAAAACGCCACCGTGTTCATGCCGCTCAACACGATGTGGATGCGGTTCCGGAACGAGATTGACACCGGCGCGTTCGGCATCCGCAACCGCAGCGCCGAGGCCACCGGGGCGTCGGGCGTGCCCAAGCTCTCGAACCTCACCCTCCAGGTGGAGGACGTGAGCGTGCTGGAAACGGCGCTTCAGCAGGTGCGCAACATCCTCATGATCACCCACAAGGGCATCGAGGATTTCTCCTTCCGCACCCAGGAGGACTGGGCCGAGAACATTGACCAGTTCGTCCGCAACGCCCGGCTCAGCGGCGGGCTCATCGCCGGCATCGCGCTGGTGGTGGGCGGCATCGGCATCATGAACATCATGCTGGCCAGCATCTCGGAACGGGTGCGCGAGATCGGCATCCGCAAATCCGTGGGCGCCACCGACGGCGACATCTTCCTGCAAATCCTGGTCGAGAGCGTGGTGATCGCCATGCTGGGCGGCGTGGCCGGGTTGGTGGCGGCGTTCGGCCTGGTGCGGTTGATCGCCGGGCTGGCGCCGACGGAAAACACCCCCATCATCACCGCCGGCGCCATGCTGCTGGCGTTCAGCTTCAGCGTGCTGGTGGGCATCGTGGCCGGCCTGATCCCGGCCGTGAAGGCCTCGCGCCTGCATCCCATCCAGGCGCTGCGTTACGACTGACGGAACCATGGGACTGCTCAACACCATCGGAGCCGGTTTCAAGGAGATTTGGGCGCACAAATCCCGGTCCCTCCTGACCATGCTGGGCATCGTGCTGGGCGTGGCCAGCCTCGTGGGCATGTCCGCCCTGATCAAGGGCATGGAAAACGGCATGAAGGAGTCCATGATCGCCATGGGCGGCGCGGACAAGGTGCTGATCCGCGACGAAGACGTGCCGCCGGATCAGGAGCATCTGGCCGACCAGGCGCCCGGCCGCACCCTGCACGACGTGCTGGCCCTGCGCCACAACGCCCGCCTCCTGCGCCTGATCTCGCCGGAGATGAAGGTCTGGGGGCTGATCACCCGCGGCGAAAAGGCGGTCTGGCCCTCGGAATGCGTCGGCGTCTGGCCCGCCGTGCTCGAAATGAACCTGCACACCCTCGCCCACGGCCGCTTCTTCACCGAGATTGACGAGGAGGAGGCGCGGGCGGTGTGCGTCATCGGCACCGAGATTCGGGACGTCCTGTTCGGCTCGCCCGAGGAGGTGGGACACGAGATCATCCCGCTCGGCGAAGTGATTCAGATTGGCGGACAACCCTTCACCATCGTCGGGATGCTGACCCACTACGAGAGCGAGAAGGAACGGCGCGAACGGGCCGCCGCGGCCCACCAGGCCAGGACCGAGGTCGGCGGACCGAAACGGAAACGCGGCTGGGGCGGCCACAAAAACTGGGCCTTCCGCCGCAAAAACCTCACCGTGTACATGCCGCTGAACACCGCCTACATCCGCTTCCGGGCGGCGGGCGACCGGGACGGCATCCCCGACTGGCGGCTCACCGACATTGACATCAAGGTGCGCGACCTGGCGCACCTGGCGCCCGCCCTCCAACAGGCGCGCAACGTCCTCATGGTCACCCACCGGGGCATCGAGGACTTCACCTTCCAGACCCAGGAAAACAACCTGGAACAGATCAACGCCCAGATTCGCAACACCCGCATGAGCGGCGGCGCCATCGCGGCCATCAGCCTCCTGGTGGGCGGCATCGGCATCATGAACATCATGCTGGCCAGCATCAACGAACGCATCCGCGAGATCGGCATCCGCAAGGCCGTGGGCGCCACCGGGTGGGCCATCTTCTCCCAGGTGCTGGTCGAGAGCCTGGTCATCGCCCTGCTGGGCGCGGCCATGGGCGTGGCGGCCTCCTTCGGCATGGTCGGCATCCTGAACACCATCTCCCCCACCGGCAACGCGCCGGTCATCACCCCCCTCGCCCTGCTGCTGGCCGTCTGCTTCAGCGCCCTGGTCGGCGTGCTGGCCGGCCTCTTCCCCGGCGTCAAAGCCGCCCGCCTGAGCCCCATCGAAGCCCTGCGCTACGAATAAATCGGCGCGAAACGCAAAGCCTCCCAAACGCCGGGGAAACCCGAGGGACCGAGGGATCGAAGGCCCGAAGGGAATCCGAAATCCGAATCCCGAAATCCGAAA
The DNA here is from genome assembly GCA_964601985.1 of uncultured Verrucomicrobiota bacterium. Lineage (GTDB taxonomy): Bacteria > Verrucomicrobiota > Verrucomicrobiia > Limisphaerales > J093 > J093. The sequence continues at coordinate 47,167 of CAZRPT010000004.1, forward strand.
AAAGCATCCTCCGCAGTTGCCGACGTGAAGAGACGGGAAGCCTTCTCTTCCCTCCGCAGCGCCGGCTGGCAGCCTGCCGTATCGCAGCGTGGCACGCTGCGAGGCGTTCGCCCCCCCGCGGTCGCCGCCGGCGGAATGGCGGAGCGGCTCTCCGTAGCGCGGGCTGAGGAGCGACAAAAAGGGATTCGTCCGCCAGGCCGAAGGCCCGTGGGACCGAGGGCGTGGGCACACGCGAGCCCATCGCGGATTTCCCATCTGCCAGCCCCCCCCTACGCGGCGGCCGCTTTTCCTCGCCCGCCTGGCCGACTGGAAGTTCGCGCTGCAAGGGGCGCGTGCTTTCTTTCGGAATGCCGGGCGTTTCAGGGCACACCGATGCTCCGGCTTGACAAAATAAAACGAGCGCGAAAAACTGGAGGCATAACTGTTACCTGCAATCTCCTATGAAACGTAAAGGCTTTACTTTGATCGAATTGCTGGTGGTCATCGCCATCATTGCCATTCTGGCGGGCATGCTGCTGCCGGCGTTGTCCAAGGCCAAGGACAAGGGACACATGGCCGTCTGCCGCAGCAACCTCAAACAGCTCAGCCTGGCGATGATCATGTACACCGATGATTATCGGGACACTTTCCCCGGCACCGCCTCCCAAGGGGCGTTCGTGCCGATGGTGGAGGACTGGATTTTCTGGAACCTCATTCCCCGGCAGGGCAACGACCGGACCAAACCGCCCAGTTACTATACAAACGTCCAAAACAGCGCCATCGCCCCCTACATTGGCAGTTTCAACGCGAATCTGTTCCGGTGCCCGGGTGATCGCGACGTGTTGAAACGGGAACAGGAATGGTACAGCCGGCACACCACCTACAATGGCGCCAAGCACAACGGCTACCTTTACAGTTACACGTTCGTCAGTGTGTTTCGCGGCGGCAAGAATCATGGCATGGCCTCGCTCTACGGGGTGGGCGTGCCGCCTTTGCACTTCAAAATCAGCTCCGTCCGGCAGCCCACCAAGAAGTTGATGCTGGTGGAGGAGCTGGGACGCCGTATCACGATCAAGGGCCCCCCGCGCAACATCAGCACCATTGGCGCGGATGACGGGCGGTTCGTGCCGCCGGGCAACCTGCTGGCGGCCCGTCATGGCATCAGCGGCTCGCCGAAGGTGATTGACTACGCCAGCTACTTCAACAGCGGCAAGGCCGTGGTGTCCATGCCGGACGGCCACGCGGAAGGGGTGTCTCCCGGCTACGCCTTGGAGGAGGAGAACTACGATCCGCTTTATTGAGCGCGACCGCTTCTCCTTTCGCTCTTGTTTCGGACCCGCGCGGCGGGTCCTTTTTTTTTGCGCAAACCGGTTGCGAGTTTCCCGGCGCCCGTCCCGGCGGTCAGCTCAGCACCCACATGAGGAAGGGATGGACGAGGAGCCAGACCAGCAGCAGCAGGATCAGCGGGGCGGGATCAATGGCCGCGGGGGCGGAACGGGAGAGGCGGAAGGGACGAACGCGCCGACGCAACGGCGCCAGAAACGGCTCGTAAAAGCGGTTCAGGGCGGAGCGGACCCCCCGCAAGGCCGCGGGATCGAACCAGTCGAGGAGCATGCCGAGAAACAATCCCAGGGCAAACAGCCGCACGCCGAGGTCCACGATCTCACGCAGCAAACTGACCAGTCCCATGAGCGGCAACAGCGCGGGCGGCGGACCGCCCCGGAGGGTTATTCACGCGGCGGAAACTCGAACTCGGTCTTGCCGTTGGCGCCCAGTTTGAGGTGGGCGCGGAAGACCTTGCCACTCTTGTTCGAGACGAAGCGGTCCAGCAGGTCGGTCCGGCCTTCGGCGAGGAGCTTGCGCATCTGCTCCGGCGCGATCGGTTGCTGGAGGATTTCCCGGCCCACGCGGAAGGTGCAGCGTTTGCCGCCGCCCTGGCGGTGTTCGCACACGTAGGCGTCGGGGCCGGCAAAGACCCGGCCGCCGCATTTGGGGCATTTCCCCAGCGGCTCCTGACCGGTGAAGTCCAGCGGGGCCTCGTCCGCCGGCTGGTTCCGGGCGCGTTTGCGGGTGGCGGTTTTTTTCTTTTCGCGGGGCGCGAACTCGAAGCCCACCTTGCCGTCCTTCAGCACGAGAAAGGCCTCGAACTTGCGGTTGGTCCGTTTCGAGACGAAGCCGGTGAGCAGGTCGGTCCGGCCTTCCGTCAGCAATTTGCGGAACTGCTCCGGCTCGACCGGCTGGCCGAGGATGACCGCGCCGGAGCGGAAGCGGCAGGAGCGGTCGGGGCCGACGGCCTTTTCGCAGACGTAGTTGGCGCCGTGGCGGAAGACGCGCGCGCCGCATTGCGGGCAGGCGCCCAGCGGTTCCTGGCCGCTGAAGTCCGCCGGCTCGGACAGGTCGGCGGCGCCCGAATTTTCCTGGCGGTCTTCGAAGACGAACTGGACCTTGAACTGGTCGTCGAGTTTCAGCCCGGCCGTGAAGGGCTTGTTGAACCGGGAACGGAATCCTTCGAGCGGGCCGACGGCGCCGTTGCGGAACAATTCGCGCGCTTCGGCCTCGGTGAGCCGGCGCCCGGCGATGTATTTCTTGGTTTTGAAGCCGCACTCCGGGTTGTGGCATTCGTAGGTGCCGTCGGTCTGCTTGAGTTTGGGGGCGTGACAACGCGGGCAGGGGGCGTCGAGGTCGGGGTGGGTTTCGTTCTTCGCCGCCGCGAGCCGGGCGCGGGTGCGTTCGACGATGTCCTTGGTGTATTCCTCGATCTCGCGCATGAAGGCCTCGCGGGAGAGCCGGCCCTGCTCCATGCGGCGCAGTTTGTATTCCCAATCGCCGGTCAGGGAGGGCGACGTGAGCCCCGCGATGCCCATCTTTTTGAGCAGCTCGATGAGCTGCATGCCCTTGGCGGTGACGTGCAGCGGGGCGCGTCCGCCTTCGCCGTCGCGGACGATGTATTTCTGGCTGATGAGCGTCTCGATGATCGCCGCGCGGGTGGCCGGCGTGCCGAGCCCGCGTTCCGCCATCGCCTCGGCCAGCGCTTCGTCGTCCACCAGCTTGCCCGCGCCCTCCATCGCCGAGAGCAGCGTGGCCTCGGTGAAACGCGGCGGCGGTTTGGTCTCCTCGTCGTGGACCTCGACCGCGACGGCGGTGGCCGGTTCGCCCGGTGTCACCGGCACCAGCTCGTCCTTGCCGGAGGCCGCGCCGGCTTTCACGCCATAGACCGCGCGCCAGCCGGGGAAGACCAGGATGCGGCCGTCGGTCTTGAAGGTGTCCACCAGGTCGGCGGCGTGCCGGATGCGGGTGAGGCGCTTGGTGATCTCGTAGCGGGCGGGCGGATAAAAGACCGCGATGAAGCGCCGCACGATCAGGTCATAGACCTTCTGTTCGACGTCGCTGAGCTTGACGAAGCGCCCGGTGGGAATGATGGCGAAGTGATCGGAGACCTTTTTGTTGTCGAACACCCGCCGGGACTTCGCGAGACGCGGGCCGCCTTCCTTCCCGACCAGCACGGCGCGGGCGAATTCCGCCACCGGATGATCGCCGAGGGCCACCTGCTCCATCGTCGAGCGGACCGTGCCCAGGTAATCCTCGGGCAGGTAGCGGGAATCGGTCCGCGGGTAGGTGATCATCTTGTGCCGCTCGTAGAGCCGCTGGGCGATGGCCAGCGTGTTCTTGGCCGAAAACGGCGCTTCGCGCTGGAGGGTGGTCAGGTCGTAAAGCTGCGGGGCGACGGTGGTTTTGGGCTTCTTCTCCTCGGTCACCTCGCCCTGTTTGCCCTGGCAACGCTCGCGGATGGCCCCGGCCAGGGCGGGGTCCCAAATCCGCTCGGGCCGCCCGTGCGGCCGGGCCGGATCCTTTTTCCACTGCTCGTCAATCCAGACGCCCGGGTATTGCCCGGCGGTCACCTCGAAGGTGGCGTGCACCTCGCGGTAGGGCTCGGGCGTGAACGACTGAATCTCCGCCTCGCGCTTTGCCAGAATCGCCAGCGTGGGGGTCTGCACCCGGCCCGCCGAGGTGATGTTGAAGCCGCCGTGGCGCGAACGGTAGCAGGTGAGCGCCCGGGTGGCGTTGAGCCCCACCAGCCAGTCGCTCTCCGAACGGCAACGCGCCGCGTCGGCCAGCGGCTGCATCTCCGCGTCGTCCCGGAGCCGCTGCCAGGCGTCGAGAATCGCCTCCTTCGTCATGGACTGCATCCAGAGCCGCTTGACGGGTTTCCGGATTTTGCCGAGGTCCATGATGTAGCGGAAAATCAGCTCGCCCTCACGGCCCGCGTCGCAGGCGTTGACGATCAGGTCCACGTCCTTGCGCCGGGCCAGCCGGAGCACCAGGTTGAGCCGGGATTTCGACTCGGGCACCGGGTCCAGCTCGAACTTTTTCGGGATGGCCGGCAGCACCTTGAAGTTCCACGGCAGCTTCTTCCCGTTCGGTCCGGTGGGCATGCGCAATTCCACCAGATGGCCCACCGCCGAGGTGATGATGGCCCGGTCGTTCTCGAACCAGGTCTCGCGCCCCTTGCCCTTGCGCGCGAAGCGCCCGAGGACGGACGCCAAGGCCCGCGACAAATCGGTGGCAACGGAGGGTTTCTCGGCAATGATCAGCGTTTTTCCCATGACTTCCTCGCGGTTTCGCCGGCTGCCCGGCGGCGAACGTCGCGTTCGTTCCGGCTTCCGGGACCGGTCCCGGCGACGCCGCGAAAACGCAAATTGCGCCAAACGCCGCCCCCTTGTCAAAAGCCGATTCCGCCGCCCGCGCGCCCCGACGGGACCGGCCGCATCCCCGGACACGCCCCTTTTCCCCGCCGCGCCCCGGGCGGAACACGGGGCGGCCCGCCCTCACCCGCGCCCCTTCCGCCCCGATTTCCCCGTCCGCCCCCCCGCCCCGGGCTCGACCCCGCCCCGCGCGGGCGCTACGCTGGGCGGCGTCATGACCGATCCTCGTTACCGTGATTTGGCCCGGGTGTTGGTGGGGTACTCCACCGCCCTGAAGTCCGGCGACCACGTCCTGCTGGACCTGACCGACGTGCCGGATGAATTCGCCGTGGTTCTCATGCGCGAAGCGCGCGCCGCCGGAGCGGTGCCCATCGTCGAGGTCCGCCACCCGCGCGTGACCCGCGAGGTGCTGCGGGACACCGACGAAACCCACGCCCGGCTGGTGCGCGACCTGGAGCTGCACCGCATGAAAAAGATGCAGGCCTACATCGCCGTCCGCGGCACGGCCAACGCCAGCGAGACCGCCGACGTCCCCTCCGACCGCCTCCAGCTCTACCAGCGCACCCTCCGCCCCGTGCTCAACCACCGGGTGAACAAGACCCGCTGGGTCGTCCTGCGCTGGCCCACCCCCAGCATGGCGCAGGCCGCCAACATGAGCACCGAGGCCTTCGAGGATTTCTACTTCCGGGTCTGCACGATGGATTACGCGAAAATGGCCCGCGCCAGCCAGGCGCTCCAGCAACGCATGAGCCGGACCGATCGCGTCCGGATCAGCGGCCCCGGCACCGAGCTGGAGTTCAGCATCAAGGGACTGGGCGCGGTCATTTGCAGCGGCGACCGCAACATCCCCGACGGCGAGGTCTTCTCCTGCCCGGTGAAGAAATCCATCAACGGCGTCATCCAGTTCAACACGCCCACCCTCTACGCGGGCACCCGTTTCGACAACGTGCGGCTCGAATTCCGCAACGGACGCGTCATCAACGCCACCGGCAGCAATGCGAAGCGCCTGAACGAGATCCTCGACACCGATCCCGGCGCCCGCTACACCGGCGAATTCTCCCTCGGCTTCAACCCGCACATCCTCGATCCCATGTGCGACATCCTCTTCGACGAGAAAATCGCCGGCTCCCTCCACCTCACGCCGGGCCAGGCCTACGAAGAGTGCGACAACGGCAACCGCTCCGCCGTCCATTGGGACATGGTGCTCATCCAGCGGCCCGACTGGGGCGGCGGCGAAATCTGGTTCGACGGCGAACTCATCCGCAAGGACGGCCTGTTCGTGCCCAAGGACCTCAAGCCCCTCAACCCCGACCGGCTCATCAAGTAGCCCCTCCCGCCCATGGCCGCCCCCTTCGCGCAAACCCCCTTCAGCCTCGCCGGTCGCGCGGCGCTGGTCACCGGCGGCGGACGGGGACTCGGCAGGGAAATGGCCCGCCTGTTTGCCCGCGCCGGGGCGGAGGTGGCCCTCGCCAGCCGCACCGAAGCCGAGTTGACCGCCGCCGCCCGGGAGCTGGCCGACGAAACCGGCGCGCGGGTCGAGGCGATCGTGGCCGACGTGGGCCGCCGCGCCGGCGCCGAGGCGCTCGCCCGCGAAGCCCAGGCCCGCCTGGGCCGGGTGGACATCCTGGTGAGCAACGCCGGCTGGAACATTCCCCAGCCCGTGGACCGGATCCGGGACGAGGATTGGGACACCCTGCTGGAGCTGAACATCACCGCCTCGATGGTCCTCACCCGCGCCCTCGCGCCCGGCATGAAAGAGCGGCGCTGGGGGCGGATCATCTACATCTCCTCGGTCATGGCCCTGGCCAGCACCGCCGACCGGGTGGCCTACAGCGCCACCAAGGCCGCCCTGCACGGCATGGTCAAGGCCAACTGTCTCCACCTCGGCCCGCACGGCATCACCGTCAACTGCCTCGCGCCCGGCCCGTTCGCCACCGAGATGCCGATGTCCATCCTCAGCCCGGAACAGAAGGAAAGTTTCGCCGCGCGCACCGCCGTGGGCCGCTGGGGCCGGCCCGAGGAGCTGGCCCCCACCGCCCTGCTGCTGGCCAGCGACGCCGGCGCCTACATCACCGGCGCCATTTTCGTCGTGGACGGCGGCGTCACCGCCCGAATGTGGTGAGCGGGGAGTTGGAAGCGGGAAGTTGGAAGTTTCAAGTTTTCAGTGGGAAGGGCGGGGACTTGCCTCCTTGAAACTTGAAACTTGAAACTCGCGGATGTTTGCCGCCGCAGGGGGGGGCGCCCCCGCCCCTCGTTCCCCCGCGAGCGATTTCCGGGGCCGGTCGTTTCGCCGCCCTTCGTCACAAAGTGAAAATCAGGGCTTGCATCCGGGCGGGGAATGACTAAGGTGGAGGCGCTTTCGGTAGCGGGAGTAGCTCAGTCTGGTAGAGCGCAACCTTGCCAAGGTTGATGTCGAGGGTTCGAATCCCTTCTCCCGCTCCATTTTTTTGCCCTGCTTTTCCGTCCTCCCCGTCACGCTCCGGGCGCGCGCGCCGTATCGCTCCGGAACGCCGCGGAAACACGGTGGCGGCGGCCGGATTCGGCAAAACCATCCTGATGCCGTCCCTGAAAACAATTCGGTGCCCGGGACAAAACGGTTTATCGGCGTGGCGTGCCCGACTCGAGGGCGAAGAAAAACCGGTTTTCCCTCCCCGCGCTTTTTACCCCGAAGGGCACGAAGCCCCCCCCTCCGGCGAACCCTCATCTCGCGCGTCGAACCGGGGGGGAGCGTCCACCGGCTCTTCGCGGCGGGGAAAAAGGGTTTTTGTTTCGGCCGCGCGTGCTTCGTGATCCCATCCACACCGAGGCGCCGGCGCCATTCTTTCCGGGTGAGGCGCGCGCGGGCGCGGGCACGACGCTGTCTCAATGCCCGGCGAGTTTACTTCCCGCCATGCCACCAGGCCGCCATTCGCGCCAGGGCGCGGGCGCGGTGGCTGATGCGGTTTTTGACCGCCGCGCCCAGTTCCGCGAAGGTCCGGTCGTGGCCCCCGGGTTGGAAGAGGGGGTCGTAGCCGAAACCGGCCCCGCCCCGGGGGGCTTCGAGAATGCGTCCCTCGCAGGCGCCCTCGAACAGGCGCGCCGCCGCGGGCGCGGAGGCGGTTTCGCCCACCGGCGCGACGGCGATGACGCAGCGGAACCGGGCCGCGCGACGCTCCGGCGGCACGCCGCGCAACAGCCGCAGGAGGCGGGCGTTGTTGGCGGCGTCGGGCGCGTTGCCGGAGGCGCCCACTTCAGCGGCGGCGAACCGCGCCGAATGCACGCCGGGCGCGCCGTGGAGGGCGTCCACTTCCAGGCCGGAATCGTCCGCCAGCACCCAGCAGGCCCCCGGGGGGCGGCCGGCGGCCGGGCGCGCGGCCAGCCATTGCGCGAGGCCGACCGCCTTTTTGCGGGCGTTTTCGGCAAAGGTCGCGCCGTCCTCGACGATTTCCGGCGCGTCCGGCAGGTCGCGCAGGGTGAGGCAACGGAGATCCGCGCCCAGCACGGCCCGGATTTCCTCGAGCTTGTGCGGATTGCGGGTGGCGATGACGAGAGTCCGCATGCGTCCAGCCTGCCGCAATCTCCCGCCCGGGCAAAGTGTTTCCGGTGGTCGCGCCTCGTCCCCTTTTCCATGTCGGCCGGCTTGCCCTCAGGGCCGGCCTGAAAAACGCCCCCCCGCTGCGTGGAGGGCAAGCGGCCCGCGGGAAGGGCGCGGATGCCCCTCGAAGGCAGGCCGGGTTCCCCACGGACAGGGTTCATGCGGGGGGATGCAATCACAACCCTGCCTGTTTCCGCGCGCGACTCTGATGACGCCGTGAATTCCGTCCCGCGAAAATTCCCTTTCGTCCGGGGGCGCGCCCCGTTAAAACCTCCCTCACAAGACCAAGCACTATGAACAGCATCACCGCGCTCCGCATCGTCAAAAAGAACACCCAGTCCAGGGTCGAGGCCGA
>CAZRPT010000005.1:0-7435 GCA_964601985.1 uncultured Verrucomicrobiota bacterium
CGCTCGCGCCGTTGATTGCGCAAGCCGGACACGAAAGAAGGAGCGTCGCCGCCCGTGTCCTGAGGAAACCCGGCCGCCCCTCTCCGGCGGCAAAACAGGGGAGCACACGCCCCCGCGCGTGTTGCGATGGGCGCCCCGCCCATCGCCACCCCACGTTTGAATGACGCGGCCGCTGCGAATGCCCTGCGCGCGTTCGATTCCCCCGAAGCAACGAGGGGCGTTTGTTCTTCGAAGCCGGTCCGTTTCGGACGCTCTTCGGGTTCGGCGGGGCGCCGAACCCCACACGCGAGGGCGCGTGTGCTCCCCCCGTTTACTCCGCCTCCACCAGCCGTAATTCGGCGAGGGCGGCGAAGGGCTGGTTCTTGATTGCGCGGTGGGTGACGAGGCGGAGGAAACGGGCGCGACGTGGGGCGAACTCGAAGGTTTGCCAGCAGGTGTTGGGCGCGCCGTCAATGGCCCGCCGGGCGTTCCGCCCGGCTCCCGATGCGCGGGAAAAGGGTTCTTTGTCCCGGCCGCGCGTGCGTCGTGGCTCCGAACATTCCACCAACTTCAAGCGGAAAGGGTGAAAGGAGCGGCAACGGACCTTCTTCCGCGGCGCCGCGGAAAGCCCGGCTTCCCGCCAGCCAAGCAGACGGGAAAAAGCGGCACACTCAAAGAAGAAAGCATGGCGGCCGGACGAGAGCGCCCGAACCACGAGACTTCCCTCCCAGATTGCAAGCCCCGCCCTCGCGCGAAGCGCTCACCACCACGCCGCCTTTATATCGCAAGCCGGAAAGACACCTTATCGCCCCAACGACCAAGCTCACCTGCCGCTATGGAGCGCCAGCGGAATGGCAGTCAGGTTAAGCGCCTTGTTCGGCCTTAATATATTCAAATGCAGGATCTGCAACTGCTTTAAGGAATTCTCCCCCAATCAACGTCAAACGCCATTGCCCTGAGACTTTCTCTATTAAATTGAGATTTCGTAAATGCTCTCTACTAAAATCTGTGGCTTTTCCCGCAAGCGCAGAAAAACCAACCCCCATAATCTTCAAGTTGTATACAATTGCTCGTGTAGCCTTCTTTATTGATTCTTTTTTGTTTTTTTCGCAATTTCCGCAAGTGTAGCAGCATCGTTTGAACTCAGCTTTTCAAGAATTCTTGGAAATTCAGGATGAACTTGATTGTCAAATATTTCATCAGCAATCAGATTGGCCCAAAAATCTCTTATGTTTTTATCTGATTCATTAGAAGCATTATCAATAGCTTTAATGAGAATTGATGACTTAGGGCTGCTTTTTGGTTTGCGAGATGTCTTTCTTACCTTTTTATTTGCTCGTCTGACAGCATCAGCAGCTAAAACTTTCTGTGCATCAACCATTGCATCAAATTTGGCTTGTATCAGACAACCTAAACCTGTGGTGGTAGCTGTGATTGGAGCAATGACGCTTGTAAAGGTATCACATGCAGTCTTTACAATTTTATTCCATGAAGAAGGCGGAATAGCCTTGGCTAACTTTCCAACCCCCAGTCAAATCTAAACTTTTGTCATCATTACTCATTGTTGAAATCGCTTTTTTGGGCCGACTGACGGGATCGCTGGCACGAAGAATGAGTGTCCAGTGCATCCATTTGTTCGACTTCCTCTTTGGGAATTTTCCAGACCACCTTGTTGCCATCCCAGAGGGGGACGGGATGGTTGTCACGAACCGCGCCAGCCAACACTTTCCGAGCCGCCCTTCTCAAAGCCCGCTCCGCTAGACGTGTACTACTGTTCATGGTATCAGTTTTCATCGATCAACTCCGGTTCGCCTTGAGACGTGTCCCATAGCTTCCATTCGTCCACAACTTGCTGGTATAGGGGCAAGTTGGCCAGACCTCTCTCGTAGCGTCGGCGAATCACATCTTCGGGAACCGAGTGTCCGCCCTGTTCCACTCGTAGTCGGACTCGGTCCACGGCCAGTTCGGCCGACGCCAACCTGAGAAAGTGCAGGATGACCCGGTAGCCCTGGTCGTGCCAACCGCAAATCAACTTCAGGTGAGACTTGCCGCTGAGTGTGCTTTCCAGCCCAAATGACTCCCCTCGACGACAGCACTCATGCACGCGTGCCAACAGCAGTTTCGACGCTTCGATCGACACTCGCTCCGGGGCGAAGGGAGACAAACCGGAAGCAATCAGATCAGCATTGAAGAAATTGATCGTGGCCCCTTCTTTGGGAAGGAACTCCGTGGCGAAGGTTGTTTTTCCCGCCCCATTCGGACCAGCGATGATGATGCACTGCTTCATGAGTCCAATATAGCCCGCGAAACAGATTCGGCGTCACACACTGATGCCCTCTTCCAGGTCGAACTCATTATTCTACCCAAAATCTCCATTTTCAGCACAGATGGCATATTCCCACGGCAGTGTTAAACGCCTCAGCCGGTGAGTGCAAGGAAAATATCGTTAACCACTGAGTCCACATCGGGGTTTTCGATTAACCCAACATCAGCAAGCCGTCGGGATGGAAATTGCGCATCATCAGGAGCAAATCGGACGCGGTGGGGCAGGAGTTTCCGTGGTTCGCCGCGGAACCTCGCGGGCGCATCGTCCGTTGGAGCCGGTCGGAAAACGCCGGGTTGGGGAACCCGGGCTGGCGCCAAGAGGCATTTTGCATCCTTCCCGTGAACCGCGTGCCCCCACGTAGCGCAGGCTTCCAGCCTGCTGTATCGCGGATTTCCAATCTGCCAAGCTTTCCTTTCTACGCGGCGGCTACTTTTGCCCGCCCGCCTGGCCGACTGAAAGCCGGCGCTACAGGAGGCGCACCCTTTTTCGAGATTCGGAAATCCGAAACTCTTCGCGCTGAAGACGCGGCACCCGTTCGCCTTGGACAACGTCCGGGGGGAACGAGCCACGCCCCTGTTTTCCCCGCCCTGCCGGGGCGGGTCCGGCCCGCGGGCATGGAAATCCGATTTTTCCGGCGTGGTTTCACCACGAAGGACACGAAGAGGAGGGGAGCCTTTCGCCGGGTAGCGCTCATTTTTTGCCGCTTCCTTGCGTCGGCGGCTACGGGAGGTGCGGGGGAAAAGCGGCAGGGGACGGCCGCAGTCCAAAACGCTGGCGCGCCACCGTAACTCCTTTTCGGAATTCGGATTTCTTTCGCCCCCCGGTCCCCCGGGCTTCGGATTTCCGCGCTTACGGATCGGACCGGCCACTCCCCCATCCATCCCACTCCACCTTGTTGCGCCGAATGGTTTTCAGTGAGGATATTACTCCGCCTCCACCAACCGCAATTCGGCGAGGGCGGCGAAGGGCTGGTTCTTGATTGCGCGGTGGGTGACGAGGCGGAGGAAACGGGCGCGACGCGGGGCGAACTCGAAGGTTTGCCAGCGGGTGTGGTTTTCGAGTCGGGCGTGGTCGAGCACGGGCGCGCCCCAATCGTCTTTGCGCCCGGCGAGGTGGAGGGAAAACTCGGCCAGCCGGCCGTTTTCCTGATCGCGGCGTTGCAGCAGCCGGATGCCGCGCAAGGTTTGGGGCCGGCGCAGCTCGATGTCCAGCTCGTGCGGATGCGGGGGCGCGCCGCCCTGCCACCGGGTGTGCCAGCAGGTGTTGGGCGCGCCGTCAATGGCCCGCCGGGCTTCGTGACCGGCGCATTCGCTGTCGGCGCGGACGGTCGCGTCGAGCGGCAGGGCGATGTCGAACAGGGCGACGGCCTGCTCGCGGGCAAGCTGGAGCGGTGAGCGGCAAGTTCCCCCGGTGGCGTAGGCGAGCAGGCTTTCCCGGAACGCGCGGGCGGCGGGGCGTTGAGCGAGACCGCGTTCGAGGTCGAACCCGCAGGCCAGCAAGCGGCCCCGGCCCACGCGGGCTTCGAACAGGAAGGCCTCGCGCACGGGCCGGTGGAAGGCGGAGATTTGCTCGACGACAACGCCGGCGGCATGGGCCGGATCGAGCCGCACGCAGGTGGCGCCTTCGGCCAGCTCGCGCCATTGCCAGTCGGTGTGGCCCTGATTCGGAAACCCGGCCAGCGCCGGGTGCGCCGGGTCGCACATCAGGCCCAGCCCGCGTCCCCAGCCCCAGGCGGCGGTCCAGTAGGTGCCCGCCCACGAGGTCCGCCGGAAGCGTTCACCCGCGGCCCGGTGGAACCACAACAGCACGGTCTCGCCCCGGTCGAGGGCGTCGAGCGTTTCCCGGTCGAGCCGATGAACGGTCCGCAACTTCGGCGGGGCGGCGTTGGCGGCGTCCGTCTGGGCCGGCGGATAGACCCAGAGGGGCCAGGCATTGGTGTGCGCGCCCACGCGGACGGTGAAATCGAGCCGGGCCGGCGCGGTCACTTCCGCCAGCGGAACTTCGACCTCGCCCAGCGCGCTGAGCGAACCGGCGGGCGCGGTGAAGGGCGGCAGCTTGCCGGAAGCAATCACGCGGTCATGCGTGCGATCGCGCAGGGTCCAGCGAGGCCGGGCCGGGCCGAGCGCGCCGGGACCTTGATGGGCCAGTTCGAGCGTGGCGGCGAAGGTTTGGTCCGTGGTCCAGAGGCAGGAACGGAACCGGGCCAGCGGCACGGTCGGACCGTTCCACGCGCGAATGGCGTCGAGCGAGATGCCCGGTTTCTCCCGATAAAACGGATCGAGCAAACCGACGAGCGCCTCGCCCTGCCCGGTGAAATCGTGGAGCATGAGCAGTTGATACCCGCCCATGCCCGGCGTGCGGCGCAGGGCCTCCTGCTCGGCCCGGTAGAGCCGGTGCGCCAGCGCGACCGACGCGGCGCAGCGGGCGTGGTGGTTGGTGATGCCGAGGGCTTCGGCCCGGGCGCGCAGCCGTTCGAGGTTGTGCGGCTGGATCACGCCGCGCGGATCGAACGCGGCCAGCAGGGCGTCGTAATCCGGCCAGCTTTGCCGCTGACCGGTTTCGTGCGCGATGACTGGCTTGTCGCCCGCCACGACCGCTTTCGCGAAATCCCAGTCCGTGTGCGCGGGGCCGATGCCGCGGGTGGCGGCCTTGGTCCGGTGGGTCACCCAGTATTGATCATGCGGCAGGCTTTTGCGGGCGGTGCAGCCGGTGACCAGCGCGGTGTCGGTGGTCTCGCGCAGGGCGGCGACGATGCGGTCCACGGCGTCCCAGTCGGTGCCCTTCATGCCGAATTCGTTGCCGATGCAGAACAGCATCAGCGACGGGTGATGCCCGTAGGCGCGCAGGATGCGTTTTGCCTCGGCCAGCACCCAGGCGTCCACGTCCGGGTCCTCGCCCAAGCACGGCGGATGCGGCGCGGTGCCGTGCACCCAGTCGTCCACCCAATAGACCGTCTCGACCTCGAAGTAGAGCCCCAGCTCGTCGGCCACGTCGAAGGCCGCCTCGGGCGGGCACCAGGTGTGGAAACGCACGTGATTGAAGCCGGCCCGTTTGAATGTGCCCAGCGTGCGTTGCCACCACGCGCGGTCGGTGGGCGGGGTGTCGCTCACCGGATGAATCGCGCAATCGAGCGTGCCCCGGAGGAACAGCGGCACGCCGTTGAGCCGGAGCTGCCGGCCGTCCGGGACCAGTTCCCGGAAACCGATGCGCCAGGCGTGGGTCTCGCCGGACCAGCCTTCCGCGTCGCGGAGCGAAAGTTCGAGCCGGTGCAGCGCGGGATGAAACTCGTCCCACGGCGCGGGCGGCGCGGGCAGGCGCAGCGTGAAGGTGGTGGTGGCGACGGCGGCGTCCGCCCCGGACGCGACGAGGCGCAGCGGTGATGAATCCTGCGCGGCTTCGAGCGCGCGGCCTTCGGTGTCGGTTCCCCGAAAACGCGCGCGGATGACGGGCCGCGCGGCGGGCGGACCCTGGATGGCGGCCTCGATGCGGATTGTGCCGTCCAGCGCGGGCTGGAGGCGGACGCTGGCGAAACGCAGCGGGGCCAGGGGTTCGAGCGTGAGCGCGCCAGCCACGCCGTTCCAGAGGGTCTCGGTTTCCATGCCGTAACCGTGTCCCGCCAGACCGAGGTTGAGCGCCGGGCGGTTGTCGAGGCGCAGGGTGAACCGATGCGGGCCGGGTTTCAGCGGCGGGATTTCATAGACGTGCGGCGTGGAGAGACTGTCGGCGCCCGCGCCGGTGATTTCCCTGCCATCCACCCAGAGCCGGCTGGTCCACTTGACCCGTTCCAGCGTGAGCCGCAACGACCGGTCCGCCCACGCGGCGGGAATTTCCACCGTCCGCTCGAACCAGGCCGGCCCGTAATAGAACCGTTCCGGCACCAACGCGCCCAATTCGTCCACGCGGGTTTCGTCGGTGTAACCGGCCGACGGCCACTTGAGGCAGGGCCGCCGCGTGCCCCGATAACGGCCGGTCTCCGGATCATACGGGTGCCCCAAGCCGGAAGCCGCCAGCGAACCCGGCAATGCGGCGGTGTTCGTGAATTCGAGCGACCGGGCGAACCATTGGTTGGTCAACCCGGCATCCGCCTCATCCCGCCGCACCGCCCAACGCCCGGCCAACGAAACACCCTCCGGTTGTGCCCCGAGAGCGCAAAGCAGACCACAACCGACAAGAATGACGCTGCGCATGATGGCGGGAGTGAACCAATTCTCCGCCGACGCGACAAGCTTCCCGGGCGTCTGAGTTCTTATCCGTAAATAACAATGGTTTGCCGCCAGCGGATCAAGCCCACCGCAAGTTTGAACAGCGCTTCATGGAAAAGCCGGGTTTTCTCGAAACTCACCCGCCATTGGCGCCAGCGCTTCAACCATGAATGGGTCCGGCGGCGGGCTTTGGCGCCCGGAATCCTGGAAATTTCCCCGGCCTCCTCCTGGCGCTGCTTTATGCGGGGGATATATCCGAGTTTGACGACTCTGCGCGTGTTCCCCCGGCCCTTGCAGGCGGCGTCCGCGCACAAATGCTCCTCCCGGTTCCCGGGCCGCGCGACGACGACCCCCTCCAAGGTGCCCGCAACAGCTTGCGGTCAGGCACGTTGGCTCCGGCGGCGACGATCGCCAGCGGGACGCCACGGGCGGCGACCCGCAGGCTTGCCTGGCGTCCGTTTTTTTTCCCGGTCCGTCGGATTCGCTCCGACGCACTCGAGGGCCAGCGGGGCCTTGCCCTGCGGTTGGTGGCCGCCGAACAACCGTGATTCCGGAGAGGGCTTCCGCTTGCCGGCGTCGGCGGACCGGGGAACCGGATTCGCCGGACCAACGTCCGCGGGGTGGCGGCTCATGCGGACGTGCTCCCCCCCAAGGGGGGCAGGGTCTCCCCTGCTTTCCCCCGGTCGTGTTTTTGACACGCCACGCGATCGTGGAACGGCGGACCGCCCACCGAGTGGTGGAATGCGGGAAGGCTTGACGACGCGGACCAGCAAGGTAGCCTCAAAACCAGACTGATTTGGTCCGGTTTTTTGATGCAGATCACCAAGGCAGGCGAATACGGGGTGTTGGGGCTCCTGAATCTCGCGCGACGCGGCGCGGGGGCGGTGGTCATGGTGGATGAAGTCAGCCGGGAGGAGGCGATCCCGGC
>CAZRPT010000006.1:0-11228 GCA_964601985.1 uncultured Verrucomicrobiota bacterium
CCAATCCCGCCAGAGAAAACATCAGGGCATGCCGCACCACGCTGGTTTTCATCATCACAACGCCTTCCTTGCTTCCGCAATCCAGCGTTGTCCGTGCCCTTCGACCTCCACTCCCGCGTGCCGAATTGGTGGAAGCTTTACTGATTTACAAATCCACTTTTAACCCCTCCCCCTCGTTTCGGCAAGCAAATTGAGCCCTCTCCTCCGGTCAGCAAGCCGGAGCGATTCACTGAGAGCCGGTCGGAAAACGCCGGAGCGGGAAACCCGGCCTGCCACCAAGCGTATTATCGCGCCCTTCCCGCCGGCCGTCCGCCTCTCCGCTGTTTTTCGCGCGGCATCGCGCGCTTGGGGGCGGGCGGGATTTTGGGCTGCTTTTGGGCGGGGAGGTTTTTAGGCTGCCGGCATGCAAAGCCTGTCATTTGTTTCACGATCGCGGCGATGGGCGCGGACCGGCCTGGGAGCGCTGCTCCTGTTTTCCGCCGCGCGGGCGGGAGAACCGGTCGCGGCTCCCGCGACGGATGCTCCCGCGGCCCAAACCGCCCTGGCGCGGCGGATTTTGGCGGACTCAAGCCTGGATCAGGCGCTGGCGATGGCGCGCGACCTGTTGCGCACCGGATTCAACGCCGGCTCCGGTTACCGGGAGGTGTGGATCCGGGATTTCGCCACGTTCATCGAGATTTCCTGCCAGGTGTACGATCGCGCCCGGGTGCGGGAGAATTTGCTGATGTTCTTCCGGCTGCAGGGGGACGACGGCAACATCGTGGACGGATTCATCCCCCGCGAGCAGGCAAACGCCTCCTACCGTTACCTCAAAAAAGCCACCGTGCCGGATTACTGGGGCCACAAAAACACGGTCGAGACCGACCAGGAAACCTCGCTCGTGCAGGCCGTGGCCACGTACGTGCGGGTGACCGGCGACCGGGCGTTTTTGGCGGTGGTGGTGGACGGGCAGCCGGTGCGCGCGCGGCTGGAGCGGGCGATGGAATTCCTGCTGGCCCATCGCTGGAACGCGAAATACGGCCTGTTGTGGGGCGCCACGACGGTGGACTGGGGCGACGTGCAGCCGGAGCATCCGTGGGGCGTCGAGCTGAACGCGCACAGCCATCTGTGCCTCGACATCTATGACAACGCCATGTGGGTGATCGCCCTGCGGGACTTGGCGGAGCTGCTGGCGGACCAGCCGGAACGCGCCCGTCGCTGGAACACCCTCCGCCGGCAGGTGGCGGCGAACATCCGGCGGCATTTGTGGGACGCCGGCCGGCAAAAATTCATCCCGCACGTCTATCTCGCGGACTCGCCGTTTCCCGCCGATTTCGACGAAAACGCCATCACCTACCACGGCGGCACGGCGGTGGCCATGCAGGCCGGCCTGTTGTCGCCCGACGAAATCCGGGCGGCGCTCCGGCAGATGCGGCGGGACGTGCGGGCCACCGGCGCGGCCTCGATCGGGCTCACGGTGTATCCGCCCTATCCGGCGGGGTTTTTCCAGAACCCCTCCATGCGTCCCTACGGTTACCAGAACGGCGGCGACTGGACCTGGTTCGGCGGCCGCCTGGTTCAGGCCCTGGTGGCGGAAGGTTTTCCCGCCGACGCCTACGCGGAGCTCCAACCGATGGTGCGGCGCGTCCTGAAAAACAAGGGGTTCCACGAGTGGTACGACATCTACAACCAGCCCCGGGGATCGGGCACCTACCGGGGATCCGCCGGCGTGCTGGGCAAGGCCATCTTGATGTTGCGCGACTGGGCCCGAAAACACGCGGGCTGACGACGCCCGCGAGCGGGACGCCGTCCCCCATCCGGGCACGCCTCCCCGCCGCCGCCGCGAAAGGCGGGGGCGGGACGGGCGCATTTTTTTCTCAAAGGAAGGCTTGTGCCCTTTGAAAAATCGCGTCCAGTATGCGACAGGTTCTCGGGGGACCGGGCCTCCCCCGATGCGCGGGAGGAGGCCGCCCCTCCCAACAAGTGCCATGACCGACCCGCAACCATGCGTCGCGCCGCCCGTTTCGGAGGCCGGCTCGTGCCCTCAACGGCTGCGCGTGGTGGCGCGGGGCGCGGTCCAGGGAGTGGGATTTCGCCCGTTTGTGTTTCGCCTGGCCCGGACGCTGGGGCTGCGCGGCTGGGTGAGCAACACCCCCCAGGGCGTGCGGATCGAGGTCGAGGGCCCGGAGGCGCGGTTGCGCGAGTTTTTGCTGCGGCTGGATCGGGACCGTCCGGCGCACAGTTTCATCCAAAGTCTGGAACCGCAGTTTCTGGAGCCGCGCGGGCTGGGGCCGTTTGAGATTCGCCACAGCGCGGCGGACGGCCCGCAAACGGCGCTGGTGCTGCCGGACATCGCCACCTGCCCCGAGTGCCTGGCCGAGGTGCGCGATCCGAACAACCGGCGTTACCGCTATCCCTTCACCAACTGCACCCATTGCGGGCCCCGGTTCACCATCATCGAGGCGCTCCCCTACGACCGGCCCCACACCTCGATGAAACGCTTCACCCTCTGCGCCCGCTGCCGGGAGGAATACGAAAACCCCGCCGACCGGCGCTTTCACGCCCAGCCGAACGCCTGTCCCGACTGCGGCCCGCAGCTGGCGTGGTGGGACGCCCGGGGCCGGACGCTCGCCACGCGGGAGGACGCGTTGACGGCGGCGGTGGAGGCCCTGCGGGCGGGGGCCGTGGTGGCGGTGAAGGGACTGGGCGGGTTTCACCTGATGGTCCGGGCGGCGGACGCGGACGCGGTGGCCCGGCTGCGCGCGCGCAAGCGCCGGGGGGCGAAACCGTTCGCGTTGATGGCGCCGGACCTGGCCGCCGCCGCCGGGCTGGCCGAGGTGGCGCCTTTGGAGGCGCGGTTGCTGACCGCCCCCGAGGCGCCCATCGTGCTCCTGCGGCGGCGGCGGGACGCGCTGGCCCGGCCGGTGGCCGACGGCGTGGCGCCGGACAACCCGTGGCTGGGCGTCATGCTGCCCGCCACCCCCCTGCATCACCTCCTGCTGGGCGACCTCGGCGAAAGCGTGGTGGCCACCAGCGGCAACTTGTCGGACGAGCCGCTCTGCACCGACGAATACGAGGCGCTCGAACGGTTGAGCGGCCTCGCGGATTTCTTTCTCGTGCACGACCGGCCCATCGTGCGGCACGCGGATGATTCGATCGTGCGCGTGATACTGGGCCGCGAGCTGGTGCTGCGGCGGGCGCGCGGCTACGCGCCGCTGCCCATTACGGTGAACGAGGATTTGCCCCCCACGCTGGCGGTGGGGGCGCATCTGAAAAACAGCATCGCGGTGGCCCGCGGCCACCACGTGTTTCTCAGCCAGCACCTGGGCGACCTGGAAACGGCGCCGGCGCTGGCGGCTTTTGAACGAACGGTCAAGGACTTGGGGAGGCTCATGGACATCCAACCCGTTATGGCGGCGCATGACGCGCACCCGGACTACGCTTCCACCCGCGAGGCCCGCCGCGCCGGATTGCCCACCGTGTGCGTGCAGCATCACTATGCCCACGTGCTTGCGTGCATGGCGGAAAACAACGTGCCCGCCCCGGGGCTCGGCGTCTCGTGGGACGGCACGGGGCTGGGACACGCCGGCACGATCTGGGGCGGCGAATTTCTGCGCATCACCGAGAACTCCTTCCGCCGGGTGGGCTGCCTGCGCGGCTTCCGGCTGCCGGGCGGCGAAAGCGCGGTGAACGAACCGCGCCGCGCCGCGCTGGGATTGCTCTACGAACAGTTCGCCGACGCCCTGTTCGAGCGGCAGGACTGGGCGCCCTTGAAGGCGTTTTCCCCGGAAGAGCAGCAGGTGTTGCGCCGGATGCTGGAGAAGGGCGTGAACGCCCCGAAAACCACCAGCGCCGGCCGGCTGTTTGACGCGGTGGCCTCGATTCTGGGCCTGCGCCACCTCACCCAGTTCGAGGGGCAGGCCGCGATGGACCTCGAATTCGCGATGGACCCGGGCGATTCCGACGACGACTACCCGTTCGCGCTGGTCGTCCGCCCCACCACCGGCCCGGGTTCCAACGGCGAACCCATGCCCTGCGCCAAACATCCGGAATGCCACATCTTCGGGCTGGCCCGGGAAACCATCGTCGTGGACTGGGCCCCCATGATCGAGGCAATCCTGAAAGACCTCGACCGCGACGTGCGGGTGTGGGCCATCTCGGCCAAATTTCACAACACCCTCGCGGAAATCATTCTGGCGGTGGCGCGGCGGGTGCAGGAACAACGGGTGTTCCTCACCGGCGGCTGTTTTCAAAACCAATACCTCCTCGAACGCACCGTGAACCGACTGCGCTGCGAGGGGTTTCATCCCTGCTGGCATCAGCGGGTGCCGCCCAACGACGGCGGCATCGCGCTGGGACAGGCCCTGGCCGCGGCCCGGGAGGCCCGCCAGGCCCCCATCCGGCGGACGGAGACGCGTTGAGCATGTGTCTGGCAGTTCCAGGAAAAGTGTTGAGCATCACCGAGGGCGATGAACTGCGCCGCGCCGGGCGGGTGAGCTTCGGCGGCGTGGTCAAGGAAGTAAACCTCGCCTACGTGCCGGAAGCCCGGGTGGGCGACTACGTGGTGGTCCACGTGGGGTTCGCTCTCAGCGTGGTGGATGAAGCGGAGGCCCGGCAAACGCTGGACTACTTTCGCCAGATGGAGGAGCTGAACGAGGCGGAATCCCCGCCCCCCGCCCCCCACGACGAGCCCGGGAAAAATTGAAGCGGCGGAGAACGCCCGGGCCGGGAGGACGGAGGAAATCCGAATCCCGAATTCCGGCAAGGGGCCGCGGCGGCGCGGAGCTTCGCCTTTGCCTCGCGTGATTTCGCCCGAAAGGCACGGGAGGGCACGAAACGGAGGAAGCCTCTCGCCGGATGGCGCCCGCGGCGGAATGGACCGCTTTTTGCGCCGGGATTTCAGGCGCTGAGGGCGGTGTCCCAGTCCTTCCAGACCGGGTCGTAGCCGAGGTCGCGGATGCGCTGGGCCACTTCGGCGGCGGAGCGGTGGTCGGCCACGTGGAACTGCTCCGTGGCGGCGCCGGTTTCGCCGCCGCCGGTTTCCTCCGCCGCGAGGGCAACCTGCCGGCCCCGCGCGGCGCGGCGCGCCTTCTCCGCGCCCACGCCGGTGTAACCTCCGGGTTCAGTGTGGCTGCCGGCGCTGGCCAGGGTGATGCCCAGCGGCAGCAGTCCGTCCCGCAACCGGGCGGGCTCGCGGGTGGAGAGCACCAACCCCACGTCCGGGAACATGAGCCGGTAGGCGCAAATGAGCTGGACCAGCTCGCGATCGCCCAACTGGGTCGGCGGCTGGAACGCCCCGGCGCAGGGGCGCAGTCGCGGCACGGAAATGGTCAGGTGCGCCTTCCAGCAATGACGCAGCAGGTATTCCGCGTGCGCCGCCACGCAGAGGGCCTCGAAGCGCCAGTCCGCCAGCCCGTGCAGCGCGCCGATGCCCAGCCGGCGGAACCCGGCGGCGTAGGCCCGCTCCGGCGTTTCGAGGCGGCGGTCGAAATTCCGCTTCGGCCCGGCGGTGTGCATTTCCGCGTAGCGCGCGCGGTCGTAGGTTTCCTGATACACCACCAGCCCTTCCGCGCCGGCGGTCACCAGGGCCCGGTAGGCCTCCGCGCTCATGGGACCGACTTCGAGCGACAGGCCGGGCACCTCCGGGTGCAACGCCGTCACGCACTCCTGGAGATAGCCGTTCGAGACGAGGCGCGGATGTTCGCCCGCCACCAGCAAAATCTGGCGGAATCCCTGCGCCAGCAATGCCCGCGCCTCGGTCACCACTTCCTCGACCGACAAGGTGACCCGCCGGATCGGGTTGTCGCGGGAGAAGCCGCAGTAGCGGCAGTTGTTGACGCATTCGTTGGAGAGATAGAGCGGCGCGAAAAGCCGGATCACCCGGCCGAACCGCTGCCGGGTGAGCGCGCGCGCCCGGCGCCCGAGCGCCTCGAGCTGGCCGGCGGCGGCGGGCGACAACAGGGCCGCGAAATCCACCAGCGACCGGCGCGGGCGTTGCAGCGCCGTCCGCACCGCCGCGGCGTCGGCTTCGCGACTCCGGGCCAGCAGCGGTTCGAGGGACAGGCGGTTGAATGTCGTGACAAAGCTCACCGCGCCCAACCTAGCAAAGCGCCCTCCGGAGCGCAAAACCGCTCGGCGCACCGGGATTGACAAAAAAAGAAAAACAGGGAGAGTGCGCTCATGAACATCATCGCGCGGTACCGCCTTACGGGCTTCGTGTTGCTTGCGTGCGGGAGTCTGGCACTCTCCGCGCGGGCTCAAACCCCCGTTTTGCTGTGGGTGGACGTTTCTTCTCCCAGCAGTGTCAAATTCACCTCCAGCACCGCCAATGCTGATACCAACGCCAGTTCGACAACGGAGGAAGGCGTGAATTTGGAGTATTTTTTCACGGTTAATGTGCCCACCGGAAGCTCGCTTGACCAGAATTTGACCGGCGACCTTTCTCCCAGCGGGACCACTGAGAACTACAACAAGACCTATGCTTATGAGGGGAACCGCTATTGTCAGATCGTTGAAAACGTGGGAAATGTTCCGCAAAGTTTCACCACGTCCACCCGCGCCTTCACCGGCGAAGGAACGGCGGATCTCAGCTCTTTGTCGGCTTATCTTCCCGCTTCCGGATCCGGTCCCATTACAGTCTATGACACGGTCAGCGGGGACCGGGTCACCATTGGCTACTGGCAGGTCGTTCCCGAGCCCTCGGCATGGGCAGGCGTGATGCTGGCGGCCACGGGGTTGGGGGGCATCCTCTTGCGCCGCCGGGCGCGTCCGCGGGAGTGACGCGGGGTTTCGCGATTTCCCCCGCCGCTTCTTCCACCGCTCGCAAGCCGAAACGACCTCTCTTTTTCTTCTCCAAGATTGCGCCCGCCGCCGCCCTGCCCCATGATGGGGACACCATGCGTATTATTTGGTTGTTGTCGGCTTTGGTGTTGCTGCCCCGGGGGCCTTCGGCGAAGGCGGATGGGGTGACGCCGCCCATCGCGACGGGCGTCACCCGTCCGTGGCCCGGTCCGGATTTCTGGGCGGGACCGCAGGAGGATTGGCAGGTCCGCGCCGGCAAGCTGGAAAACACCTTTTCGGGCGGCGAGCGCAAGGTGGTGATCCTCACCGCCGAGCTGACCGATCGGGCGGCGCCGTTCACCTTCCGCGCCCGCGTGGACCAGCAATCGTCGCGGCTCAAGGGCCGGGGCTACGCGGGGCTGGAAATCGGCATCCGGGGAAGCAACGCCGATTACCGCGAGGCGGCGGTGTTCGGGCACGGGTTCGTGGCCGGCGTGGACGAGACGGGGCGGCTGTTCATCGGCGCGCCCGCCAAGAACGCGTCGCGGCTGGCGCTGCCGCTGCGGCAGGTCACCCTCGAATTGCGGGCCGAGCCGAACGCGGACGGAAAGAGCCACCGGCTGACATTGCGGGCTTTCGACGCGGCGACAAAACGGGAGCTCGGCGCGGTCGTCCGGGAAAAGGTCCACCCGTCGTGGCTGACCGGACTGGTGGCGGTGACCGCCTCGGCAAAACCGGCGAAGGCCGTGGATTTGTCCCGGCCCCGGCCCGCCCGGGCGAGCGGTCCCGGCCAGCAGCGGGGCGGGGAGTTCCGGTTCGCCTTTGATCGAATCGCGCTGGAAGGGGGCAAGGTGGCGCGGCATCCCGAACGCGCCTTCGGGCCGATTTGGTGGACCAGCTACACGCTGACCAACCAGGGTGAGCTGACCCTGCTGGTGCAGGCCGCCCCCTTCGCCCGGAACGAACATTTGACCGCCATCCTGTCGCTCGATGGGGGGCGATTCGTCACCGCGCCGTTGGAGCCGGTATCGCGAACCGCCCGGTTCCGGGTGAACCGCGTGGATCCCGGGCGCACGCATGAGTTCGCGGTGCGGCTGGCGGGCGGTTTGTGGAGGGGACTCATCCGGCGGGCGCCCACGACAAAGCGTCCCTTGGTGATCGCCTCCTTCACCGGCAACAACGCCGCCGGGTTTCCGCACTCGACGCTGTACAAAAACGTGCGGGCGCAAAAACCCGACCTGCTGGTGTTCACCGGCGACCAGATTTACGAGGGCGTGGGCGGCTACGGCACCCTCGTGGACCAAAAGCCGAACGACCGCACCGTGCTGTGTTACCTGCGCAAATACGCGCTCTACGGCTGGGTGTGGCGCCCGATGCTCGCCATGACGCCGTCCATTGCCATTCCCGACGATCACGACGTCTTCCACGGCAACATCTGGGGCGCGGGCGGCAGGCTGGCCGATGTGTCCCGCGGCTACGGCATGGTGGCCCAGGATTCCGGCGGTTACAAGATGTCGGTCGAATTCGTGAACGCGGTCCACCGCACCCAGACCGGCAACCTGCCGCCGCCGGTGGATCCCGCCCCCTGTCCGTCGGGCATCAGCGTTTATTTCACCCGGCTCGAATACGGCCCCTTCGACCTCGCCATCGTGGCCGACCGGCAGTTCAAGTCCGCCCCCAAACCGCTGCTGCCCGAGGCGAAGATTCGCAACGGCTGGCCGCAGAATCCGGATTTCGACCCGCGCACCCAGGCCGACCTGCCGCAGGCCCAGCTCCTCGGTCCGCGCCAGGAAAAATTCCTCGCCCGTTGGGCGGACGAGCGCAAGCCGGACGAACCCTTCCGCATCGTGATTTCCCAGTCGCCGTGGCTCGCCCCGCAGACCCTGCCCAAGGACATGAACGGCGACGCCGGCGTGCCGGGGCTGAAGGTTTATGCCGACGGCGAGTATCCGCCCGACGACGTGCCCAAGCCGGACTTCGACACCAACGGCTGGCCGCCATCGAAACGCACCCGCGCCCTGCGGGCCCTGCGACGGGCGGGGGCGTTTCACCTCAACGGCGACCAGCACCTCGGCACCTGCGGCCGGTACGGGCTCGACGGCTACGACGACGGGCCGTGGTGGATTTCCTCGCCCTCGATCTCCAACGTCTGGCCGCGCCGCTGGATGCCGTCCATCGCGGGACGCCACCGCCGCCCGGGCGATCCGAAATGGCTGGGCGAGTTCGACGACGCCTTCGGCAATCACTTCACCCTGCACGCCGTGGCCAATCCGCGCCAAAGCCCGCGCCATCCGAGCCGGCTGTTCGAGCGCGCGCCCGGCTACACCATCACCCGTTGGGACGCCGCCGCCGGGACGGTGAGTTTGGAGAACTGGCCCTACTGGGCCGGCCCCCAACGCCCCGCGCCGGACAACCGGCCTTATCCCGGCTGGCCGGTGGTGGTGGACCTCAAGACGCTCCAACGCCGCCCCTGAACCGCCTCCATTCGCGGGAGATGATGAACCGATTCGGACGAGGATTGCTGGGCGCGGCGCTGCTGCTGCTGGGGCCGGAGGGCTGCGACCGTCGCCCGACGGGTTTTCCGGCGCGCTCGTCCGGCGTGTTGAACGTCGAACGCGGCTCCCTGCCGCGCACCCCGGAGGAACTGGCCCGTCTCGTGCCGCCGGGCACGACGGAAAAGGAGATTCTCCGCCGGCTGGGCCGGCCTTTTTTGGTGGTGCCCGCCGACCCGCGGTTGTGCCTGTTTTACTACGAGTATCAGCCGCCTTTGACCGTCAAGGATTCCGCCACCCGGATCACCGGCTTCTCCCTCCTGCTGGAAAACCAGGTCGTCAAGGAAGCCACCTTCACGTATCGCGAGCCGAAAGCCGGCTCGTCCGACGCGCCGGCGCCGGACGTGGCGCTGGGCGAGAAATGGGTGGTCTTCAAGGGACTTCGGGAGGGCGCGGAAGATTACGGCACGGTGGGGCGCCTGTGGGTGGCGGTTCCCGAGCCGGGCCGGAAGGTGCGCGTGCCGTTGCGATTGCAACTGGACGCCGGCAACCTCGCCCGGCTGAACACCCGGCTGAAACAGCAAGGAATCGGCCGGGTTGCCGTGGAGGTGGACGGCATCCCGCTGGGGCCCCTCACGGTGGACGGGCCGTTGTCCTCCCCCCTTTCCTTCATCTCCACCAACGGCCCCGGTGTCTTGAAACTGATTCAGGCCGCCTCCGCCTCGCGTTAGCCCGGGTCCGCCGCGCCGCCGTGCCGCAAAACGCACACTTTTCTTCCCCCGGAGAACGCGCTATTCTGCCCCAGTATCGGGGTTCGGCGGAGCACCGGGCCGGGGGACGACAACCGATTGCTTTCCTCCGGTTTTTCCCCCTCCGACATCCCGTTGGCTGAAGAATGGAGAACAGCGATTGTTTGCTTATGAAAATCACGCCTCAAAATCCGACCAAAGCGCGCGGGGCCCGTCCGGCCTTCACGCTGATCGAGCTGCTGGTCGTGATCGCGATCATCGCGATTCTGGCCGGCATGCTGCTGCCCGCCTTGAGCAAGGCCAAGGCCAAGGCCACCGGCATCGTGTGCATGAACAACACCAAGCAGTTGATGCTGGCCTGTCACATGTACACCGGCGACAACGACGAACGCTACCCCATTGCCCTCCACGGCGGCTCGACCCCCGCCCTCTCCGCGCGGTATGGCGGCGCGTGGGTGGTGGGCTGGCTCACGTGGGACCTGCGTCCGGACAACACCAACATCCAGTACCTGATTGACCCCAGGTATTCGAAACTGGCCGCCTATTTCGGCAATTCGAAGAACATCTTCAAATGCCCGGCGGACAAATACGTGAGTCCCCAGCAACGTTCCCGGGGCTGGACCGAGCGGGTGCGGAGCATCTCGGGCAACATCCTCATCGGCGAGGGCAACGCGGAAGGCGGCCCGATGGACCGCAACCTCTACTACCACGTCAAAAAGACCACCGATCTGGCCATGCCCGGTCCCACCGAAACTTACGTGTACCTGGACGAGCATCCGGACAGCATCAATGACGCGGGCTTCTTCCCGCCGCACTACCCGGCGTGGCAGGTGGTGGACATGCCGGCCAATTACCACAACGGCGCCGGGGGCTTCGCCTTCGCGGACGGGCACTCGGAGATCAAGAAGTGGAACGGCGTCGTGCTGAAGTTCCCCACCTGCACCTATGGCAAGAAGGATCCCATCGGGGCGCGGGGGCCGAACGGCGATCCGGACATCATGTGGCTGCGCTACCACGCGCCGCGCAAAATTGACATCCCCCGCCCCTGAGTTCCGGCCTGAAAACGCGGGGGCGCCCGCCGCGGGGGCGCGGCCTGCCGGAAGGACGCCCCCCCGGACGCCGGGCCGGATTCCCCGCCCCGGCGTTTTCCGGGCGGTTCTTACCTACTGGAAGGGGATCCAGCGGCTCACGAGGCGTTTGAGTTCGCCGCTTTTCCGGGCGGCGGCGA
>CAZRPT010000007.1:0-16047 GCA_964601985.1 uncultured Verrucomicrobiota bacterium
TTCACCCTCACGCCGGTCGGCGGCAACGCGGAGAAATGGGCGGCCCGGGCGCGGGAAATCCGCCTCCGCCATTGACGCTCCGGCGCCCGGCATCCCGCGCCGCCCGATTTACCGCACACCCAAAACCCTTCGACGCGGAACACAAAGCCCGGCAACGCCGGTCCCAAGGGGAAATCCGGGGGACCGAAGGAACGAAGGCCCGAAGAAAATCCGAAATCCGAAAGAAAGCGCGCGTCTTTTGTAGCGCCGGCTTTCAGCCGGTCGGGAAACGCCGGGTTGGGGAACCCGGCCTACAGGGGCACGACCCGCTTCCCCGGGCGTTGCCCGGGGCTGACGGAGGGAGCGCCTTCGGCACGGGGAGCGCTTTCGGGATTCGGGATTCGGATTTCCCTCGCCCTCCCGGGCCTCCGCCTTCGCGCCGGAAGGAGAAACCGCGCAAAACCCGCCTCTTCCGGGAAAATCCCGGCCGGCTCAAGGTTGCTTCAGCGTTTCGGCGGTGACGAGGTCCACCGGTGTTTCGCGGTCGGCGGGGCGGCCGCCCTGGCGGAGCATTTCGAGGGCGTATTCGATGCCGTACACCGCCAGTTGGTCGGCGTGCTGGTCCACCGTGGCCAGCAACGCCCCTTCCTTGAGCAGTTGCCGGGCGGCGGAGATGTTGTCGTATCCGACGACCTTGACCTGCGCCAGTTTGCCGGCCGCCCGCAGGGCCGCCACGGCCCCGAGGGCCATGTCGTCATTCGCGCACAGGAAGGCCTTGAGGTCGGGGTGTTCATTCAGGACGGCCGCCGCGACGTCGTTGGCCTCCTTGGTCTGCCAGAAACCGGACTGGGAGCTGACGATCTTCATGCCGGCGGCCTTCAGGGCGTCCTCGAATCCCAGCTTCCGCTGCGCGCCGTTGAAGGTGTTCGGCGCGCCCTCGATGATGGCCACCGGATCGCCGGCTTTCAGGTGCTTGGCCAGATACTCGGCCACCATCCGCGCGCCCTTGCGGTTGTCCGGCCCCACGAAGGGCGCCTTCAACCCCGCCTCGCGCAGCACGGCGTCGTCGAACTTGTTGTCAATGTTCACGACCATGATGCCGGCGTCCCGGGCCTTTTTGCAGACCGGCACCAGGGCCTTCGAATCCGCCGGCGCAATGACCAGGGCGTCCACGCCCTGGGCGATCATCTGCCCGACAAGGTCAATTTGCTTCGCCACGTCGCGCTCATCCTTGATGCCGTTGGCGAGCAATTCGTATTCCTCCGCGTGCGCCTTTTGGTGGGCCCGGGCACCGTTTTCCATGGTGAGAAAAAACTCGTTGCCGAGGGATTTCATCACCAGCGCGATGCGCGGTTTGGCGGCCGCCGCGCCGGAGGAGGAGGACCCGGAACCGCATCCGGCCAGCAACGCCAGCCCGGCTCCCGCCATCACCCCGCCGCGAAACCGGAGGGAGAACAGATTGCGAAATGCTCGTGTCATGGTGCGCGGTCAATATGTCCCGCTCCCGGCGTCAAGGCCAGCGAAATACGCGAAGCCTGCCCCGCCCTCCCGTTCGTCGGGGGCCGAGCCGCCGCAAACGGGAAAAGCCCCCGTTCCGCCCATCGTCCCGGGCGGCGGAGGGGCGGACCGGGGTTATCTTTGGGGCACCAACGCCACCCGCAGGCCGAGGCTGAAAATGCTGCCGGTGGGGGTGCCGCCGAAGCGCAGGCCGGAACGGCAGTCTTTCGCGAAACTGGCCCAGCTCCCGCCCCGGCGGGTGCGAAAACGGCTGTCGGACGGGCCCAGCGGATCCACCTGGGCCCCGCCCGGAAGGCGCCATTCCCAAAAATTCCAGCACCATTCCCACACGTTGCCGTGCATGTCATACAGGCCCCAGGGATTGGGGCGTTTGAGCCCCACCGGATGGGTCATGCTCCCGCTGTTGCCACACCACCAGAAGTAGTCATCCAAGGCGGCGCAGGGCACGCAGGAAGCGCCCGGGCAATCGAGGGCGTCCCCAAAGGAATAGCGCGTGGACGTGCCGGCCCGACAGGCATACTCCCATTGCGCCTCGGTGGGCAGGCTGAAAGCGTATCCCTCCGGCAGACGCCCTTCCTGCCGGGCGACCTCGGTCAACCACTGACAGTAGGCCATGGCCCCGGCCCAGGTGATTTCGACCATGGGCTGGTCGCCCCGGTGACCGAAGTTGTTTCCGCTCAGGGAAAAGTTTTCGTCCCGCAGGATGGGGCAATCCCGGTCCGCCCAATCCACGCCGCCCGGATCGCCCCCCGCCAGCAGAAAAGCCCGGTACTGGTCAATGGTCACCTCGTATTTGCCGAGCCAGTATCCCTGCGTCAGGGTCACGCGGGTCAACGGCCCGTCCACCTTGGCGCGATCCTGCTCCTCCTCCGGCGTGCCCATCATGAAGGTGCCCGGCGGCAACCACACGAGATAGTCGGGGTCCGGGTTCGGCGGTTCGCCGGGCAGTTCCAGCACCCGGAAAAAACGGGCGTGTCCGGCCACGGACACCGCGGCCCGCAAGGCGTTGGTGACGGCGCGCAAAACGCCGGGGCCGCAGGGATCCACCGCCCACTCCGTCCGCAGATCCTCCGTAAACTCCACGAGGTACCGCGCGCCGGGCGACGCGGCCCAAAAGATTTCGACCGTTCCGGGCGCGCCGGCGCGGACGGCACAGGAAACCGGCGTGCCCACCACGGCCCGGGCGGCGCCTCCCGTCAGCAGGAAGCCCAGGAAAATACAGGAAAAACAACCTTTCATCCCGCCCCCGTTTTCCGCCGACACCGGGGCGCGGGTCAAGCGGAGTCTCGACGGCGGGCGGCGGGCGGGGTCAATCCAGCGCGCGACGCAAGCGGCGGACGGCCTCGCGGGTTTCCCGGCGCAGCGCCTTGCGGGCGGCCTTGCCGCGTTTGCGGAGGCGCTGGCGTTCGGTTTCGTCGGGCACGAGTTCCTCGATCCGTTGCAGGCCCAGCTCGAGATTTTGCGCGCGTCCCACGGCCGCCTGCACGGCGAGCAACGCCCCCAGGAGGGAATCCTCCCGGCGTTCGCGGCGGGTCTGGATCATTTCCCGCAGGTAGCGCCAGCGCCGGACCACCCGGCGGACGTCATGCCGCGCCTCGGGGGAGAGCTGGCAAAAACAGTCCAGTTTGTCGCTCAGTTTGTCTTCGAACCGCTGCTCCATCCGGCGCACGCGCCGGCGCAACCGACGGGCGGCCTCCGGGACCAACGGGGGCGGCCGGAGCGCCTCGAACACCTCCGCGGGGAGCGATTCCCAGCCCGCCCGTTGCTCGCCCCACACTTGGGCGCGGCGGCGCGCCCATGCCGTCAGGACGGCTTCCCCGACCCGTTGCGCCCGCAACCAGTCGCCGGCCACGTCCCAGTCCCGCACCGGGCTGGTGCGCCGGGCCACGTCACGCCCCCAGCGCTCCAACTGCCGCCGCGGTCCCCGGGGCAACCACGGCTTGCCCACCCGCGCCCAGAAGCGGAACCGCCGCAGGGCCACCCGCAGATCATGAATCCGCGCCGCCGTGCCCTCCGCCGCGCAAGCCTCCGCCAGCTCGCGCACCTGCCGGCCCAGCCGGAGGCCCTGCTTCGCCCATCGCCGATAAAGCTTGCCGGCCTTCATGCCTCGTCAAATGTTCGCTCGCCCGCCATGCCCCTTTCTTGTGGCCGATTTCCCCCGAAAACGCAACCCGCCGACGCCCCCCGCCGTCTTTTGCCCCCCCGCCGCGGCGCGCCAGCTCCTTCATACCCAGTTCCTCCAGGGGGAAGCGGCCCCACTGGTTCGGCGTTTTGGCAGGGGTGCAGTTCCATCGGCGGGTTCCCCGCAAAACCGGAAAGGAAGCGGAAGGTGACCGGCGCCGGCCCCGCCGAAAGCGGTTGCTGACGGGGATTATTCCACCGCGTTTTCCCGCAACACCCGATCCAGTTCCCGGCGGTGCGCCGTGACGGTGCGTTCGTCGAACCCCACCAGCCAGATTTGTTCGAGCCGCGCGGAGCGACTCAGAAAATCCCAGCATTCCCGCACGGCGATGCGGGCGGCGCGTTCCAGCGGAAAGCGGTAGGCGCCGGTGCTGATCGAAGGAAAGGCGACCGTGCGCAACCCGTGCTCCTCCGCCAGCGCCAGGCTGCTCCGGTAACAGGAGGCCAGCAACGCCTCCTCGCCGTGGCCGCCCCCCCGCCACACCGGGCCGACGGTGTGAATGACGTGGCGGGCCGGGAGCCGGTAGCCCCGGGTGATTCGGGCCTCGCCGGTGGGACAACCGCCCAAGGTGCGGCATTCGGCCAGCAACTCCGGTCCCGCCGCCCGATGGATCGCGCCGTCCACCCCGCCGCCGCCCAGCAACGTGGTGTTGGCCGCGTTGACGATGGCGTCCACTTCGAAAGTGGTCAGATCGCCCAACGCCACCCGCAAACGGGAAGAAAGCTGCTTCGTGTCCATGAGCGTTCGCGCGAAAGGGGAAAGGAGGAGGAGAAGCCGGACCGCTTCCCCCCGCAAAGCCTCTACGGTTTCGGGATGGGTTCCACGCCGATCAGCTTGTTGGACACCTTCTGGCGCATCACCATGGTCACGTTTTTCCCCATGGCCGAGACCTGCATGTTCATGGTCTGGGTGCCGGAGGTCTCCCGCATCAATCCCGCTTGGGGATCAAACCAGGAGGTTCCCTCCATGTGGCCGTCGGTGATTTTGATCTGGGTCGGCGAGTTGGGGTCGGCGCCCTTGCTGGCGAGCGTGCCGGCGTAGCGAAGCACGACGCAGCGGCGCCCGTCCCGGTTCTCCCACCCGTGGAAGGTGTATTTCATGGCGATGTGAAGCTGGCCCAGCGGCCCCATCTTCAAATCCAGCGCGTAGGGCCAGCTTTCTCCGAGCTTCACCACCCGCCCCGGCAGCCCCTGCGGCAGGACGCCCATCTGTTTGATGGATTCCTCGTTGAACATGCCCTTGAGCATCTGCGCGCCGGCGTTGGAACCGCCGAGCACGGAGCTCAACATCTCCTTCAGACCATTGACCTTGCGCACCTCGCCCCGGGGATCGAGTTCCATGGTGATGTGGGCCTGAAACACCTTGTTCATCGCCTCGCGCAAGGGGGCGGCCGAGGCCGACGCCTTTTCCGGCTGGGCGGAATCGTAGTTCATCAGGATGCGCTCACCCACGCCGACCGACATTTTCATGGCCAGGAATTTCAAGCCCACCACGTAGCCGCCGTCGGCCAGCCGGCGCTGGATGTCCAGGGCAACGGTCTGCTCCTGACGGATCCGCTGGTTCATGGAGGCGCCGGACGCCTGACGCATCTGCTGCGTCTGATCCACCACGATCCGGGTGACCAGGCGCCGGCCCACCGGCCATTTCGGGGTGAGATCAACGCTGTCCGGGTCGGCGGCATTGACGGCCAGCGCCGCGCCGCAAAGCAACGCCAGCCCCAGCGGCCGGCGGAAGCGGCGGCGGGATGGCGGATTCAAGAAATTTTGCTGGAGGTTCATGACGGTGTGTTGTTTTCGTGTCAAAATCATCCCCGCGCGCCCCCCGACAAACGAACGACGGCGCGGGAAACCGGTGTGTTGTTTTCGTTTTTTTCCCAGCCGGAGTAAAGAGAACCCCGCGCCGGCGCGCAAGCTTGGAGCGTCGCCCCGGGATTCCCCCGTCAGGCGCCGCGATGTTTCGGTCGTTGAATGAAAAAATAGAGCAGGGCGCCAACAAGGTTGGTGAAGATGATCACCAGCACCCAAATCAGCTTTTCGGTGCCATCGGCGGATTTCCGGGTCAGGCAGTCAATCAGCATCCACAGCCAGAACACGGTGCCCAGCAGACCGAGGAGGAAAAAAGGAATCGCGAGCAGCTCGGGGCCCATCATTCCCCACTGAAGCAACACGGTTGAAGTCATCATGATTTATTCGTTGAAGGACTGAGTTTGCGCACCCGGAGTAAAGCGCGAAACCACACCGCCCACCATTACAACGTGCCGCCGGCTTTGTAAATGCGCGAAGACGCCTCCCCTGTCCTTCGCCTTGCCCGGCCTTCCGCGTTCTCCACCGGCGGGCGGGGAATGGCCTGACCCGCCTGCCGGGGAGGCGGCGCCCGCTGATCGCGGACGCGCTTTCCCCACCCGCCGGTTCCGTCAGGCCCCGGCGGGGGAACGAAACAGCGGCGGGACCCGATCGCCTCCCCCTCATTCCCGCTGGACACGATAGAAGTAGTGGGATTCCGGCGCTCCCGGGTGGTGCATCAAAAACGCCTCCTGACCGGTGCCCACCACCGATGAGCCCACGGGCTCCCACGCGCGCAGATCCGCCGAACCCCAGACCGAATACGTGGCGCCCGGCTCGGTCTCCCACCGGATGGTCCATGTGTTCTGCCAAGAGTGCCCCTCCAGCGAAGTAATGCGGGGCGGCGTGCACTGCATCTGGAAATCAACGATGGCGCCCCCCTGCCCCCTGGGCACGAGCAAATTGCCGGACTGCCCGCCGATCCCCGCCCGGGCGTCGCTTCCGTCCCGCAACCGCACCGCCTGCGTGCCCGCCAAATGCCAGGTGTCCTCCGCCGCCTGTTTGTACCACATTCCCACTTCCCCGATGCCGTCGTAAGCAATTTTCAAATCGAGCAGATGAGGCGCGCCGGCCAGGCGCACGAATCGCGGCGCCCCGTCCTCCTGCTCCTTCCAGATGACCACCACGTCCCCCCGGGAAACCCCGAACTCGGCCAGATCGGCGTACACCACCGTGGCCCGCAGCACGGGCGGCTTTTCCTCAGCGTCGGTCACCTCCAACCCCGAAGCCACCAGCCCCAAGGTGTACAACGGAATCTGATCCGCGTCCGGATCGTGAAGGGCGAACAACGTCTCCGGCAGCCGCACCCGCGCTTGCAGGCTGTACGGCCCCGAACGGGGCACGAAACCCCGGTAATACCAGATTTGGAGATCGTCCTCGTCCTCCCCCGACGGCGCCAGAGGCAGCTCGGTCCAGAAGGTCATCGCGCCGTTCTCGATGACCGAACGCCCTCCGTACCCGTCCTCCGGATCCCTCCGCCAGTCCGTCGGTTGCAATGGCGCGGCCCCAAGCCCCCCTCCCAGCAACAGCCCGACGGCAAGCACCGCCCCGCCTCGGATCAAGTTCCTTCCCCCGGTTGTCCCCCGGGAACGCAGTTTCAAAATAACTTCGCTCATAAACGCTTTCCCCATGAAGGGGGAATATAAAGAAGAATCGGCCGTCTGCAACGTATCGTCGCGCCCGGCTGTCGTCAACGACCGACCAACCGTCCGAACCTCGTCCGGGCGGACCCCGTCCCCCCCGCCCGCCTTTTCGTCGTTGCGGGAGCGCGACGAGTCACCGCGGACGGCTGATTCAACGAGGGCGGGCGCGGACGGAACCGGAAACGGCGACGGACGCCCCGCTTCCGGAGGAAGCGGTGTTGTCTCCGCGGACGACGGCAGCGGGCGCGGCAGGCGTTTTTTCCTGCTCGGTCCAAGTGATCAGGCCCGCGCCGAGGACAATGAGACAGACCCCCGCCCAGCGCAGGGGCACAACGGTTTCATGGAGGATGAAGTGCGCGGCGAGGGTGGTGAGCACGAATCCCAGCGAGGTGAGCGGCCAGACGAAGCTGACGTCGCCGCGGGACATCAGCACCAGCAGACAGCCGAAAAAGAGGGCCTCGAAAAACACGCCGAGGAGCAGGGAGGGATTGGCAAGGCCGGCCTTCACGACCCGCGCCACCTCGCTCACGCTGACGCGCTGGACTTCGCCGATCTGCTTGAGTCCCTTGCTGAGATACACCACGCCCACGGCCTCAAGAATGAGGCCGGTCAGGAGGATCAACAGAATTTTGGTCATAACAGCCTAAGAGCAGGAGCCGGTTCGGGGAGACAAGGCAAATCCGAAATCCGAGGGAGCGAAGAGGCGAAGGAAATCCGAATTCCGAAATCCGAATCCCGAAAAGGAAATCGCGGCGTCACGGAGCATTGCCCTTCGGAATGAAATTCCGCGCGCCCGAAGTGGTTCTTTGGGATCTTGGATTTCGGGATTTTCCGGCATCACAAATCCTGGTAGCGAATCAATTGAATCGCGCGCTCCCGCACCGCCTGAATCACGCGCGGACTGACGAGCGCCGCGAATTCATGCCGAGCTTCCGTGAGCGAGGGGTGGGAGTAAAGTTCCGAATCGCCGGGGGGCAGGACCGCCAGCAGCCGCAGCACGAAGACCTCGTCCACGCGCCCGTTCTGGAGCAGGCCGAACACCGTGTCGGTGGCGCGCCAGCCGGTGGCCCGGACGCGTGGTCGGGCACGGGCGCTGAGCAGGCCGAAGATGAGCGCGTGGCTGACGCGATAGGCCCACTGACCGCCCGCCAGTCGGGCGTTGAGCCGGAACCGGTCACGGGTGAGCCGGAAGCCGGCGGGCGGGCGCCCGGTCAGCTCGCCCAGCAGCAGCCGGAACACGACCGGATGCAGGTGGAGGTTGAGGTGGCCGTTGACGTGGTCCAGCGGCAGGCCGGTGGCGGCGAAGGCGGCGAATTGCGCCCGGATTTCCGCCCGCAACGCGGCCCGGAGGTCGCGCCGGAAGAAGTAGCGCAGCCCGACGCGGACGGGGGCGTCGGCGAACCGGCCGGCGGCGTCCACGAGGCCGGGCGCTTCCGCGGACGTTTGCGCGGCGCGACCGCAAAGCAGGGTCAGGTGCAGCCCCACGCCGAGGCGGGGATTGTGGCGGGCCAGCTCGACGGCCGCCGCCGCGTGCGGCTCGTTCACCATCAGGCTGGCGGTGGTGAGGATGCCGTCGCGATGGGCGGCGCGGACCGCCTCGTTGATGTCGGGAGAACGCCCAAAGTCGTCGGCGTTGACGATCAAGC
Source organism: uncultured Verrucomicrobiota bacterium (assembly GCA_964601985.1). Lineage (GTDB taxonomy): Bacteria > Verrucomicrobiota > Verrucomicrobiia > Limisphaerales > J093 > J093. The sequence goes on from CAZRPT010000007.1 coordinate 8,810, forward strand.
GCCGGGGCTGCTCAGGCGGCGGGGCCATAGGCGGAGGCGCGGGCGCCGAGCCGGTGACGAAGCCAGAACCAGAGAATCAGCGCCGCCTTGCGGGGCTTGCTCAGGCGGACCCGACGGTGGGTGAACACGTCGAAGCCGCACCGGCGCAACCGCAGCAGGAGCCGCCAATAGACCGCCCCCATCAGCTCGGCGGCAATCATGGACGAGCGGTCCTCGGCGGGCAGGGTTTCACGGGCGGCCCGGTAAAAGCCCTCGGCGCGTTCGGCCACGGCGGCCGCCAGCGCCCGGTAGCGGTCGCTGTAACGACCCGCGAGGATTTCCTCCTCGGTCACGCCGAACCGGCGCAGGGCGTCGAGCGGGAGGTAGATGTGGTCGCGGGCGGCGTCGGTGGCCACGTCGCGGAGGATGTTGGTCAACTGAAGCGCCTTGCCGAGATGCACGGCGTACTCCCGGGTGGCGGGATTTTGGTAGCCGAAGATTTCGATGCTCAACAACCCCACCACCGAGGCGACCCGGTAGCAGTAGGTTTCCAGTTCGGCGAAATCGGCGAAGCGGTTTTGTTCGAGGTCGGTTTCGCAGCCGCGGATGAGTTCGTCGAAGCAGGTAAACGGCAGTCCCCGCCTAGCGATGACCGGCTGGAGCTCGCGATTCACCGGAAAGCGCGGGGCGCCGCCTTCGCAGGCCGCGCGGACGTCCTCCCGCCAAGCCCGCAGGAGTTCCCGGCGCTCGGCCACCGGGCGGGTGTCCTCGTCGGCCACGTCGTCCACCTCGCGGCAAAAGGCGTACAGGGCAGCCATGTCGCGCCGCCGGTCGGGGGGCAGCAGGACAAAGGCCAGCGCCAGGTTCGAGGCGCTCCGGCGGGTGACCTCCTCGCTGACCGCGACGTCCGTCAAGGCGTGTCCGGGGGCTGGTTCGCGTCGCGCCGGGGCGGCAGACCGCCGGTTTCCGCCAGCGTGGGGAAACGGGGCCGGTGGCTCTTGCGCATCCGGCGGCGGCGGCGATGGGAGTGGGACTCCCCGCTTTCGGATTCCGGCGCGTCCGTCTTTTCCGTGCCGGCTTCCGTCGTCGCGGCGGGTTCTTCCGTCACTTCCGCCACCGGTTCAACCTCTGGTTCGGGCGCCGGTTCGCGATGATGAGGGGTGCGGTGATGATGGCGGCGCTTGCGTTTGCGCTTTTTCCGCTTCTTTTTTCGCAGCACCCAGAAGCGCGCCCACAGCAAAAGCAGCACCACCAGAATCAGGCCCGCCGCGGAAAGGACGAGGATTTCAGTGCCGAGCCCCGAGCCGGTGGGGAGGATCGGCTTGATCTCGGCAAACACTCCGGAAAAGACGCGGCAGGCGGGATTCATCGGCGGGCGGAGGCTTCGCGGTCGGCATCCGGGGTCCCGTCCTCACGGGCCTCGATACCCAGCCGCTGGAGGCGCTGGCGCAGACCGTGGCGGGAGAGCTTCAATTGCTCGGCCGCGTGGGTGAGGTTGTAATCGGTGGCTTCGAGCACGCGCCGGATGAGGCGGCGCTCGTAGGCCTCCAGATGTTCGTCAATCGAGCCCTCGGAGAGGAGGATTTCGGTGTCGCCCCGCTGGAGGCGGGCTTCGAGATTGAAATTCGGCAGGCTGGTCACCTGCACCATCGGCTGGGTTTCGAGGATGGCGGCGCGTTCCATGGCGTTGCGCAGCTCGCGCACGTTGCCGGGCCAGGTGTGGTCCAGCAGGCATTGCCGGGCTTCCGGGCTGATGCCCCGCAGGTGCTTGTTCATCGAGGTGGCGAACTGTTTCAGGAAATGCTCCGCCAGCAGGAGGATGTCCCCGCCCCGCTCGCGCAGGGGCGGCGGCTGGAACTGCACCACGTTGAGCCGGTGGAACAAATCCTCGCGGAAGGCGTTCTGCCGGATGGCGGCCACGATGTCGCGGTTGGTGGCGGCGATGAGCCGGACGTCCACGCGGCGTTCCTCGTTGCCGCCCACCCGGGTGAAGCTGCCGTCCTCGAGGAAACGCAGCAGCTTGGCCTGCAGGGGACGGCTCATGTCGCCGATCTCGTCCAGGAAGATGGTGCCCTGGTCGGCCTCCTCGACGCGGCCGATCTTCTGTTTCACGGCCCCGGTGAAGGCGCCCTTTTCGTGGCCGAACAGCTCGCTTTCGAGGAGGGTCTCGGGGATGGCGGCGCAGTTGATGCGGATGTAGGGCTGGTCGCGGCGCTTGCTCAGGCTGTGCAGGGCGCCGGCCACCAGCTCCTTGCCGGTGCCGCTCTCGCCCAGGATGAGCACCGTGGCGTCGGTGGGCGCGACGGTCCGGATCAGCTTCCGCAGGGCCTGCATCTTCGGGGATTCGCCGATGATCTGGTCCAGGGAATACAGGTCTCCGCTGCGGGCGCGGAGGGCGGCGTTTTCCTGGAGGAGCTGGTAGCGTTCGGCGCAGCGGGTCACGGCGTGGAGCAGCTCCTCCGGCGCGAACGGCTTGGCCAGGTAGTCAATGGCGCCGGACTGGATGGCCTCGACCGCCAGCTTGGGGGTGGCGTAGGCGGTGATCATCAGGACCGGCAGTTCCGGACGCAGGGCGGCCACCTTCTTGATCAGCTCGTAACCGCTCATGCCGCCCAGGCGGGCGTCGGTGATGACCATGAAGAATTCCTGCTTCTTGATCTCCTTGAGGGCGTCCTCCGCGGATTCCACCGTCACCACGTCGTAGCCCTCCTCGGCCATGATGGCCTCGAAGGAGCGGCGCATGTTCTTTTCGTCATCAACGAAAAGCAGGGGTGGCAGTTTTTCGCTCATTTGCGCAGTCGCATCATGGACCGGAACGGGAACTCTAAGATGAAGCTGCTGCCTCTTCCAAGTTCGGATTCCACCCGCAACTGGCCGCCGTAAATCTCGACGTTGTGTTTCGCGATGGCCAGGCCGAGGCCGCTGCCCTTTTCGCGGGTGGTGAAGTAAGGCTCGAAAATCCGGTGAATCTGGTTCGGGGCGATGCCCGGTCCGTCGTCGGTGATGGTGATCTCGACCGTCTGCTCGCCGGTGGTCCGGGTGCGAATCCAGAGGTTGCCCCGGCCTTTCATGATCTCGCGGGCGTTGTGCAGGATGTTCACGAGGGTCTCGGCCAGGTGATTGCGCTGGAGCAGCAGGGGCGGCACGCCGGCGCCGTAGTCGCGGTAAATGTTCACCTCGTACTTCACGGCCTCCGGGAAGACCTGCTGGATGGCCCGCTCGATTTCCTCCCGCACGTCCACCCGTTCCACCCGGCCCTCGGCGAGCTGGGCGAATCCCATCAGCTCGGTGATCAACCGGTCGGAGCGGTCCACCTCCTCGCGGATGATCTGGATTTGCTGGGTGATGGTGCCCTTGCCCTCCTTGACCGTGCGTTGGAGGGTGTAGGAGGCGTTGTTGATGATGGCCAGCGGGTTCTTGAGCTTGTGGGCGATCTCCGCCGCCAGCCGGCCGGTGGCGTGCAGCTGCTCGCTGCGCACCATCATCTCGGTCTGCTCCTCCGCCTGCCGCTGCTGCCGTTCGAGCAGGATGCGCAGACCCAGCAGCCAGCCCGCGATCGTGAGCAACAATCCCACCCGCAGATAGAAGCTCGCCCCCCACGGCGAGGCGACCTCCGACAAGACCCCCGTGCTGGCCGCCGACAAGGCGTCCCGCCGGGCGATCAGCGAGGCAACAAGAATCGCCACCACATAGGAGGCGGTGGTCAGCAGGTTCAGGATGACCTGGGGCGTGGGCGCGGCCACGCTCAGGGCGTTGCGGACGATGAGAAACGGAAACAGCCAGAACAGCGTGCTCTCCAGCCCGCCCGTCACCAGCACCAGCCCCCCCAGAAACACCGCGTCCAGCAGGTTCACGCCGAAAACGATCCCCTGCAACAGGCCCGTGGACAAATCCCGCGCGCTCCGCATCCCCAGCAGGAGAAAAGCCGTGGCGATGTTCACCGCCAGATAGAGCAGAAAAGCGTATTGAATCACCCGGTGCGCCACCCGCCAGGCGCTCTCGCCGAAGGCCGCGCGGTGAATCAACGGCGGCTCCTCCATCCAGTTGGTCAAAAAGAGGTAGTAAAACAGGAGGGGCAGCACGAGCGCCTTGACCGCCAGAATGATGTCGCGCTCGAACCGGTACACCCGCCACGCGTCCCCCTCCGGATCGGTGGAGGTGAACTTCAGCAGCTGCCCGATGAAGGAGACCTCGGGCTTGGACGGCGGCGGGTTGGCGGAGGGAGCGTTCACGCGCCTGGTTCCGGGCGGTCAGGAGAGCAACGCCCGTGCCCTGTCCGCGATTTGGTTGATGTCCTCCAGCCGGCCCCGGCCTTCGTCGCCGCAGGCCAGCCGGCCTTCCTCCGGCCCGATGAACTCCACGCCGCGCGCCTTGAGCGCGGCCACGTTGGCCCGCGTGGCCGGATGCGCCCACATGCGGCCGTTCATCGCCGGCGCGATCAACACCCGGGCCTCCGGGCGGAGCGCCAGGGCCACGCAGCTCAAGGCGTCGTCCGCCAGGCCGTGCGCGTATTTGGCGATCCAGTTCGCCGTGGCCGGCGCCACCAGCAGCAGGTCCGCCTCGTCCGCCAGCCGGATGTGCGCGGGCCGCCAACCCTCCTCGTCATCGTACAAATCCGTCACCACCGGATGCCGGGAGAGAGCCCGAAACGGCACCGGAGTCACGAACCGTTGGGCGTCCGCCGTCATCACCACGCGCACCGCCAGCCCGCGCCGGGTCAACAAACTGGCCAGGTCCACCGCCCGATGCGCGGCAATGGAACCGGTGACTCCGAGAATGACGTTTGGGCCGGTGCTCATTTTCCGCGCTTAATGTGGCGCAAAATCCCTCCGGGAATCAAGCGTCGCCCCGCGTGCCGGACCCCGTTTTCGCCGTCCGCCGGAAAACTCCGCCCCCCCCGCGGGCGGCGGCCTCCCCTCCCCTGCCCTTCTTCGGCCCGGCATTCCTTCCCGCCCCGCCGGCCGGCCGGCGGCGACGGCCGCGCCGGGGCAATCCACGCCCCGCAGACGGGCGTTTTTCCCGCGCCGGAGGACGCCGCGCGCCCCGCCCGCCGCTGCCCCTTTTCCGGCAAACCGCCTCCCCTTCGCGGAAAAATCAGCCTTCCGGGTTGAACTGAATGTGGTGGCGTTCGAGTGTGGAGCCCTCGGCCTGGGCCAGCCGGGCCAGCGCGGCGTTGAAATCCGTCACCGCCCGGATGTGCTCGGATTCACGGGCCGTGAGGTCGCGCTGGAGCTGCAACACCTGGAAGCTGGTGCTCTTGCCGTTTTCCAGCTTTTTCTGCTCCGCGTCCAGGGCCTGCTGGGCGTAATCCACCGCCGCCCGGGTGGCCTCCACCTGTTCGTAGCTGGTGCGGGCCTGGGCCACGGCGTCGTGGATTTGCACCATGATTTGCTGTTCGAGCTGCTTGAGCCGGAGCAGCGCCGATTCCACGTCGGCCTGCGCCGCCCGGCGGCGGTTGCGGGCGTCCCGGTTGCTCAGGGGCATGCTGAAGACCAGCCCCACCGAGTAGTTGTAGCCGTCCCCGTCCGTGAGCTGATCGTAGGACGCGCTCACTTCCCGGGCGCTGCCGGAAAGTCCGTAGGATCCCACGAGGTCCAACTGCGGATACACCTGGTTTTTGCGGTATTTGAGCGTGATGTTGCGGTTCTCCAGCTCGGTCTTCGCCTGTTGCAGGTCCGGCCGCAGGGTCAGCCCCCTGGACCAGCTGTCCGCCAGGCTGAACGTGTGGGCGGTGGCTTCGAGCTTTTCGGTGGGGATCAGCTCCACGCTGTACCACTCGGAAAACCGGTCGTCCAACAGCGCCTTCAGATCGCTCTGGCGCAACGAGACGTTGTTGCGGGCGCCCAGCAGGGCCGCCCGGGTGGCGGCCAGTTGCGATTCCGCCTGCTTTTCGTCCAGCGGCGCCATCACGCCCACGGCCACCCGTTTCTTGTTTTCCTTCCAGAGCTGTTCCGCCAGTTGGACGGCTTTTTCCTGCACCTTCACCGTTTCGCGGGCGGCGATCAGCTCGAAATAGGCCAGCTCCACCTGGGTGATGGTGTTGATCAGCTGCGCTTCGAGCTGCAACCGCGAGATGTGCAGCTGGTTGCGCGAGAGGGCGATGTTGAGGCGCGGGCCGTCAATCCAGAAGTTGCGCAGGATCGGCTGGGACAGACTGATCCCGGCAAATGTCCGGGCATTGCTGAACGGCACGCCGTAATTGACCAGGTCGCTGTCGGACGTCGTCCCGGTCAGCGTGTAACTGAGGCCGGTGGGCAGCAACCCCTGCAACCCCAGCGAAAAGTCCTTGGTCGAGTCGCTGCTGGCGGGATAGGGGCGGTTTTGCGGGTCCACGCCGGCCGGCGAGTTGCGTTTGGACACGTTCGCCCGCGCGGTGAACCGGGGATCATAGGCCGCGAGACTGCTGTTGAGGTCGAACCGGGCCACGTCCGGCGCGAGCTTTTGGATTCGCACGTCGAGGTTGTGCTCCAGCGCCAACTGAATGCAGTCCTCCAACGAGATGGGGCGGGATTCCCCGGCCGCCGCCGTCAACGCGATCACCAGCGCCCCCACCGACAAGCACCCACACAAACTTCGCTTTGCACGCATGAGAAAGGGAGATTCAGGCATTTCCCCGGACAGGTCAATCCACGGAACGCGCCGAAGGGCAAATCAGCCCGGTCCGTTCGGACGCCCGGCCCGCGAAAGCCGGAAAATCCGCCCGGCCCGCCGGGGTTCACTCGATCCAGCCCCGCCAGCGGTACACGGAGTAGCCGACCACCTCGTGCAGCCAGTTGTCGAAGCCGTTGAGCGCTCCGGCGGAGGGCAACACCTGCCATTCGCCGTAGATCTTCAACGCCGCCATTCCGGAAAAATCCGCCGCGAAACAAATCACGTCCAACCCCGCCCGTCGAAACACCCCTTCGGCCCGCCGCATGTGGGCCGCCGAAGTGACCAGGATGATCCGTTTCCAGCCGTGTTCGTCAGCAAGCTTCCGGGTGGCGAGCGCTTCGTCGTGGGTGTTGAGGCAGCCGCGCAGTTGAAACACCCTTTTCGGGGTCAGCTTCCACGCGCGCAGCCACGGCAGGAGCAGGTCGCTTTCCACCACTCCGGGCGGGCCGTTTTCCCAGCCGCCCCCGCCCAGCACCAGATTCTCCGCCTTGCCCTGCCGGACCAGTTCGGCGGCGGCGATGGCGCGATCCACGGTGAAAGAAAACTGCATCCCAAACACGTCATTCGTCGAGGGACTCAACATCCCGCCCAGCATGACGATGGCGTCC
>CAZRPT010000008.1:0-18727 GCA_964601985.1 uncultured Verrucomicrobiota bacterium
CGAGGAACCGAGGAGCCGAAGGCCCGAAATAAATACGAATCCCGAAATCCGAAAAGGAGCTTCCGCCTTCGCGCCAGTGTTTTGGACTGCGGCAGGCCTCTGCCTGCTTTCATTTCCCGTCCTTCCCTCGCAGCCGCCGAGGTGAGGAAGCGGCAGCCTCCCCGCCGGCCGGGGGCAGCCAGCCTACAGCGGGGACGTCACGCGGCCAGCCTTGCAGGCCGGGGTCCCCGGCCCCGGCGCTTGTGGGTGTCGAAATGGGCGGAGGGTTCTGGCGGGCGGGCAGGATGCCCGCGCTCCTTCTTTTTGGTCCCTCCTCAACCCGGCGGCCGCGGGGGTGATTTCGGTTTTCGGGCTTTCCCCTGCTCTTCCGACCGGCATACTTCGGGGCATGCGCAAGAAATCGCTTCAATTCCTCCAAACGCTGGCCAACACCCCCAGCCCCACCGGCCATGAGGCCCGGGGCCAGCGGGTGTGGATGGATTACGTCCAGGACTACGCCGACAAGACCTTCTCCGACGCCCACGGCAACTGCGTGGCCGTGCTGAACCCGGGCGGTTCGCCCCGGCTCATGCTCGCCGCCCACGCCGACGAAATCTCGATGACCGTCTGCCACATCGACAAGGCGGGCTTCCTCTGGGTGCGGCGGATGGGGGGCGTGGATCCCGCCATCAGCAAGGCGCAACGGGTGGTCATCCACACCCGCAAAGGCCCCGTCAAGGGCGTCGTGGGCAACGTGGCCTTCCACCTCGTCAAGGGCAAGGAGCGCAAGGTCCCCGAATGGGGCGACCTGTTCGTGGACATCGGCGCGAGCAGCCGGGAAGCGGCCCTGAAGCTCGTCCAGATCGGCGATCCCATGACGTTGGAGGACCAGTTCGAGCTGTTGCGCAACGACCTCGCCGTGGCCCGCGCCTTCGACAACCGCATCGGCACCTTCGCCGTGGCGGAAACCCTGCGCCTCCTCCACCCGCACCGTTCCGCGCTCAAGGCCGAGGTGTGCGCGGTCTCGAACATCATGGAGGAGACCGGCCTGTTCGGCGCGCGGCAGATCGCCTACTCGCTCCAGCCGGACGTGGCCCTGGTGGTGGACGTCACCCACGCCACCGATTATCCCACCGTGAGCCAGGCCCTCCACGGCGACATCAAACTGGGCCGCGGCCCCGCCGTCACCCGGGGCGGATCGAGTCATCCCGAAGTGGTGGCCCGCATCGAAAAGGTCGCCCGCAAGGAGAAAATCCCCCTGCAATTCGAGGCCCCCTCCAGCACCAGCGGCACCGACGCCGACGCCATCTTCTGGACGCGCGGCGGCATTCCCAGCGGCCTGGTCAGTCTGCCGGACCGCTACATGCACTCGCCCGTCGAGGTGGTGAACCTGAAGGACCTCGAACAAATCCCGCAACTGCTGGCCGCCTTCGCCCGCTCGCTCAAACGCGGCGAGGAGTTCCGGGTCAAAATCTGAGTCCCCACGCGCCGGAGGGGGGGGCGCCCCGTGCCCCCCCCTCTTTTGTCGCCGCGTCCGGAACTTTTCCTCCGTTCCCTCGCTTCCATGCCCGCCCTGCCCGCTGATTCCCCGCCCTCCCGCTGGCGCGTTTTCGCGACGCTGGGGCGGGTGTCGAACCTGCCGACGGTATGGTCCAACTGCCTGGCCGGCTGGCTGCTGGGCGGCGGCGGTCCGGTCGAACGCTTCCTCGCCCTCACGCTCGGGGCCACGGCGGTGTATCTGGGCGGGATGTTCCTGAACGACGTATTCGACGCGGAATTCGACCGACAACACCGCCCCACCCGCCCCATCCCGTCGGGCGCCATCGCGGCGGGGCGGGTCCGGCAATGGGGACTGGGCCTGCTGGCCTTCGGCGGCACGACGCTCGTCCTGTTGGGACGCGGCTCCGCGCTTTTGAGCCTGCTGCTTGTGGGATTCGTGCTGGCGTACAACGCCCTGCACAAACGCACCGCCCTGGCGGTGGGCTTCATCGCCGGCTGCCGGCTGCTGTTGTATCTCCTGGCCGCCGCGGCGGCGGGCGGCATCACCGGGCTGAGCCTCTGGAGCGCCCTGGCCCTGGCGGGTTACGTGACGGGTTTGAGCCTGATCGCCCGACATGAGACCGGCGACACGCCCCCGCCCCGTTGGCCCCTGAGCCTGCTGGCGCTCCCGCCGGCGCTGGCGTGGTTCGCCAACGAAGGGCGCGCGTGGGAGCACGCCATGGCCGTGGCGCTGCTGCTGATTTTGTGGACGCTGCCTTTCCTGCACCACCTCCTGCGCCGTCCCGCCGGCAATCCGGCCTTCACCGTGTCCGGCCTGCTGGCGGGCATGGTAATCGTGGACCTGCTGGCGGTGGCCGGCAATCCCTCCGCCGCCCCGGCTTTTCTCGCCTGTTTCCTCCTCGCGCTCCTCGCGCAGCGCTCCATCCCGGCGACCTGAAGCTTCCGGGGCGGGAAGGCGGTTGCGGCCGCGGCGGGGAGGAGGGCCATGTCCACGCCGGGCTTGGCAAGCCGGTGGCCGCGTTCCATAAACGCCCCATGAACACGTCGCCGGGAAAAAATCCCGCCCGCCGGACGGCCCGGAAAATCGGCCGGGGAGCGTTGCTGGTCGCGGCGGGAATCGCCCTCGTCCGGGGCGCGGACGCCCCGGCGCGGTTCACGGGATTGTGGGATGTCGCGGCGCTGTCGCGCGTGCCGGACCATGAATGGGGGGCGGAGGCGGACGGCGTGCGCGAGGTCTGTTTCACCGGCGAAATCTATCTCGCCCGGCCCACGCGGGTTTTCGCGTATCTGGGCGTGCCGGAACATCCCGCCGGACCGGTCCCCGGCGTGGTGTTGCTGCACGGCTACGGCCAGAACGCCTCGCGGGACTGGGTGAAATACTGGCTCGCCCGGGGCTGCGCGGCGATCGCCCTCGACCTGAACGGCGCGGGGCCGCACGGGCCGTTGCCGGACGGCGGGCCGCCGCTGCGCACCCTGAACATCTTCGGACCGTTTCCGTGGGACAATCCCCGCAACGGCTGGGTGTATCACGCGGTGGCCGACGCCCTGCTCGGTCATTCCCTGCTGGCCGCCCAGCCCGGCGTGGACCCGGAACGAATCGCCGTCAACGGCCTGAGCTGGGGCGGTTTCGCCGCCTGTCTGGTGGCCGGCGTGGACGCGCGCCTGCGGGCGGCGGCGGCGGTGTACGGCTGCGGGTTTCTGCTGGAAGACAGCTTCTGGCTCCAGTTCCTGCCCCCGATGGATTGCCGGCGCGCGGCGCAATGGAACGCGCTGCTGGACCCGGGCGCGTTTCTGCCCGGGGTCACCTGTCCGTTCCTGTTTCAAGTGGGCGCGAACGATCCGTTTTTTCCGCCGGACAGCCAGCGGCATTCGTGGGACGTGTGCGGCGGCGACAAGCAGGCAGCGTTGCGCCCCGACATGAACCACGGCGACTTCTGGCGCTGGCCCCACACCGAGGTGGAGGTGAACTGGTTTCTGGATCACCACCTCAAAGGCGCGCCCGCCCCGCCGCGGGTCCGGTTGCTGGCGGAAACCGAAACCCGCCTCACCTGCGCGGTGGACGCCGCCGGCCCGCTCGAAGGGGTGTACCTGTGCGTCACCACCAACACGGGGCCGTGGTCGCTGCGCACCTGGACGCGGACCCGCCTGGAGGTGACGCCCGCCCGTTTCACGGTGACCCTGCCGCCGGAACGGCCGCTGGCCGCCTTTGTGAGCGTGGCGGCGCGGGACGCCCGCGGCGGGCTCGGCTGGTTCAGCACGCCCTTCCTGTTCCGCCACGGCGCTGACAGTCCCGATCACATCGAACTGGGACCGGCCCGGGCCGCCCCCGGCGGGGTGCGCCTGACCGGACGCAAACCGCGCGGCCGGCGCATTCTCGTGGAGGGCACGGCGGACTGGTGTCACTGGACGCGCCTCGCCACCAATGACGCCTCCGGCATCGAGTTCGAGACCCTCGTTCCGCTTCCGACGGAGGCGGATTTTCAGATTTTGCGCGCCCGGAGCTGGGACCTCGTCCGCTGAAGCCCGCGGCGAGGAAGGCGGGCACGGATTCCGCCCCTCCTCGAAACAGCCGCCGCCCGCGGAGCCCCCCCTCCCGGGCCGCGGCTTCCCGGTTCGCGCGCGGAAAAAAGTCGCCTTGCGCGCCGGAGTGCGATTGCATGACGCCATGAAATACACGGCACTTCTTCTGGGATGGAGCATGGCGCTGGGCGGAACCGCTTGCGCCGCGCCGCGGGCGGCGGCTTCCTTCCCCCTCTGGCCCGGGCGCGCGCCGGGCGACACGGAGACGCTGGGACCGGAACACGACACCACCAAGCCGGACGGCCGCCGGGTGGCCGGTCGGCGGGTCACCCGGCTGGGCGACGTGTCGCGGCCGACTCTCACGATTTATCCCGCGCCCGCCGACCGGAACACCGGCGCGGCGGTGCTGGTGTGTCCCGGCGGCGGCTACCACATTCTGGCGTGGGACCTGGAGGGGACCGAGGTGTGCGAATGGCTCAATTCGATCGGCGTCACCGGGGCGCTGCTCAAATACCGCGTGCCGCGCCGGAAGGACCGCGAGCCGCACGCCGCGCCGTTGCAGGACGCGCAACGCGCCATGGGCATGCTGCGGCAACGGGCCGGCGAATTCGGGATTGACCCCCACCGCATCGGCGTTTTGGGCTTCTCGGCGGGCGGGCATCTGGCCGCCGTGCTGAGCAACCAGTACCGCCAACGCACCTACCCCACCGTGGACGCCGCCGACGCGCAATCATGCCGGCCGGACTTTTCACTCCTGATCTACCCCGCCTACCTCACGCGCGAGAAGAACAGCCTCGAACTTTCCCCGCTGCTGCCGGTGGACGCCCACACCCCGCCGGCCTTCATCGTGATGGCGGCGGATGACGGAGTGGGACCGTGGAATGCGCTCGGTTACACCTGGGCGTTGCTGCGGCAAAAAGTCCCGGTGGAGCTGCACCTTTATCCCGCGGGCGGACACGGGTACGGTTTGCGCCGGACGGAAAATCCCCTCACCACCTGGCCGGATCGGGCCACCGACTGGCTCCGCAGCCAGGGCTGGTTGAAACGCCCCTGATTCTCCGGGGGCACTTGGCCTCGAAAATCAGAAAATCATTCGGCGGCGGCCGCGGAGTGAGGAAGGAGCGGGGCCTCCGAAAGCCTGCCGGGAAACGACCGGCCGGGGGCGCCGGTTTGCCGGGAGGGTGCCGCGTGTTTTCCCGCGGCTCACTCCACCCGGCAGCGGCCGGTGCCGCGCGTGATTTCGCCGATGAGCCACGCGTCCACGCCGGCGCGCCGGACGGCCCGCCGGACGGCGTCGGCCCGATCCGCCGCCACGATCAGCGTCATGCCGATGCCCATGTTGAAGACGTGGTACATCTCCGCCTCAGCCACCCGGCCGCCCCGCTGGATGAGATCGAAGACCGGCTGGCCGTCCCATGTGCCCTTGCGGATGACGGCGTCCCAGCGCTTCGGCAGCACGCGCGGAACGTTGTCCACGAAACCGCCGCCGGTGATGTGCGCCAGTCCCTTGATCGCGCGCGGGGCGTCCGGCGGGTTGAAGCGTTTCAGCAGGCGCAGAAGCAGCGGGCCGTAGCTGCGATGGACCCGCAGCAATTCCTCGCCCACGGTGCGGCCCAGCTCCGCCACCCGCTGACCGGGTTTCAACTTCATCTGCTCGAACAGGACCCGCCGGGCCAGCGAATAACCGTTGGTGTGCAGCCCGTTCGAGGCCAGTCCCAGAATCACGTCGCCGCCCCGGATGCCCTTGCCGTCGAGCATCCGCGCCTTTTCCACCACCCCCACGATGGTGCCGCTCACGTCGTATTCGCCCGGCGCGTAAAAGCCGGGCATCTGGGCGGTCTCGCCGCCGATCAACGCGCAGCGGTTCTCGGCGCAGCCTTGGGCGAACCCCTTCACGATGGCGGTGAACACGGCCGGCTCGAGTTTTCCGGCGCCGAGGTAATCGAGGAAAAAGAGCGGCTCCGCCCCCAGCACGACGATGTCGTTGACGCAGTGGTTTACCAGATCCCGGCCGATGGTGTCATGCCGGCCCACGGCAAAGGCCACCTTGAGCTTGGTGCCCACGCCGTCCACGCTGCTGACCAGCACCGGCTGCCGGTAACGTCGCGTGTCGAGCGCGAACAAACCGCCAAACCCGCCCACCTTGCCGAGCACGCCCGGTCGTTTCGTGGCCGCCAGGAGGGCCGGCAAATCTTCCTTCACCCGGTTGCCGAGGGCCAGGTCCACCCCCGCCGCCGCGTACGCTGTCTTCTTTTTCATGCGCTGTTTTCGCCGCCCCGGACTATCCCGGCCCGGCGCGGAAGGGTCGAGCCGGATTTGCGGGGAAGGCCGTTTTCCGGCGAGGGGCGGGTTCGCCGGGAAGAGTTTTTCAGCGGGCGCGGGTGACCGGCACGGGGGCTCCCCGGCGGCAACGCCCCGCCGCCGGAAAAAAATCAGGCCCTCGCGGAAACGGGGGCGTCAGGCGAAAAATCCCCGCCGGGCGGGGCGGTCCAGCGGTCCACGATGCAGGCGGTGACGAGGTCGGCGCCGACGTTGAGGACGGTGCGGGCCATGTCGAGCAGGCGGTCCACGCCGAGGATCAGCAGGATGCCGTCGGCCGGGATGCCGAAGCTGACCAGCAGACCGATCATCACCGGAATGGACGCGCCCGGAATGCCGGCCACCGCCACGGCGCTGAGCACGGTGAGAATCAGCAGGGTGAACTGGCTGAACAGGGACAGCTCGACCCCGAAGGCCTGGGCGATGAACAGGATGACGCACCCTTCGTAGAGGGCGGTGCCGCTCATGTTCATGGTGGCCCCCAGGGGCAGGACGAACCCGGCGGTGCTGGCGGAGACCCCGAGGTTCTGACGCGCGACGGCGATGGTGGTGGGCAGCGTGGCGCTGCTGGAGCTGGTCGAGAAGGCGGTCACCAGCACCACGCGGATGGCCCGGAAGAAGTCGGCGGGCCGTCGTTTGCCGAGGTATTTGATCCAGAGCGTCATGGTGCCGAACAGGTGCAGCAAAATGCCGCCCAGCACGCAGCCGACGAAGAGGGCCAGGGCGCGAAGGATGTCCAGGCCCAGCTTGATGACCAGGCTGGCCATCATCGCCCCCACGGCGAAGGGGGCGAGCCACATGGCGAACCGGACGATCCGGGTGGACAGGTCCACCATGATGGCGAGGGCCTCGCGCACGACCCCTTGTCGTTGGTCGTCCAACTGGGTGCCCGCCGCCCCGACCAGCAGCGCGAACACGATGAGCGGCAGGATTTGAAAGTTCACCACCGCCAGCAGGAGGTTCCGCGGCATGAACATCTCGACCAGGTTGCGGAAGGTCAGGCGGGGGCGCTCCTCGGCCCGGGTGACCGCCTGCTCCGCCGCGCCGCTGTAGCGTTCGACCAGTTCCTGTCGGGTGCTTTCGTCGAGCCGTTTGCCCGGCTGGGCGGTGTTCATGATGAGCAGGCCCAATCCCACGCCCACCGCCATGTTGAGGGCGAAGATGAGGAAGGTCCGGCCGGCCAGCGGCCCCAGTTTGTCGAGCCGGCCCAGTTGCACCACGCCCAGGGTCAGCGAGGCGAACACCAGCGGGACGACGATGAAAAAGAGGGTGCGCAGGAAGATCTGGCCGAAGGGATCGAGCGCCTCCTCGGCCACCCATTGCGCGGCCGCCCGGGCGGCGGGCGCGGCGCTGACGCCCACCCGCACGGCCAGTCCCACGCCCAAGCCCAGCACCATCCCCCACATGATGCGGGCGGCGAGGCGGTCGGAAGGTTGGGCGGAAGGAGAGGTCATCGGGAGAAATCCGAAATTCGAAATCCGAAATCCGAAAAAAAGTTTGGGGGAGTGTTTCGTATCGGTAGCGCAGCGTGGCACGCTGCTGTTTCGCCGGCTGGCAGCCGGCGTCGGCAACAAATGCGATCGCAGCTTGCCAAGCTGCGAAACGGCAGGCTGCCAGCCTGCGCTACACTGGACGCAATCCTCAAAGGAAGCATCTTCAAAAAGGCGGAACTCCGCGACGCCCTGATTTCCCTTTCGGAATTCGGAATTCGGGATTCGGATTTCCGCCGCGCGCCGCGCGCCGGCGCCTTCGCCGCCCGTCCGGCGCGCCCCCCCGACTTCCGACAACCCCAAGACGGCCGCTTCATGGCGTGTGCTGGCGGGCGTAATCGGTGAGGGCCCGCACGTTGGCGTCAGGGGTGCCGCGGGGGATTTCGCACCCGGCGCCGACGATGAAATGCGGGCCGGCCTCGCGATGGCATTGGGCGAGAGCGGCCCGGATGCCTTCCGGCGTGCCGTCGCGCACGACCTGCACCGGGTGCAGGTTGCCCAGCAGGACCTGCTCCGGCCCCATCGCGGCGCGGCCTTCCGCCACCGGCGAGGGGTAATCGAGGTCCACCATCTCGCAGCCCAGCCGTCCCATGCCGGCAAGGATGGGGCGGGTGTTGCCGCAGATGTGGAGCCGCACCTTCGTGCCCAGGGCGTGCAGCCCGTCCACCAGCTTCTTCTCGAACGCCCACACGAACTCCTCGTAAATCGCCGGCCCCACCAGCGAGGCGGCGGCGTCGCCCACCCCCACAAGATCCACGCCGGCCTCGATCTGGGCTTGGGCAAAGCGCAGTTCCATCTCGACCACGAACGTGAAGAGGTCGCGCACGAAACCGGGATCGTCGAAGAAATCCATCATCAGGGTGTTGATGCCGCGCAGGTCGGCGGCCATCGCGCAGGGCCCCTCCACCCAGCCCTCGATGAGCTTCTCCCCGGCCACCTTTTCCTTGAACAGCGCGGCGGCCTGCACGCGGTCGAGCATCCGGCTGCCGGGGGCGTGGGGATCGGGCGGTTGCAGGCGGGCCAGCCCGGCCTTGTCGCCCAATCGCGCCTCGGTCTCGACGATGGCGGGCGGCTGGTTGGGGAAGTACTCGATCTTCGCTCCGAGATCGGCGGCCTCCCGGGCGGGGTCGGAGATGACCGACACGTAGTCGAAGTCGAACTTTTCCGCCGTGCGCAACTGGGCCTCGACCAGGAGCCGGTGATCCCGGGCGTAATCGCCGTACGTGATGCCCGCCTGATCGCCGGCGAACATCATGGTGATGGGCATCAGCGGCAGGCAGTCGGTGGGCCGGCCGGCCAGACAGGCGAGGATGCGTTCGCGACCGTTCATGGGTTTCAAATCGGGGCGGGGGCTCAGGCTTCCGCCAGGGCGCGGTTGATGCGTTCGATGGCCTCGTCCACTTCGGCGGCGCTTTTGAAGCCGATGACCACGGCGTCGGCAAGACGGTTCTTCATCACCCACCGGATGGATTTCTCGCGCGCGTCGGGATCGGTGAAGCGGCCTTCGCCGATGATCTTCATGCCGATCACGCCGTGTCCGTTGGCCTGCATGCGGCGGACCTCCCGCACCACGGGCGGCACGTGCCGGGCGCCGCTGGGAGCGTTCCAACGCGGCTCCGGCGTGTCCATCAGCACGCCCTGGGGATTGAGCCGGACGAGATTGACGCGCACCCAGTCCAGCGAGGCGGCCCGTTTGAGCGCCGGCAGGCTGTGACAGGAAACCCCGCCCGCGCGCACCCAGCCGCGCGACCGCGCCTCGGCCAAGGCGTCAATGGCGCGCCGGCGGCTCTGGTCCCAATCGGGCGTGGTGGCGCAGTGGATCAGCAGACTGTCGAGATAATCGGTGCCCAGCTCCCGCCGCAACTGGTCCATCACGCGCAGGGGGTCCTCCGGGTTGCCGGAAATCTTGGTTTGAAGAAAAAGGTTCTCCCGGGGGAGCCCCTTGATGGCGGGTTGGATCCAGGAATGGGTGCGATAGCTCTGCGCGGTGTCAATGAAGCGCACGCCCCGGTCGTAGGCGTGGCGGAGGAGGCGGTTGAAGCCCTCGTGACCCAGCGCGCATTGCACCCGCCCGCTGTGGCTGCCGGTGCCGATGCCCAGCCGGCTGCACCGGAGGCCGGTGCGTCCCAGCGGCACGAGGTCCGTGGCGGTGCGCCGGGAGGGCGGCGCGGCGGCGGCGGAAACGCCCCCCCAGCCGGCCGTGACGGCGGCCGCGCGCCGAATGAATTCGCGGCGGGAAAGGGGATCTTCGGAAGCGGAATTCATGGCGGGCTCAAACCGGTGTTGCGCTGCGTTCTGGCTCATCAATCAAACGGGCGATTCGCGGCGGAGCAAATCACACCCGCCGGGACGAGGCAAGGGAAAGCGCCGCGCCGAAACGGGCGCGGCGGCGGGCCGCCCCCGCCCGGACCGGCGTTCCGCGGGCGGGGCTACCGCGCGGCGGGCGGCGGATTTTTCGGCGGCGCGGCGGGGCGGTTCGCCGTGTTGGTTCCGGCGGCGGCGGGCGGGACGAGCGCCGGCGCGGGCCGGTCGGGCTGCAGCGCGGCGGGGTTGGGAGCGAGGGAGGCGGCGGGAAGGGCGGGCACGGCGTTGGTTTCCGCGACGGCCGCGGGTTCCTCCTCCTTCGCCGGCGGATAGTCCGTGGAATTGGCGATCCGCGCGCCGCCGACCACCTTGATCTGACCGTCCGGCAGCACGCGCAGGTGGGGCCGGGTGTCGGTGTATTGGTGGGTCTGGCGGAGGACGAGTTTCAATTCGGGATTCAGCACCACGTAACTGAACACCTTCGCCCCGGTCTGCCAGAGGACGTGGAGCCGGCTTTGCTGGTCGATGCGGGCGGCGGGCCGGCTGAAGGTCAGCAACCGCCCCAGCCGCATCACCCGGAGGACCTGCGTCTCGTAGCGGTCCGAAAGCCGGGCGTAGAGCATCACGTGTTTGCCGTCCATGACGTTCACAAGGGCGTACCGGCGGAACTGGATTTCCCGCGGGCGGCCGTCAATCACCGGTCGCCAGCCGAAGGGTTGCTCCCAGATGGTGGCGCCGCTGATCAAGTTGAAGTAGGCCGGCTTGCTGGTGACCTCCTGGTTCAGCTCCCGGATGCGGACGGTGGCGACCACCTTGTAGCGGCCCACGTTGCGCAGATCGAAGTAGGGGGCGATGTCCACCCAGCGGGTGCCGCGCGCCACGTTGGGCAGCTCGAAGGGGCGCACCACCGGCGCCTCGCCGATGCGGGGCACGAAATCGCCGTTGACGGCTTCCACGTCGAAACTGAGCCAGTCCTGGTGTTCGCCCAGATGCAGCGTGACGCCGGAGCGGTTGATGATGCGCACCGCCACCACGATCGGCTCCCGCGCGATGTACTGCTCCTGGTCCAGCTCCAGTTGGACGGCCACCTGCGCCTGGGCGACACCGGCCAGCCCCACCAACACCCAGCCCGGAATCCTGAGAAAGCTCGTCATGCTCCCCAGTCTAAAGGGCCACGGAGTCCGCGCAAGCGGCATTTCACGCGGAACGCGAAACGCGCCCTCCCCGGGAACCGGTCCCGGCCGCCGCCGGTTTCCCCCCCCCCGCCGGAAAGGGGCCGTCCCGGGCGTCCCGGCGGGCGGAGCGGCGCGGAGAAAAATCGCGGTTCATCGCGAATTGCTTCTTGCAACCGAGTCTCAGTTTGGCTAGGCTGTCCGGCGTGCGGCAAGCGAAGACAGCTTCTTCCACCTGCCCCGCCTCCGCGGCGGGCGAATGCGCGTGCCCGCTCAGCCAGGTGCGGGCCGGCACGGAGGTGCGCATCAAGCAGTTGCTGGCCGCGCCGGAGCTGTGCCAGCGGCTCCGGGAGATGGGCCTCAGCGAGGAGCGGCAGGTCCGTCTGGTCCTCCAGAATCGCAGCGTGGTCTGCGAGGTGTGCAACGTGCGACTGGGGCTCAGCGCCCGGCTGGCCGATTCCATCTGGGTGGAGCCGCTCGCCAAACCGCACGCCGCCTGATTTCCCGCCCATGACCGCGACCGCCCAGCCGCTCACGTGCCTGGCGCCGGGACAGGTCGCCATCGTGGCGGACATCGCGGCGCCGGAAGAAACCCGCCTCCGCCTGCTCGAACTCGGTTTCGTCGCCGGCACCCCCGTGGAATTGATCCGGTTCGCCCCCCTGGGCGGCCCGGTGGAAATCCGGATACGGGGCTCTCATCTCACCCTGCGCCTCCACGAGGCGGAATTCGTGCGTGTCCAGCTCCACGCATGACGCCGCCTCCGCCAGCCGCCTCTGCTTCGCCCGGGCCCCGCTCCCTGCAGGTCATCCTCACCGGCAACCCGAACTGCGGCAAGACCACCCTCTTCAACGCCCTCACCGGCCTGCGCGCCAAGGTGGGCAACTACTCCGGCGTCACGGTCGAGCGCAAGGAAGGCCGCCTGCGGGGAAGCCCGCCCGGACGCCACATCACCGTGCTGGATCTGCCGGGCAGCTACAGCCTCAGCCCGCAGTCCCTGGACGAGCAGATCGCCCGGGACGCCCTCCTGGGCCGGCTGCCGGACGTGCCCCTGCCGGACGCGGTGGTGGTGGTGGTGGATGCTTCGAACCTGCAACGCAACCTGTTTTACGCCAGCCAGGTCATCGAGCTGGGCCACCCAACCGTCATCGCCCTGAACATGATGGACGTGGCCCGGGAAAACGGCCTGGAGGTGGACGCGGAATCACTGCAAGCCCGGCTGGGCGTGCCGGTCATTCCGATGGTGGCCAGCACCGGCGAGGGACTGCCGGCGTTGCGCGACCTCCTGGCCCGCCTTCCGGAAAGCCTGCCCGCGCCCGATCCCGCGCCCCGCTTTGCCCGGCTGCCCAGGGAGGTGGCGGCGGAGGCCGAATCGCTGGCCGCGCGCCTGCGCGCCCGCACCGCCGTGCCGCCCCGCATGGCGTGGGCGGAGGCATTGCTGCTGCTGGGGGACGATCGCAACTGGGAGGAACTGCTGCGCCCCGGGGATCCCGCCCTGCGGGAGACGGTGACGGCCGCCCGGGAACGCCTCGCGGCGGCGGGGGTGGACTGGCGCAGCACGTTCATCGAGGCGCGCTACGCCGGAGTGGCGGACATCTGCCGGGCGTGCGTGGTCGAGACGGCGCCCGACCGGGAGACCTTCAGCGACCGGCTGGACCGGGTGCTGACCCACCGCGTCTGGGGGCTGCTGATTCTGGCGGGCGTGCTGGCGCTGATGTTTCAGGGGATTTTCACCTTCGCCGAGCTGCCCATGACCCTGCTGGAGGAGGGCGTGGGCCGGGTGGGCGCGCTCGTCGGGGGGCTGCTCATGCCGGGCGATTTGCGCAGCCTGCTGGTGGACGGCGTCATTGCCGGCGTGGGGGCCGTGGTGGTCTTCCTGCCGCAAATCTGCCTGCTGTTCCTGTTCATCGGGCTGCTCGAAGACACCGGCTACATGGCGCGCGCGGCCTTTTTGATGGACCGGCTGATGAGCAAGGTGGGCCTGCACGGCAAGAGTTTCATCCCGATGCTCAGCTCGTTCGCCTGCGCGGTGCCCGGCATCATGGCCACCCGCACCATCGAAAGCCCCAAGGACCGGCTGGTCACCATCCTGGTCGCGCCGCTGATGAGCTGCTCGGCCCGGCTGCCGGTGTACACCGTCCTGATCGCGGCCTGCATTCCGGACCGGCCGGTGCTGGGCTTCCTCCGGCTGCCGGGCCTCACCATGCTGGCCATGTACGCGCTGGGCATCGTCGTGGCGCTGGTGATGGCGTGGGTGTTCAAGAAAACCCTCCTGCGCGGCCACGCGCCGATGCTCATTCTGGAGCTGCCCCCTTACAAACGTCCGCTGGCGCGGGTGGTGCTGCGGCACGTGGGGGAACGCGCGAAGATTTTTCTGCGCCAGGCCGGCACGGTGATTTTGGGCATCAACATCCTGCTCTGGTTCCTGGCCACCTATCCGCGCGCCTCCCAGGTGGAACAGGAGTTCGCCCGACAACGCGCCGCCGTGACCGCCGCCGTGGACACCGGCGCCCTCACGCCGGAAGCCGCCCGGGAACGCCAACGGGCCCTCGACCGCGCCGAGGCCGGGGAACGCCTGCGCCACAGTTTCGCCGGACGCGCCGGACGGCTCATCGAACCGGTCGTGCGCCCGCTCGGCTTCGACTGGAAGATCGGCATCGGCATCATCACCTCCTTCGCCGCGCGCGAGGTGTTCGTCAGCACCATGTCGGTGGTGTACAACCTCGGCAACGCCGGCGATTCCAGCGCCGACGTGGGCCGGCTGGCCGAAGTGATGCAACAGCAGACCCGCCCCGACGGCTCGCCCCTCTACACCCCGCTCACCGGCCTGACCCTGATGGTGTTCTATGTCCTGGCGTTGCAGTGCGCCAGCACGATCGTCGTGGTGCGGCGCGAGACCAATTCCTGGCGCTGGGCCGCCTTTCAATGGGCCTATCTGGGCGCGCTGGCGTGGGGACTGGCCTTTGTCACGCGCCACCTGGGCCTGTTGTGGGGCCTTTCGTGATCCGGCCTCACCGCCGCCGCAACCGGAAAAACCGCGGGGCGCCCGGCTCGACGGGGAACGGGCTCCGGGCGTCGGGCAGCGCGGTCCACGGACCGGTCACGGCGGGGGCCTGTTCAAGCCCGAAGGCGGAATCGTCCCAGTAAAGGAGCAGTTGACCGTCCAGCGTCAGCCAGTGCAGCCGGGGCAGGCGGCGGGCGGTGAGCCACAAATCAAAGCTGATGTCCGACGAGCGCGCGCTGGCCTGGTGAATTTCCACGGCCAGGACGTTGCGGCCCGGACGCAGCCGGTCCGCCGGGATTTCCGTGGTGAAGAAGTCCGTTTCCGAGGAGGTGGTCGTGCCGGTGTAGGTCTGGTAATCCACCGGGCCGTCGGGCAGGTTGGTGCGGAAGACCTCCGCCCCGTTCAGCCACACGAGGGCGCCGTCGTCCCGCTGGATGCCCAGCTCCAGGCCGCTGAAGCGCGCGGGATCGGCCACCTCGAAGGCGTGCCGGAACCACGTGGTGGCGTAATGCGCGCCGGAGGGACCGCTGTTCACCACGGTGGCTTCGTCGCCGTCGCCGTAGCCCAGCTCCGCCGGGCCGGCGGCCCACGCGCTGTCGTCGAAATCCACCGCCCGCCACGCCGCGCCTTGATCCGAGCCGTCGTCCAAATAGCGCCAGACCGCGCCTTGCGCCACCAGGGTTTCCGGGCCGGCGCTTTCGTGGGGTGTGAGCATCAGCCACGCCCGGCCGGTGAGCACGCTGTGTTCGCCGGCGCTGAGCCGCAGCCAGGACGGGCCGTCCGCCGGCGCTGCCTCCGCCGGGAGGGGGACGAAGGCCACGGTTTGTCCGGGCGCGAAGTTCAGCGTTCCGGCGGTGGTCTGCCCGTCGGCGGCGCGCCATTCCCAGCCCACCGTCACCAGGTCCGCGGTGA
The DNA here is from genome assembly GCA_964601985.1 of uncultured Verrucomicrobiota bacterium. GTDB lineage: Bacteria > Verrucomicrobiota > Verrucomicrobiia > Limisphaerales > J093 > J093. The sequence continues at coordinate 15,199 of CAZRPT010000008.1, forward strand.
ACCGGCTCAGGCCCACCGGCACGCCGTGGGGCAGATCGGCCCGACCGGCCTGGCCGCCGCGCCACGCGAGGTCCGCGCCCACTTGAGCCACCGGCGGCAGAAACGCCGTCAACCGTTCCCCGTCGCGCGCGCCGTCGAAGACGCCGTTGTCCGGGTGATGGGGATTGGGCGCGGTGAGGAGGTTGCCCCGGATGTCCATCTGCGCCCCGCGATAGGTCCAGTCGTCCCAGTTCAGGCCCCACACGTCACGGTAATTGTAGAGGACCAGCGAGTTGGTGAGCCGCAGGAAACCGTTGTAGGACCAGTCGTAATTGTCGCCGAACCGCGCGCCGACGGCATTGCCCAGCAGCAGGCAATGATCGGCGAAGACGTCCGGCGAATCCGCCGAGCTGCTCCAGCCCGCCTCGATGCCCTGACCGCAATTTATCATCACCGTGCCGGTGGTGCGGGTGGTCCGGTGCCCGCCCGACCACGCGAGCCCTTCGTGGAAGCAGGATTCCAGCCAGCAACCGGTCACCGTCACCGTGCCGCTGGAGCCGGAACCGGCGTCCACGCCGTCATCGCGCGCCCAGCCGATGAGGGTGTCGCTGATCGCGTGCGTGCCGCTGGTGAGATAGAGCGCGTCGTTGTCGTCATCGGAGAAGACGCCGTCGTCGCGGGGGAATTCGAGCAGGGCGCTGCGCCGGATGTCCACCCGGCCGCCGTTGAACTGGCCGGTGCTGATGCAGCGCTGCACCAGACAGCGGTCAAGGGTGAAAAAGCCGTCCTCGCCGTGGGCCGCCTGACCAGCCAGATCGAACAACGCGCAATCCGTCAGCGTCGCCCGCGCGCCCTCCGCCACGTAAATCACCGGTTGCTCGTGGCGATGGCTGTGGCCGCTCCCGGGGTGGTTGTCGAACCAGTCCGGGTCCGCGCCGCCGCCCACCAGGAGGGCGTGCGTGAAAGTCAATCGCGCCGTGTCGCCCCGGCAGTCGAACCCGCCCCACGGTTGATCGAGGCGCTCCGGCGTGAACACCACCGGCCGTTCGGCGCTGCCCTCAACGATCACCCGGCCGCTGACCCGCCAGTCGGCCTCCGGCGCCATTCGGATGATGCTCCCCGCGCCGATGGTGACGGTGGCGTCGGCGGGAACGGTCACGTCGTCCGCGACGAAAATCCGCGCGTCCGGCGGCCAGACGGTGTCGCCCGCCAGCGTCCCGCTGACTTCGGTCCATGCCGGTGCCGCCTCGATGGCAATGCTCCGCTCGGCGGTGACGCCCGGCAGGCTGGCCCGCCAGACCAGGTCGCTGGCCGTGTCGGGCGCGGGCGCCAGCACGGAACCCACGCCGCGCCGCAGTTGCAACGCGGGAAAGCCCGGTGCGGTCACCCGGCCGTTGGCGCGGATGGCCGTGCCGTCGTCCCGCTCCAGCCAGGCCGCCAAGGGCAGCGCCAGCCCCGCCGGCCAGGCCGCCGGCGCCACCAGCCGCAAATGCCCGCCGGCAAACTCCTCTGGCGCGCCGTCCACCACCGGATACGGCGTCCACGGCGGCAGGCCCCACTCGGAATTGCCCCGTTCGGTGGCCCGCACGATGAAGGGAATCGTCCGTTCCTCGACCGCGCCGCCCGCCAGCGGCGTGCGTTGCACCCACAGCTCGTAATAATCCGCCGCCGTAATCGTCACCGGCTCGCCGGTCGGCGTGGGTTGTCCGTTCAACGTGGCCGTGTAGGTCGAATCGCTCTCCGTCACCACCCGGAACGTCACCCGGTCGGCGTACACCTTCCTCGCCCGCACCCCCTCCACCTCGATGGCCGCGTGCGTGGAGAGCAGAGCCAGCCCGCCGAGGACGGCGGCCCCGATTCGCATGACATTCCGTGCGTTCATTGTAATTTGTGCTTTCTCACTTTCACCCCGCCTGTTCGGAAAAGATTCATGGTTCGTTTAAGGACGAATGAGCCCGGCAATGATCCGGCTCGCGGGGGCGTCTTTTTTCCGCAACACAACATGTTCCTTGCGGATATTTTCCCGAAACGGCGCGGGCACTTCATCCCACGCAAAAAGATCCACCCGAAAAGGCAGATCGCTGTTTTCGAAGGCCTCTTTCAGTTCGAAAACGGCTTGTTCCTGTTCCTTGGTGACGAATGCCACCAGATCAAGGTCCGAGTGAGGTTGGGCGTTCCCACTCACCCGCGAGCCGTAGGCCCAGACCTCGGCATTCGGCAAGTAACGGCGCAGCAAGGCGACGACCTCGTCCCGCCGGGCGACAGACAGATTGAGATGGTTCGTTTTTTCCTCCATCAGTCCCACTGTTTGCCGCTCATGATTTGATGAAGCGCGATGGCGTCGGCGATGAAGCCGCCCATGATTTCCAAGGCCTCGTTCGCCTTTTCCCCACTGTAATCGTGGGCGGTATTGACCCGGGTTCGGGCGTATTTCAGCCAGGTTTCAATCGGAGTCGGCAGCAATTGATTTTCGTTGGCCAGCCGCAAAACGGGATTGGGACCGTTGGGAACCTCGGGCAGGCCGATTTCCTCCGTCAAATATCGCCTGAGCAGCTTCCAGAGACAATCCCAGCAGGTCTCGAACCGTTGAATGACAGATTCCGCCACGGCTTCCTGGAGCAGCTTGGGCAGGGAGTCATCAAGATGGCGGTAATTCTCGAATTGCGACTCAAGATGCTTCAACGCCTTTTGGAGTTTGCCGTATTCGATCATGCTGGTCCTCTGCTTTTCGGAAGTTTTCGGTTGGTTTGCCACCTTGGAGCCTGTCGGAAAAGCAGAACATCCCGCCGCGTGCGGGCGCGCGGCCGACCGGAAGAGCGCAAAATGCCCCCCGGTGGCAGGCCGGGTTTCCTTCAGCGCTTCGCGGCTCTTTTCCTGACAATCAATGCCGGGAATTTCCGCGATCCAACCGATCCACCCTTCGCCGTCTTTTTTTTGCTCACTGTCGTACAATCTTTTTTTCGTGGTTCATCTTTATTTTGCCTTTTGCCGTCAAAAATCCTGTCACTCCCTTCCCGGTCAAACGGAATGCCAGCCGGACAATTACGCCGCCCAATCCTCGAACCGTTCGCCGGCGGGGGCCATTGCCCCGCAAGGCCGGTTGGGCGCCGGTGATTTCGCGGGTGTTTCGCGCTCCCCCGACGTCTCGACCAATGCCGCCGCCCGTTTGCCCGGGTGAGGACGTCCCGGCCCGGGGCGGGATCAGCCCCCGCAGCGGCGCCCCTTTTTCCCAGACGCGCTGTCGCGCCGCCGTTCGGAAGGAAGCAGCCGGGAGAATCAATCGCCCGCCATTGCGCATCACCCGCCGGCGCTCCGGGGCGGATCGAATCCTTCGTTTTCATGACCGCCCTCACCCTGCCATGCCTTCCCGCCGGAAGCGAAAAAGAAACACCCGGCTCCCGCGGCCTGCCGCCCCCCCCGCGCCAGCCGGGACTGGTCATGCGTTCCGTCGCGTGGCAGCATTCCGGCCCCATGAGTCGCGTGTTGATCATTGGCGCGGGGGGTGTCGGGCGGGTGGTGACCCACAAATGCGCCCAGGTCCCCGAGGTGT
>CAZRPT010000009.1:0-6476 GCA_964601985.1 uncultured Verrucomicrobiota bacterium
GGCCGGGTTCCATCCAGGCCGGCGAGACGAGCGAGAAGAGGTCCAGACCGCGCTTGCCGTCCTCCAGACCCGCTTTGCCGCCGCGTTCGCAGACGAGCATGTCGCGGATGAACAGGGCGATCTTGGCCGCGGCCCAGGCGTGGGGCGGCGGGCATCCGGCCTGGGGCGTGCGGATCGACCAGGGAGTGACGAGGTTTTCGAACCCCTCGTGGGTCGAGCCGTTGTGGAGGATGATGTGATAGAGGTCGAGCAGCGCGTGTTTCTGGTCGCCGATGGTCCGGTATTGCTGGGCGTTGTTGCAAGTGACGTATTGGTGGACGTGCATGCCGTTGCGGTAGGTCATCACGCCCTCGCGGTAGCGGCGCTTGCGGATGGTTTCGAGGGTCTTGGTCAAGCGCTCGTCCTTCGGGCCGAGCAATTCGGTCGGGTAGGCCAGCAGCATGTTCTCCCAATCCTGGCCCGGGTATTTGTTTACGCGTCCTTCGCGGCCCTGGACCCACCCGGCGTCCCAGTCGTAGAGGCCCGAGCGGATGTATCCGTATCGTTTCATGCTGTGGTCGAGCGCCTTGAGGATGGCCTTGCGGTAGGATTTCTCCGCTTTGGTCCAGCGCTCGGCGTCGTCTTTGTGCCCCATGATGCGGGCGGCGCGAATCGAGGTGCGCAGGGCGAGCAGGGCGAAGAGGTTGTGGGCGGTGATGAGGCCGTTGACCATCGGCGCGTCGTAGGGGATCGAGCCGCGGATCAAGCCATGCTTGTTGTTGTGGTAGTGGTCGTTCACGACGAAGTCGGCGCCTTTGCGGATCGCCGGATAGACCTTCTTGCCGTAGGCCGTGTCGCGGGTCATGACGAGGTGGTAGGCGAGTTCGTAGAGGCCCTGGCCGTGGGAGGTGACGATGTCGTCGTTGCCCCGGTTGTGGACGTCGATGAACATGCCGGTCTTGTATTGCTTGCTCAGGAGCCAATCGACGTTGGGTTCGGCGAAGCGGAACAACCCCGCCGTGTCGTAGGCCTGGATCATGTCGAAGTAGTCGTTGAGGAAGAGCGCGTCGTAGGGAAGCCCGCTGCCTTGGCGTTTTCCGGACCCGTCCGGGCGCGCGCGGGTGGCCAGCATCAGATGGACCAGGCCGGCGTAGTAGGAGTCCTGCACCCGTTTCTCGGGGATGTGGAGGGAGAAGTCGCCGAAGAGGTCGCGCCACCACTTGACCGCCTTCTCGCGCGTGCCGGCGTAGTCGGCGGCCTCGACGGCGGCGATTTGTTTGGGGCCGGCTACGGGAATGCGCGGCATTTTGAGGATGGCCTCGAACGATTCGCCCGGTTTCAAGGTGCGTTTCCAGACGGCGAACCCGGTGGCCGCGCGGTCGGTGATTTGGTAGTCGCCCGCCCGGTAGGCGCCGGACTTCGGCGCCTCCGGCACGGCGAGGGTCTCGGCCCGGGGCGAGAAGAGATAGACGAGTTTGCCGTCGCGCAAGAGGCGGTCGTCTTTCAGCTCGAACCGGGTGGCCGGGTTGACCGGTTCTTTCGGTTTGTCTTTCCGGTAGAACTCCGCCGACCCGCGCACGGCGGCGGCCAGGGTGCCGTCGGCCGGGGCGGGGCCGTTGTTTTTCATCGTGAGTTTGACGAACTGGACCAGATTGGCGCGCCCGAGTTCGGGGAGTTCGAAGCTGAAGAGTTCGAGGTGGTAGTCGATGCCCTTGTTCTTCCACCCGTATTCGACGACGGGAATCCAACCGTCCAGGAAGGTCTTGTTGCGGGCCATGACCGGGGTCAGGGGGTCGCCGTGGAAGAAGTCGAGTTCGGCGTAGCGGGTGTAAACGGCGCCGTCGTAGGTCACCTGCACCGGTTCGGGGACGAAGGGCAGACCGATGACGGTCGTCGAATGCGCCGCGTAGCACCACTCCTGGTCCGGGCGGTCGATGGCCGGGTCGAACATCGGCGGCGCGGCGGCGCAGAGGGCGGCGGTGGCGAAGAAGCAGGCGAAGAGGAGGACGGAGTTCGCGAGAGCGCGGCAAACGAGCTTCATGGCGGGCAACCGTAACGAGCGGCGCGCGCCGGCGCAACGCTCATCAAACTTCTCCGCCCCGGATCCTTCGCGGACGGCCGAAGTTCCTCAACGGGACGGCATGAATGCCGAACCGCAAGCCGCCCCCTCGGGACGACCGCGCGGAACCGCCTGGAGGAACGGATCGCGGCGTTCCCCCGACCGTCCGCGATCCGCGTGCCTCCCGCCCGCGCTTTTCGGCGGCTTCACGTCGTCGGCCGCGAGGGGCGGCGGCCGGCTCAACAAAACTCGCGCACGGTCAGCCCCGTGCGCTCGCGGATGCGGGCGGCCAGGGCGGTCAGCTCCTCCGGTTCCAGTCGCGTGGCCCACGGCTCGGGCGTGGGGCGCGCGATGGTGTAGGCGTGCACTTCGCGGATTTGTCCGCCTTCCGCGCGCAATTCCCGGAGCCGTTCGCAATAGGCCTCCAGCTCCTTCTCCGGCATCGGTTCGCCGCGCATTTTCAAAAACAGGCTCTGGATGACGATCGGCCGCCGCCGGGCCGTCTCCCGGAGGTTGCGCAAAATGCGGTCGAACCGGACGGCGCTCCGGTTGACGCGGCGGTAGTAGTCCTCCGTGCCGGCGTCGAGCTTGGCCCAGATTTCGCCGTGGTGGGCGTCCAGAATCTCCAGGCCCCGCCGCACGTCCGCCTTGTCCAGGCCGGTGGCGTTGGTGATGAGCACGATGCGGGTGTCGGCGAGGCCCTCCGCTTCGCGCACCTCGGCCACCAGCGCGGCGTAGGTGGAGAAATCCGGGACCAGGGTGGGCTCGCCGTCGCCGCTGAACGCCAGATCGCGAATGTGCCGCGTCAGCTCGGGCGTGTCGGCGAACTTCTCGTCCATGGCCAGCCAGCCGGTGAGGGCGGAGCGGATCAAGACGGTCAGCTCCGCGCGGACGGCCGCCGGATCCGGCGCGGTGGCCCGCGGCGGCGCGCTCCGGTCCACTTCGCAATAGACGCAGTCGAAGTTGCAGCGCCGGTCCGGGTTCAGGTTGATTCCCAGGGAAAGCCCGCCCGCCCGGCGGGACACCACCGGATATACAAACCGAAACTGCCGCCACTGGCGGGAATGATCCTTCACCGCGCGCCACTCCCGGGAAATGGAATGCCCGTCCGACACGCCCCCAGCCTACGCTTCCGCTCCCAAACGGCAAGCGGGAGTGGACGGGAGCCGGCCGCGCGGACTTCCCCCGGCGCGCGCTGCCGGCTGGGAAGCGGCGGAGCGGTTTGCTACCGTGGCGCGGAGCGTGATGCGTGTTTTGATCATTTCGTGGTGGTTTCCGCCGTGCAACGTGGTGGCCAGCGGGCGGCCTTACAGTTGGGCGCGTTATTTTGCCGAGCAGGGACACACGGTCACGGTGCTCACCTGCCGCAAGCATCCCCGGCTGCACCCCGACCTCTCCCTTCCGTGGGAGCCGCATCCCCGCCTGCGCGTCGTGGAAACTCCGCTGCGGCTGCTCCGCACCCCCGTGGCCAAGGGGGCGTCCTGGGCGTTCGGCAGCTACGGCGCGGTGCGCCGGCTGGCCCGGGAACACGACGTCCTCATCAGCACCTTCATGCCGTGGTACGTCCACGTGCTGGGGCACTGGGCCAAACGGGCGCATCCCCGCGCCCTGTGGTGCGCGGACTACCGGGACCTCTGGAGCGGCTACGATTATTTCATGAATCACGCCCCGCTGCGGCGCGGGTTTCACCGGTGGTTCGAGCGGGCGGTGGTGCGCCCGGCGGATTTGACGGTGACGGTGTCGCCGCCGTTGGCGGAGAGTCTGGCCCGCACCCATCCGCACATTCCCAGCGCCACGATTTACAACGGCTTCCCCGCCGCGGAATACCAGGGGCCCCAGCCCGCGGCGCGGCTGGCGGCACGGGCCGCCGCCGGCCAACCGTTCGACATCGTGTACACCGGCACCCTGTACGACCGGGGTTACCATGATCCGGAACCGCTGTTCCGGGTCGTGGCCCGCGGGACCTGGCGGCGGCCCATCCGGTTGTGGTTTTACGGCCGCAGCGCCCACAGCCCGGTGGTGCGGGAATTGCGCGAGCGCTACCATTTGGGAGACGCGGTCCGGCTCCCGGAAAAACCGCTGCCCCGTCCCGAAAGCGTGCGCCGGCAACGGGAGGCGGATTTGCTGTTCCACACCTCCTGGACCAACCGGGAAATGGACGGGGTGTTGTCGGGCAAGGTGTTCGAATACATGGCCTCGGGCACGCCCATCCTGAGCGTGGGCGCCGAGCCGGAGGCGGCCATCGGCCGGCTGCTGGCCGAAAGCGGCACGGGCATCTGCGTGGGCCGGGATGACGCCGCCGTGGCCCGCGTGCTGGACGAGATGGTGAACCAAAACCGCCACGGCGACTGGTTTCGCCCGGACGCCGAGCGGGTGCGTTTTTACAGCCGCGAACGCCAGGCGCAGGCCCTGCTGGATTTGCTGGAACGCCGGCTGGCCGGGGGGCGGGACGCTTGATGGCGGGACGCGGCGACACGGCGACGCGCCGGCCCGGCGGCGGAGTTTTCGCCGGAGACGGCCTCCGATTGGAGCGGCGGAGACACAAAATGGCTTCCGGGATTTGACGCGCGCCGCCGGGTACTGGATGCTGGGAGCTTGATGCAAGCCGGCGGGGCGACGACCGAGGCGGCCGGTTCTGTCACAAACCAAACAATCATGCTGAAACGACGAATCCACGCAAGGCCCCGGGCGCTGATGCTGCTCTGGGGGATGTTTTCATTGGCCGGCGCCGTGGCGGTTGCCGAATCCGCGCCGGAGAAATCCGCCCCCCCGCCCGCCCCCAAGGCGATCACCACGGCGGATCCCCACATTCCGTTGTCGCATCTGCGCTGGATGCTCAAACCGCTGACCAAGGAGCAATTGATCATCGAGGCAAATGCCTGGCAGGCGCTCCTGCGGGCGAAGGCCGAGGAAATCTCCGCCGCCGAGATCACCGTGCTCAGACAGAACGAGCAGATCAACCAGGTGCAGGAGGCCGCCAAGGCCGCCGAAAAGGCCAAGGCCGCCGCCGAAAAGGCCGAATCGGTCCAAGCCGGCCCCGAAACGACGCAGGACGCGGCGGCGGTCGAAAAGGCCAAGGCGGCGGCGGAAGCGGCGAAGAAAAAGGCCGAGGAGGCCAAGAAGGCGCTCGCCAAGGCGAAAAAACTCGACGCCCAGGCCGCCACCAACACCACCGCCCAAACCGCCCGCGAAGTGGTGAAAAAGGTGGCCGAGGAGCAGAAGGCCAAGGCGGAGGAAACCGGCGAAACCAACGCCTCCCCCGTCCGGACGGCTCAGGATGTGGCCAGCCCCTCGCTGGACAACGTGTCCACCCAGGCGGTCGCGGAATCCTCGACCCAGTTGGAGCACGTGGCCAACGTCGTCAAGGAGGCGGCCAAGAAGGAGGAGGCGGAAAAGACCGCCCTGCTGGACGTGCTGACCGAATTGCGCACCCAGCGTTCGGCCCTGATCGAACGGTTCGACCTGGTGCTGGAAGAACTCAAGGCGAAAGGGGGCGATCCCAAACCCTACGAACAATACCGGGACGCGGTGGCGGAGATCATCGTGGACGTCTCGGACACCGCCGCCGTGTGGAAATTCATCACCGGCTGGCTCAGCTCGGATGAAGGCGGCCTGAAATGGCTGTTCAACACCCTGAAATTCGTCGGTGTGCTGGTGGTGTTCTGGCTGCTGTCCCTCATCCTCGGCAAACTGGCCGTCCAAGCCACCCAGCGCTCCCGGGGCATGTCGCAACTGCTCCGGCAGTTCGTCGTCGTCTCCGTGCGTCGCACCACGCTCTTCGTGGGCCTGCTCATCGCCATCAGCGCCATGGGCATCAACGTCGGCCCGCTCCTCGCCCTCATCACCGCCACCGGCTTTGTCATCGGCTTCGCGTTGCAGGGCACGTTGAGCAACTTCGCCAGCGGCATGCTCATGCTGATCTACCGCCCGTTCGACGTGGGCGACGCCGTGGAGGCCGGCGGCGTGTCCGGCTCGGTCACGGCCATGAACCTGATGACCACCCACATCCGCACCTGGGACAACCAGGCGATGATCGTCCCCAACAACCAGATCTGGGGCAACGTCATCACCAACATCACCGGCGTGGACAAGCGCCGGGTGGACATGGTGTTCGGCATCGGCTACGGCGATTCCATCGCCCGGGCGGAGGAAATCCTGAAACGGATCATCACCGGGCATCCGAAGGTGCTCAAACACCCCGAGCCGGTCATCAAGGTGCACGAACTGGCGGATTCCTCCGTGAACTTCGTGGTGCGACCGTGGGTGCTGCCCGCCGACTACTGGACGGTGTACTGGGACATCACCCGGCAGGTGAAGGAAGAGTTCGACAAGGCCGGCGTGAGCATTCCGTTCCCGCAACGCGACGTGCACGTGTATCAGGAAAAAGCCTGATCCTCCCACGCGGACGTCACGCTTCCCTTTCCGGGCCGTTCGGAGT
>CAZRPT010000010.1:0-9006 GCA_964601985.1 uncultured Verrucomicrobiota bacterium
CCAAGCCAACCCGACCGGCCGCGAAACCGCGGCCGGGGGATATTTGCGCCCTTCCTGCAGACCGCGTGTCCCCACCCGACGGCACGGCCCACTTTCCCGACAGGCTCTAAAGGGGAATTTGCTTGCTGGGGGTGGCGCCCGTGTCTCGCGGGATCGAACGAGCGGGCAGGGACGCGAGCAGCCGGGCGATGTCCTCCGGTTGATGCTCGCTGGAAAGGGCGAAGCGAAAGTGCCGGCCGCGCGCGCCGGGGTAATTCAGCGGGCGGGCGAAAATGCCGGCCCGGTCGAGCGCGGCGGTGAAGCGGCGGGCCGCCGGCGCGGTGGGCAGGCGCAGGACGAGGATGGGCACGTCGTTTTCCGGTTGGGGGAAACCCGCCGCCGCGAAGCCGGCCTTGGCTTGGGCGGTCCGCTCGCGCAGACGGGCGCGCAGGGAGCGATCCCGACGCAGCACGCGCAGGGCCGACAGGGCCGCCGCCACGGCGGACAACGGCGGGGGAGTGCTGCCGCCGAACAACCGGCTTCGCTTCGGCGCCCGCCGCAGCCAGCGGAGCGGGCCGGCCAGCACGCCGCCAAAGCCGCCCAACGCCTTGCTCAGCGTGGCGACGCGCAGCAGCCGGGGCGAACCGGCCCCGCCCGCCACGGCGGGGGTGCCTTCGCCGCGCGGCCCCAACACCCCGAGCCCGTGGGCGTCGTCCACCAGCAGGAGGGTGTCGCGGGGCAGCGCGGCCAGATATTCCGCCAGCGGCGCGATTTCGCCGGTCAGCGAAAAAACGCCGTCGGTAAGCAGCAGCACGCGGCCCGGTCGCCGGCGGCGCCGGGCCAAGCGGGCCGCGTGGGCGGGGTCCCGGTGGCGGAATGTCCGCACCGGACATCCCAAGAGCAGGGCGGCGTCGCGCAAACTGGGGTGGGCCTGTTCATCCAGCAGGGCGAGTCCCACTTCGCCCGCCAATGCCTGCGTCCAGGCCGACGCGGCCAGATAGCCGGCGCCGGTCAGCAGAGCGCCCTCCGCGCCCATCAAGCGGGCCAGCGCGGTTTCCAGTCGGCCGTAGAGCGGGTGATTGCCGGTGGTCAGGCGCGACGCCGCCACGCCGAGGCCGTCGGTTTCCGCGGTCCGGGTGAAGGCGGCCACCACTTCGGGATGCCGGCTGAGGCGGAAGTAATCGCAACCGGAGAAATGGAGTCGCGTTCGCCGGCCCACGCGGAGGGTGTTGCCGCCCGCCGGAGCCAGCCGGGGGAATTCGTCTTCCGGAAGCAGGACGGGACGGGCTCGGGTCATCGGGATTTTTCCTTTTCCCGCCACTGCTGGATGGTGGCTTCCGCCCGCGTCCAGCGCCGGTTCCAATCCGCCCAACTGCCCGCCCAGCGCTCGCCGGTGAAGCGGCAAAGCGCATCGGGGAGGAGTTTGCGGGCGGCGGCGTACGCGCGCAGGGCTTCCTTCCGCTTGCGCCACTGAATGAATGTTTCGATCAGGTTCAGGTGATTCTCGAAATAGCCGGGGGCGATGGCCAACGCCCGTTCCAGATGGCGACGGGCCTTTTTCCGGCTGCCGACGCTGATCGGCCAGCCGGGAGCGTCGCGGTACAGCAGCCCGAGGGTGCGGTCCGGGCCGCCGTAGTCGAAGGTCTGGTCGAGTTCGCGCGCCCGGAGCAGATGGCGCTCCATGTCCTTGACCAGCGACAACGCGCCCAGAGTCTTGGTGCTGGCCAACTGGCCCTCGTTCAGGGCGAGGTAGTAAAAGCCCGCCGCCGATCGGGGGTCCAGCTTCAGGGCGGCCCGGGCGGCGGCCATGCCCTCCTCGGCGCAGATCGCGCGACGGGATTTTTCCGGGGCCTCCAGCGAGCAGTCAAAACACGTCCGGGCCAGCCGCCAGGCGGCCACGACGTTGGTGGGCGAGTGGCGAAAAGCGGCGCGGGCCGCCTCGCAGGCCTTTCCCCGTCGTCCCTCCGCGACCTCAGCTTCAGCCCGCGCGTAAAACGCCGCCCCCAGTAACAACAGCATTCCCCAACGCCGCCACCGGGCGCCCGGGAAGACGCCCGGCGCCCGCAAACGGCTGGAATTCGCGTTTGCCATGCTCGTACAGGTGGCGGATAGTCGCCGGAATGAAATGCTACCGGCAACTTGGCCTGCTCGCAACCGCCGTGGCGCTGATGTGGTGTGTCACGGGGTGCGGGGGGTTGACGGCCTCGCGGAGCATCTCTCCGGCGACCTTTCTGCTGCCGGGGTTGGTGGAGGCCGCGCCCGGCGGTGACGCCTCCGTCCCGCGCGCCGAACCCCTCCCCTCCCCCACGCCCGCGCCGCGTCAGCAGGTGGCGTTTGTCCGCTGAAAATTTCCGACCATGCGCTTTCCGTTTGCCTTGTCGGCGAAAATCGCCGCGCACATCATCAAGCACAAGCTCAAGCGAACCCCAAGATTTGCCATGGTTTTGCAGCTTGAACCGCTGCACACCTGCAACTTGAGCTGCACCGGCTGCGGCCGCATCCGGGAATACTCCACCAGCCTCAAGGCGATGGTCCCCTTGGAAAAATGCCTGGCGGTGTGCGAGGAATGCGACGCGCCGATGATTTCGGTCTGCGGCGGCGAACCGTTGATTTATCCCCAAATCGAGGAGTTGGTGGACGGCATCCTCAAGCAGGGCCGCATCGTCTATATCTGCACCAACGGCGTGCTCATGCGCCGCAAGTTGTGCGACTACCTCGCCGCCACCTACTCGCCGGTCGCGGAAACCCGGCTCAAGGAGCTGCTCGCCGAGGGGCTCGTCACCGCGCAACAGGCCGAGACCATCCGCCGGGGCCGGCAGAACGACCGGCCGGTGATCGCGCCCAGCAAGTGGCTCTACTGGAACGTGCACGTGGACGGCCTCGAGTACACCCACGACCTGATCGTCGAACGCGAGGGGGTGTTCCGCGAGTGCGTCGCGGCCATCAAGCTCGCCAAACGGCTGGGCTTCCAAGTGGCCACCAACACCACGGTGTACCGCGAGACCGACGTGCGCGAAATCGAGGATCTGTTCCGCTTCTTCTCCTGGCTGGGGGTGGACGGACACACCATCACGCCCGGCTACGATTATGACGCCGCCAAGCAGGACATGGCCAAGCGGGTGGGCAAGGATCCGGAGGAGTTCTTCCTGACCCGGGCGATGACCCGCGAAAAGTTCAAGGACATCGAACGCTGGGGCCGGGAGTTCACCATCTTCGGCACGCCGGTGTACCAGGAATTTCTGGCCGGCAAACGCGAGCTGACCTGCACCGCCTGGGCCATCCCCACCTACAACATCCGCGGCTGGAAGGCCCCCTGCTACCTGATCACCGACGCGCATTATCCCACCTACCAGGAAATGCTCGATCAGGTGGATTGGGACAAATACGGCGTGGTGGACGGCGAGGTGCGCGATCCGCGCTGCGAAAACTGCATGACCCATTGCGGCTACGACCCCAGCGGCGCGCTGGGCACCAATTACCAGCGCGGCGACAACTGGAAAAATTTCAAATACAATTTTTCGGCCCGCCCGCCCCGGTATCCGCACGGCGACCAGGTGGACGCCTTCAACGGCGTCAGCGCCGGCAAGGGGCATGTGACCGGCAGGCAGGCGGGCGGACAGCCACCCGCGGGACGTTCGGCGTGCTGCGCCGGCGGCGGGGAAGGCCCCTCCCCCTCGGAGCTCCCCAGGAAGATGGCGGTCCATGGTCGGCAAAATGACTGAACGCGCAACGGTTGGACCAATGGAAATCAATCCGGGGCGGATTCGATTTGCTCCATGAGCACGCTGTTCCTTTCCCCGCCCAGTTTTGACGGCTTCGACGGCGGCGCCGGGTCGCGCTACCAGGCCCGGCGCGAGGTGACCAGTTTCTGGTATCCCACCTGGCTGGCCCAGCCCGCGGCGTTGGTGTCCGATTCGAAGCTGCTCGATTGCCCGCCGCACGAAATCGGCATCCGGGAGTGCCTCGAAATCGCGAAGGACTACGACCACGTCATCCTCCACACCTCCACCCCCTCCCTGCGCAACGACTGCCAGGTGGCCGAGGCCATCAAGCAAAACCGCCCCGACACCACCATCGGCTTCGTGGGCGCGCACGCCGCCGTCCTGCCCACCGAAACCCTCAAGGCCTCGCCGGCCATTGACTGGGTGGGGCGGAAGGAGTTCGATTACACCTGCAAGGAAGTGGCCGAAGGCCGCCCGCTGACCGAGGTCCGGGGGCTTTCCTACCGCGACAGCGACGGCAAAATCCGCCACAACCCCGAACGCGAGCTGATCGCCGACCTGGACGAACTCCCGTGGGTGGCGGACGTGTACAAGCGGGACCTGGACATCGAGAAATACTTCATCGGCTACCTTCTGCATCCGTATATCAGCCTCTACACCGGCCGCGGTTGTCCGGGGCAATGCACCTTCTGCCTCTGGCCGCAGACCATCGGCGGCCACAAGTATCGCGGACGCTCGCCGCAAAACGTGGCCGACGAGATGGCCTACCTGAAGCGGCTCTTTCCCCAGGTGCGGGAGTTCTTCTTCGACGACGACACCTTCACCGCCAACCTGCCGCGCGCCCGCGAGATCGCCAAAAAACTGGCCCCGCTCGGTCTGACCTGGAGCTGCAACAGCCGGGCGAACCTGAACGAGGACACCATCCGTTTCTTCAAGGACTGCGGACTGCGGCTGTTTCTGGTGGGCTACGAGAGCGGCAACGACCAGATCCTCAAGAACATCAAAAAAGGCGTCACCAAGGAGGAAATGCGCCGGTTCACCCGGGCCTGCCATCGCGCCGGCGTGGTGATCCACGGCACCTTCGTGCTGGGACTGCCGGTCGAGACGCAGGAGACCATCGAGGAATCCATCCGGTTCGCCCAGGAACTGGACGTGTTCAGCATCCAGGTCGCCCTCGCGGCGCCCTATCCCGGCACCGAGCTCTACGACCAGGCCAGGCTCAACGGCTGGTTCGCCCGTCGGGACAAGACCGACATCATCCACGGCGACGGCTTCCAGGATTCCGCCCTCGAATACCCGGAGCTGACCAAGGAGGAAATCTTCGAGGCGGTCGAACGCTTCTACCACCGCTACTACCTGCGCCCCAAACCCATCCTGCGCATCATCAAAACCATGCTGCAGGACAAGGACGTCTTCGTGCGCCGCTGTCGCGAGGGCTACGAATTCTTCCGCAGCATGTCCCAGCGCCGCAACGACCTCGCCGCCGCCCAACCCCGAGCCACCGCGTAACCCCCTCCGCCCCCCCTCCCCTCCCGTCTCCGAAACTGAAATTCTCTCTGAAAAGTAAGAGCCTGTCGAAAAAAGGGGCCGTTGCGCCGCGTGGGGACACGCGGCCTGCAAAAAGGGCGAAAAACACCCCTTGGTTGGAGGCCGGGTTCTCCAACCCGGAATTTCCGGGCGGCTCCGAGACAGCCTGTTGCGTGGGAACGCGCGGCCTGCCGCAGGGACGCAAAATGTTCCCGGGCGGCAGGCGTTATTCTTTGACTGCCGTCAAGGGCACGGAGGCGGAGCGGTTCCGGGCGAGGAAGTGGAGCCAGGCCTCGGTGACGGGGCGCTGGTGGATGCGCGCGAGGGCGAGGGCGTAGAGGTTGAGCTGCGGGGTGTAGGCGCGGATTTTTTCCGGGAGGGTCGTTTCCGTCACGGCGTCGGTCTTGAAATCGAGCAGCCAGATTCCGGCGGGGGTGAAGACCGCCACGTCAATCACCCCCTGCACGACGATGCCTTCCTCCGGGGCCAGCCCCGGTTGCAGGGGCAGCTTCAAGGCGTCCGCGTCGGCGGGGGCGAGGCGGAGGGTGAAGGGCAGCTCGCGCCGGACGTCCGCCTCCGGCGCGCGCAGGCGGCGGGCCAGCGCGCTGCCGCCGAAGGCCGCCAGCGCGGCGGGGTCGAGGGCGTCGGCCTCTTCCGGGGCCAAACGCCCCGCGTTCACGAGTTCGCGCGCCTGCTTCACGACTTCCGCCTCCGAGCCGAGGCGGGCGAAGTCGGCGAACTGGAGGAAGCGGTGATGGGCGGTGCCGCGTTCGGCGGCGGAGAGGAGGCGTCCGTCCGGTTCGAGGCGCAGCGGCGGGAAGGGAGCTTCGCCGGTCTTCACGAACAACGGTTTGGCCTCCTCGGCGGGGTCTTCCTCGACGGCCCGGCGGCGCAGGGTGGTGACGGCGGTCTTGGCCGCCTCCCGGGTGGCGGCCTGGTGGGGGTAGGTGAAGCGCAGGCGTTCCAGTTGCGCGAGGAGCGCGTCGGCGTCGGGCGCGTCCGGGGGCGACGTTTCCTCCGGAGAGGCGGGGGGGGGCGCCGGCGCGGCGGAGACGATGCGCCAGGCGAAGCGTTCGCAAAGGCCGCGCGGTTGGGCGAGCCAGCCGGGATCGCCGGTCCAGCCGCCGAGCAGGGGACCGAGCCAGTCCAACGCGCAGCGGGCGGCGCGGAGGCGGTGTTCCGGCCAGGGCGGGGCCGGCGGGTCGGCCCATTTTTCGGCGGCCGGTTCGAGTTTCACGCTGCCGGCCAGGATCAGCTTTTCGGCCGCGCGGGTCAGGGCCACGTAGAGCAGCCGCAATTCCTCGCCGCGCACGGCGGCGGCCTGTTCCCGGCGGGCCAGCAGCAGCGGCAGGGAGGGATAAGGGGGCGCGTCGGGAGGGTCCAACCGCGGGCACAGGCCGAAGGAGTCGTTTTCCAGCACCGGCTCGCGCTGGTCTTGCAGGTTGAAGCGGCGGCCCAGTCCCGCGACCACCACCACGGGGAATTCCAGCCCCTTGCTCCGGTGGATGCTGAGCAGGCGGACGGGGCCGTCGGCCTCCACCACGCCGGGCTCGGGATCGGCCTCCGCTTCGAGGCGCGCCTCGACGAAGCGCAGAAAGCGCAGCAACCCCTGCCGCTGCCAGGGGTCGAATTGCCGGGCCAGCGCCACGAAACGGCGGACGTTGGCGTGGCGTTGTTCGCCCCGGGGCCGGGCGCGCAACCACTCCTCGTAGCGGGTCTCGGCCAGGATTTCGCCGAGGCATTCCGAGAGCGGCGTCTGCCGGGCCAGCTCGCGCCAACGGGCCAGGCGGGCGAGGAGGTCACGCGTCTTGCGGACGGCGCTTTCGCGCCACGCCGCCAGTTCGGGGGCTTCCCCGGAGGGGGCGGCGGTCCGGACGAAGGCACGCAGGGCGGGCCAGAAGAGCCCCGCCGGCTGGTCGCTCCGGATGAGGGCGAGTTCGTTGACGTCCAGCCCGGCGAACGGCGAGCGCAGCACCGCCAGCAGGGGAAGGTCCTGAAGGGGGTTGTCGAGGACGCGCAGCAGGTTCAGCAAGTCCCGGGATTCAAGGGTGGCGTAGAGCCCGCCGCGCGCCGCCAGCAGGGGAATGCCCTTTTGTTCAAAGATTTTGGCGTAGGTCTCCGCCTGGCCGCTCAGGGAACGCAACAGCACCACCATGTCCGACCAGCGGACCGGTCGGGCACCGGCGCCGTCCGGGACGGAAAATCCTTCGTCGCGCAGGGCGCGCAGGCGATCCGCCACCGCCGCGGCTTCCCGTTCGAGGGCGCTCAATTCGGCCGGGGAAGGCTCGCCGCCCTCCGCCTCGGCGTCGGCGTCGGACGGGGCGACGCTGAGAAGCAGCTCGACGGGCGCGTCGTCCGCCGGCGCGGCGCGGTCGGAACGGCCGGAGCGCAGGTGGGCGTCTTCGGCGAACGGCACGCCGCCCACCTCCGGGCGCATGAGCGCGGCGAAGACGGCGTTGGTGAAGGCGAGCAGTTCCGGGCGACTGCGGTAATTGTCCCGCAGCGTGATCACCGTGCCGGGGCCCCGGCGCCACGCTTCCGCGTACCCGCGGAACAGCTTCGGGTTCGCGAGCCGGAAGCCGTAGATGCTCTGCTTGAGGTCGCCCACGAGAAAACGGTCGGCCTCCGGGCCCTCCCGGCTGAGGGCGGTGATCAGGCGGTCCTGGGCGGCGTTGATGTCCTGGTATTCGTCCACCAGCACGTGGTCGAACCGCCGGCGCAGTTGGCACGCCAGCGGCGTCGGGCCGTTCGTTTTCGCGTCCCACAGCAGGCGGAGGGCGAATTGTTCGAGGTCGCTGAAGTCCAGCGCGGCGGCCTCCCGTTTCGCGGCGGCGAACTGCTCCGCGAAGGCGCGGACCAGCCCGATCAACGCCCGCATGGCCGGGCGCGCGAGGGCGTAATCCTCCGCCAACGCCGGCGCGTCCGGTTCCTCGCCCAAGCCGGCCAGAAAGGCTTCGGCCTCCTCGGCCAGCGGCTCGACCGCCGGCGGAAATTTGCGTTTGCGCCCGAAACGCTTTTTCCGGGCAGCGATAATCCGGCGAAACAGGTCGCGGGCTTCGGCCAGCGAAGCCAGCGGGCGGGAGGCGGCGAAGGCTTCAACCAGGCCGGCCACGCGGGGATCCTCCCCCGCCCCCCGCTCGATTTCGGAGCGCCACTCCCGCCGCCAGCGGTCGAAGGCCGGGGGGAGAGCGGTCAGCCAGTTGGCGGGCGGGGTGGAGGGTTCCCATTGCGCCGCCTGCCGGGCCAGCCAGGCGTCCGGTTCGGGCAGCGAGCGGGCGTGATCGTAGAGCCGCAGCACCAGGCGGCGGATCGCTCCGTCGTCGCCCCGGCCCAGCGTGCGGACCAGGTGGCGAAAGCCGTCGCCGACGGGGCCTTCATCGGCGTAGCGCTGCTCGAACAACGCGTCGAGCCGTTCATGGCGCAACACGGCGGCCTGCCCTTCGTCCAGCACCGTGAGGGCGGGGTCCAGCCCGAGCGGGGCGAAATGTTCCCGGACCAGCCGGGCGCAAAAAGCGTGGAGGGTGCCGATTTCCGCCGTGTCCAACAGCGCCGTCTGCTCGGCCAGCCGGGCGTCGCGCGGCCGCCGGGCGCGCGCGGCGTCGAGGCGCTCCCGCAACCGCCGCCGCATCTCCGCCGCCGCCGCCTCGGTGAAGGTGACAATCAGAAACCGGTCCACGGAAGCGGGGGAGGCGGGGTCCAGCACCCGGGCCACGCAACGCTCCACGAGCGTGCGGGTCTTGCCCGTGCCGGCGCCGGCCATGACCAGCACGTTGCCCCT
>CAZRPT010000011.1:0-19561 GCA_964601985.1 uncultured Verrucomicrobiota bacterium
CTCTTCAACGAACGTTCCATTGACGACCTCATCGTGGTCAACGCCCGCCAGGAACCGGTGGGCCTGGTGGACTCCCAGGACCTCCCGCGGCTCAAACTCATGTAACCCCCCCCCGCGCCCCCGAAAATCCGAATCCCCGAAATCCGAAAAGGAGCGTCGTTTCCCCGCGGAGCGCAGGCTGCCGGCCTGTCGCGTCGCAGCGGGGCACGCCGCGCAACGTCCGATTTCCTCCCCGCGCGATTTCACCACGAAGGACACGAAGCGGAGGGAGCCTCTCGCCGGGGCGGGGGACCCGGCCCGCAGGGGCGCGCCCCGTTTCCCTGGGCGCGGCCCGGGCCTGCCGGATGTCACGCCTCCGGCGCGAAGAATTTCGGGGTTCGGTCTTCGGATTTCCCCCGCTCCTTCGCTCCTTTGCTCCCTCGGATTTTCCCCGTCCCGTTCCGCCATCTCCGCGGCCACCCGGGCGGCGTCCGCGTGAGGCGGCGGGCGCTTCTTGCAAGCGATTCCACTTTCCCGCCTGGCCCTCCGGCGCGGAAGGGGGCGGGGGAAGCGGGGAGCAAATGAAACAGGCCGAAGGGGGTACGAAGTCAGCGCCAGGAAAACTGGAGGACCTCGGGGTTGCCGCCGCGCATGCCGATGAGGGCGCTGTATTGCCGTTGCACGCGGCCGAGCCGGACGTCCACGACGACTTGAAAGGTGAGGCTGCGGACGTCGGCGACGCGGAGGCGCTGGATTTGCGCGACCAGTTCGGGGTTGATTCCCGGCACGGTGGCGGGCGAGAGCATGGCGAGGTTTTTGAAGGGGGTGTCGTCCTCGGTGCCGTCCACGCCGTCGGGACCGGCGCGGGCCTGGATGATGTTTTGGGCGATCACTTCGTCCACGCCGGGCAGCAGTTGAAGGACCCGGACCGAGGCGGTGTTGATGTTGATGGCGCCGCTGGAGACGGCGGTGAACAGGTCCACCAGTCCCACGGGCACGAGGTCGAGCACGGCCTCTTCCATGCCTTCCCGGGGGGCGGGGCGGTAGAGCTGGTCGAGGTGCGCCGCGGCGCGCGGCCCCCAGAACAATTCCGGCGTCACGCCGTTGACGAGCAGCAGTTCGGTGATGTCGTCAATGGGCCCGTTTTTGGCGTAGTAGGGCGGGTTTTGGCTGAGGTAGTAGTCGCTCTCGGCGCCGTTGAGGCGGGGGGCGTCATCGGGGTCGGTCCAGTCTTCCAGGGAGTCCAGGAGGGTGGCGGTGTCCACGGCGCCCACGCCGATGATTTCGAGGGCGCGGTTCAGGACGGTGCGGTCGGCGCGGTTGATGTTGGCCTTGCGTTCCTGGTCAATGATGCGCACCGAGAAGACGCCGTCGCCGAGACGGTTGTCGCGCAAGCGCACCGCCATGAGCGGGCCGTTGGTTTCGGTGAGGTCGCCGGGGCCGCCGGCCCAGATCTGGTTCAGCGCGGCGGGTTTGTTGCGGCGGAAGGATTCGCTCAGGACGAACCGGGCCAGTTCGACGCCGGAGCGGCCCAGCCATTGCAGTTCGGAGTCGCTCCGCTGGTTGGCCGCCAGCCGGGTCTCGACCTTCATCGAGAAGGCGAATCCGCCCGCCAGCACGGCCAGCGCCATGAGGACGAGCATGACCATGATCAGCGCGAAACCGCGCGGGCGAGGGGGTTGGCGGCGGGCGAGGCGCATCAGCGGGGGCGGGCGGGTTGGAGGAGGGGGGCGCTGAGCCGGCCCGGCGTGGCCGAAGGCGTCCCCGGCGGGCGGACCCGACGGCGGGCGCGCCCGACCACGCCCTGGAAAATGGGATGCACGGCGGTCCCGGGCAGCAGCACGGAGCGCACCACCATCTCGCGCGGAGCGTCGGAGCCGTCCTTGCGCTTGCCGAAGGCGAGGGCGAAGCGCACCAGCCGGGGCAGGCTGTTGGTGTCGGCCCATTCGTCCATCCACTCGCCGGAACGGCCGTCGTTGAATTCGAGCATGAAGACGCTCACGTCGCGGGCCAGGACGAGGGGGTGGAGCTGTTCGTCGGAAATCTCCCCCGCGAGGATGGGGAACTGGATCAAGCGCAGCTCGTTCACGCCGTCCTCGCCGGGCTCGACCACGAAGACCACGCGCCGGACGATCTGGTCGCCGTAGTAGCCGCTGCCGGGGAAGGAGGCGGGCAGGCGGGCCACGAAGCTGAGGGCGGCGAATTCTCCGCTGGTGTCCGCCTCGAAGCGGTAGAGGTCGCGGTTCATCAGAAACATGACCGCGGAGCCGAGGGCGGTTTGCAGGGCGCGCGAGGCCACCCGGGCCCGCTGGGCCTCGGCGGCGGCCTGATCCCCCACCCGGACCGATCGCAGCACGGCGCTCCAGCTCGCGTAGATGGCGGTGATGACCAGCGAAAACACGGCCAGCGCGAGCATCAGCTCCAGCAGCGTGAACGCCCGCCGCCCCCGCGCGCGGGCGCTCCGCGGACCGGTGGAAGGGGAAGGCGGGAGGTTCATGGCAGGTAGAGCAGCAGGCTGGTCTTGCGTTCCTTGATCAAATTGTTGCGCGGCCAGGAGATGGTGATGTCCGCCTGGTAGAGGCCGGGGTCGCCGTTGCGGCCGCGGCTGGTGGAGTTGGTCAGCACGACATGCAGCTCCGCGCTCCAACTGGCGCCGGGATACAGCTCGCCAAAATCGCCCGCGGCCCCGCCGCCCGCGCGCAGGTCCTGGTTGGTGGCGGCTTCCATGAACAGTTCCGCCGCCACGGTCCCGAGGTCCGGCTCGCCCTGGTTGAGCTGGCGGGCGAACTGGAGGTTTTCGGAAACGAGATTCAGGATGGCGAAGATGCCCGCGAAAAAGATGCCCATCGCGATGACCACCTCGAGCAGGGTGAACGAATCCCGCGCCCGGCGGCGCGCGGCGGCGAGGGGGGGAGGACGACGGCGGAGCTTCACCGGATCACCTCCATGATGTCGCGGCCGGTGGTGATTTCGAGCCGCAGGCGGCGTTCCTCGTTCTGCTCGGAAAAGAGCACCGCGTCCAGGGCGTCGCAGGTGCCGTCCGGGTAAAACCGCACCCGCGCCTCGGGCAGGTCCATCATGTCGCGCAGGTTGATGGTCAGCTCCTTGAAGGCCACGCTCTCGGGGAGCCGCCAGTCGCGATCCGGCACCTTGCCGTGGCGCGTCGCGGCGCCTTCCCGCGCGGCGGGCGGTTCGCCGGCGGGGGCGTCCTCCGGCGGGGCCCCGCCGGCCTCCGGGGAGGGGCGGCTCTCCGCCGTGCGCACCCGGATCAGGCCGCTGCCGGCGTGAAAGACGATTTCCGCCGTGCGCCCCTCGATGACCGCCTTCAGCCGCGCGTACCGGCAGGCCTCCTGCAAATCCTCCGTGGCCTTCCGCATGGGGCGTTTGCGCATCGAGTGGATGAGCGAGGGCATGCTGATGGTGGCGATGATGCCCAGGATGGCGATCACGACCATCAGCTCGAACAGCGTGAAGGCGCGCCGCCGTCCGGGCGCGCCGCGCGGCGGGCGTCCGCCCGAAACCAGCGAGGGACGGCCCGGGAGCTTCATCGTCCGAGATTCGAGGTGATGGCGAACATGGCGGACAACACGCTGAAGAGCAGGAAGCCCACCCCGAGGGCCAGCACGATGATGATGGCCGGCTCGATGAGGTTGAGCATCACGCGCAACTGCACCGTGAGGTCGTTCTCGAAGGTGTCGGCCAGGTTGTTCAACGCGCCCGGCACGTCGCCGGTTTCCTCGCCGATGCGGATCAGGTCAATCATCACCTGCGGAAACACCTGACTGCGCGCCAGCGGCTGGGCGATGGTCTTGCCGTCGGTGACCTCCTCGCGGGTGACGGCGATGGCTTCGCGGAGGATGCGGTTGGGCATGATGTCCTCCGTGATGCGCAGGGCGCGCAGGACCGGCACGCCGTTCTGGAGCAGGGTGCCGAAGGTGCGCGCGAACTGGGCGAACAGATTCAGCCGGATGACCGGCCCGAGGACCGGCAGCCCCATCATGATCCGGTCAATGGCGGCCCGCCCCTCGGGCGTGGCCCGGTAGCGGCGAAACGCCACCACCGCCGCGATCACCACCAGCACCAGCACCCACCAGTAAGCCGAAAACAGGTGGCTGAGCCCGACGAGCATCCGGGTGGGCAGCGGCAGGGTCACGTTCATCCCCTCGAAGATGACCAGGAAACGCGGCAGCATGAACGTCATGAAAAAGATCATGATGCACACCCCCACGCTCATCACCACGGAGGGGTAGATGAGCGCCGCCTTGAACTTCTGCTGCACCTCGGCGAAGCGCGCGTAATGGGTGGCCAGCCGTTGCAGCACCTCCGTCAACGACCCGCTTTGTTCGCCGGCGCGGACCATGTTCACGCACAACTCCGTGAACACCATCGGCTGCTTGGCCATGGCGCTGGAGAGGCTGCGCCCTTCCATGACGTCGTTGCGCAACCGGGCGCTGACCTCCTGCGAGATCCCCTTCGAGGCGATCTGGGTCATGCTGTTCAGGGCCATCGTCAGCGGCATGCCGGCCTTGAGCAGATTGGCGAGTTGCTGGGTGTAGTTGGCCAGCTCCTGGAGCCTGGGTTTCCGCGGCCGGTTCATCCACTCGCGCAGAGGCCGCGGCAGGCTGGTGGCGGAGCGTTCCCGCGCCGGGGCCCGGGCGCCCGGCTTCGCGCCCGCCGGGGTCAGCTCCAGCGGAAACAAACCGCTCTGCCGCAGGCGGGCCACGGCGGTCGCCCGGTCCGCCGCCTCGATGGACGACTGAACCAGCTCCCCGGAAGGATCTCGTGCTCGGTAATTGAACTGTGGCATACGCGGCGCGTCGTTGTTTTTGATAAACCGCCCGCCCCCAAAAGTTTCATCCCCGCCCGCCGCTGGCAAGTCCGCGCCCGCCCTTTCCCCGCGCCGCCGGAAGCGGGCAAACGCCCCCGGCCGGGGCGTCCGGCGGTTTCCGGCCCCGCGCGGCGCCCCCGCGGGAGTGCGTCGCGCGGGCGAAGAAAAGCGGCCCGTCGTTGCGTCCCCGGACAAAGGCGCTATGCTGGGCGGCCCGGGGCGGGACAGTTGATGAGCATTGTAACAAAA
Organism: uncultured Verrucomicrobiota bacterium; assembly: GCA_964601985.1. GTDB lineage: Bacteria > Verrucomicrobiota > Verrucomicrobiia > Limisphaerales > J093 > J093. Next base: position 5,057 of record CAZRPT010000011.1, read on the forward strand.
ACGGGAGACGCGGGCCAAACCAGCCTGATGTTCGGACGGCGGGTGGCCAAGGAAGACGCGCGCCTGGAGGCCTGCGGCACACTGGATGAACTCAGCGCCGCGCTGGGCGTGGCGCGCGCGAGCATGCCCGACGCCGAACGCCGCGCGCGGCTCCGCCAGCTCCAGCTCGACCTCATCACCTTGACGGGCGAGGTGGCCACCCGGAAGGAGGATCTCGACGCCTTTCGGCAGGCGGGTTTTCAGTATCTGGGCGCGGAGCAAACCGCCCGGCTGGAGGAGTGGATTCGCGAGCTGGAGCAGCGGCAGCCGCCCATGTCCGGCTGGATTCTGCCCGGGGCCGACCCCGTCAGCGCCGCGCTCCACCTGGCCCGCACGGTGTGCCGGCGGGCCGAACGGCGGGTGGCCGCCCTGCGCAACGCCGGAGACCTCATCCACACCGAGCCGTTGATCTACCTCAATCGCATGGGCGACCTGCTCTGGCTCTGGGCCCGGGAGGCCGAACCCCCCGCCGCCTCCCCCGCCGACCGGGCTTGACGGGGCCGGTCGGACGTCCGGAACGAGAAGCGCGCCGCTTGCCCCGGCGCGCGAAGAGGCGGCATGCTGCGGGCGTGAACGACCGATGGTGAGATGGCCGGTCAACCGGGGAAAGGCCGCGCTGGCGGCCGGGTTGCTCCTGCTCCCGCCGACGGGAACCCCCGCCGCGCCCCCCGCCGGGTCGTCCGGCCCGGGAGGGGCGCCACTGCCGCCGGCGGAAGCCGCCGCCCTGCTGGCCCGACGCCGGGCCGGCCCGGCGGTGCTGGTCCGCCGGGGAATGACGGCGCTGGCGCCGGAAAACACCCTGCGCGCCTTCGGCCTGGCGATGGATTACGGCGCGGACGGCGTGGCGGTGGAAGTGCGCCGCACCCGCGACGGGGTGCTGGTGGTGTTCGCCGATGAAACCGTGGAACGCCTGCTGCGCGGCGTGGGACGGGTCCGCGAGCACACCCTGGCGCAGTTGCGCGCCCTGCGACCGGTGACCCGCTACGGCCGCCTGCTGGGCGGCAACGTGGCCACCCTCGCCGAACTGGGCGGGCTGGCCCGCGCCCGCGCCATGCTGCTGCGCCTGGACCTGAAGGAGCCGGGCTTGGAGGCCGACGTGGCCCGGCTGCTGACCGGGCGGGGGTTGTGGCCGCAGGTGGTCGCCTTCGGTCCCGGGCATGCCGATTCACTGCGCCGCGACCCGCGGTTCCATCCGTTGCGCCCCAAGGCGCCTTCGTTGGCCGCCGACCGCCGGGACCTGGATCCCGGGGCGGTGGCGGCGGCCCTGGCGCGTCCGGGCGAGCTGCTGCTCGTGGGCGATCCCCGCGTGGCGGCGCGGGCGCTGCGTCGGCCGCCGCCCCGCCCCCGCTGGGTGATCACGAAATGGCGCTTCGTAATGCCCCCGGCTGCGGCGACGACGCGGACGGAGCCGGTCTGGCGCCCGCCGGAGGTCATCGAACGCCTGAACCGGCTGCGGCCGCCGCCCACCGAGGAACGCCTGCTGAGTTTGCTGCGGGACGCGGAGCGTCCGCTGCCGGGATTGAGCGAACGGCAGCGGGTCGTTTTGTTGAGCACCCGCGCGTGGCTGGTGATGGAACTGGGCGCGCGGGGCCGGAACAACCGGACGACGCGCCGCGCCTTGGAGGGCGTGATCGCGCACCCGCTGACGGTCGCGGACCCGGCGCTGGACGGCGTGGATGTGGCCCTGGCCATCCGGGCGTTGGGCGAGCTGGGAAGCACCGCTTCGGCGAAACTCCTGACGCGCTTTTTCCCGGCGGGCGCGAAAGCGGCGGCGACGAACGCGACGGCCCGCGCCCGGCGTTGGCGGCGCCGGCGCTATCTCATTCCCGCGCTGGGCGGTCTGCGCTGCCGGGCGGCGCGCCGGTTTCTGGCGGATTACGTGCGGCAGCCGGCGGCCGCCGCGGCCCGGTACGGTCCGCCGCAATTCGCGGCCGCGACCCGCGCCCTGATGCAACAACGGCTCGATTGGGCGGCCATCGCCCGCCTCTTGCGCAGCCCCAATTCCGTCGTCCGGGGAACCGCCCTGCTCGAATGTCTGGATCACGCGAACGAGGAGCGGCGGCTGGCCCTGCGCCAAGCCGCCCCCTGGGCGTTCGCGCTTCCGGGCCCGCGCGCCGTCCTGCCGTCTCCCGCCGCCCGTTAAGGCCGGCCGGAAACGCCGGGTTGGGAAACCCGGCCCACAGCGGGAAGACATTTTCGCGCCCTTCCTGCAAGCCGCGCCCCCGCGGCGGGAGGCGCCTTTTTCCGGGCGGCTTCAACGGGCGGCGGGCGGCGTGCGACGGGGACGCAGCGTGTCCGGGCCGGCGCCGGCGGCGGGCCGGTCCGGATCGGCGGCGGCGAGGGCCAGTTCCATGAAGAGGGTCTGGCTGTTCAAGGGCGTTTCGCCCGGCGCGGGCTCGACCCGCACGTAGCGGCCGTCGCGCCGCAACACGTGGGCCTTCTGGTTGTCCTCCAGTTGCCGTTGCAGGATTTCGTGGACGATGCGTTCCCGGAGGTTGCCGTCCTCGATGGGAAACACCGCCTCGATGCGTTTGAAGAAGTTGCGCGGCATCCAGTCGGCGCTGCCCACGTACACCTCCGGCTGACAGGCGTTTTCAAAGTAGAAGACGCGGCTGTGTTCGAGGTAGCGCCCCACGATGCTGCGGACCCGGATGTTCCGGCTCAAGCCCCGGACGCCCGGTTTCAGGCAGCAGATGCCGCGTACGATGAGGTCAATCTCCACCCCGGCCCGCGAGGCTTCGTAGAGGGCGTCAATGATGTCGGTCTCCACCAGCGAGTTCATCTTGGCGATGATGCGGGCGGGCAGGCCGCGGCGGGCGTGTTCGGTTTCGCGCCGGACCAGCTCGACCATCCGCCGGTGCAGGTCGAAGGGGGCCAGCAGCAGCCGCTGGGGCGGGCGGTGCCGGCAGAGGCCGGTGATGACGTTGAACAGGTCGGTGGCGTCCTCGCCGAATTCCGGCCGGCAGGTCAGCAGGCCCAGGTCGGTGTAGATGCGGGCGGTGGTGGGGTTGTAGTTGCCGGTGCTGAGGTGCAGGTAGCGCCGGATGCCGTCGGGGTCGCGGCGCACGACGAGGGTGACCTTGCAGTGAATCTTGTAGCCCACCACGCCGTAGATGACCTGCACGCCCGCCTCCTCGAGTTCGCGGGCCCATTTGATGTTGTTGGCCTCGTCGAAGCGGGCCTTCAGCTCGACCACCGCCGTCACCTGCTTGCCGTTGCCCACCGCCTCCATCAGGGCCCCGATGATGCGCGGATCGCCGCCGGTGCGGTAGAGGGTCTGTTTGATGGCCAGCACCTCCGGGTCCGCCGCCGCCTGCTGGAGGAACGCCACCACCGTGTCGAAGCTTTCGTAGGGATGATGCAGGAGGATGTCCCGTTTCCGGATGGCGGCGAACAGGTCCTTTTGCCCGCGCACGGCGGCGGCCACCGGCGGCAGGAAGGGCGGATCGCGCAGCTCCGGCGAGTGGTCCCCCGCGTAGAGCATCATCAGGCCGCCGGGATTCAACGGCCCGTCAATGACGTACAAATCGTCCTTCGTCAGGGCGAGTTCCTTCAGCAGATGCTGCACCACCGGGGCGGGACACCCCTTGGCCACTTCGAGCCGGACGGCCGCGCCCTTGCGGCGGTTGTGGACCTGCCGTTCCACCGCCTTGAGCAGGTTTTCGCTGTCGCCTTCGTCGAGGTAGAGCTCGCTGTTGCGGGTCACCCGGAAGAGCCACGCGCCTTCGACGCGCCAGCCGGGCAGGAGATACTTCAGCCGGCTGGCGATCACCCGGCCCAGCAGGACGAACCGCCGCGTCCGGCCCTGCTTCTCCAGCTCCACCAGGCGCGGCAGCACGCGGGGCACCTGCAGCACGACCAGATGCGGCTGCGGCCGTTTCCGCTTGCGCGCCTTCGCCTGCCAGTTGTCCTGCGGTTGGAGCGCCACGACGAGGTTCAGCGCCCGGTTGAACACGAGCGGAAAGGGATGGGCCGGATCAATGGCGATGGGGGTGGTGACCGGGCGCACCTCGGTCTCGACGAATTCGTCCAACTGCCTCCGGTCCTCGGCGGACAGTTGCGTCAGCGGCACCACCCGCAGGCCCGCCTCGGCCAGGGCGGGCGCCAGCTCGCGACGCCAGCAGCGGTATTGATCCGCCACCATGCGGCGCGCCCGGGCGGCAATGGCCAGGAAGGTCTCGGTGGCGGTGCGCCCGTCCGGCGAGCGGGCCACCACGTTGCTCTCGATCTGCTGCTTGAGCCCCGCCACCCGGACCTCGAAAAACTCGTCGAGGTTCGAGCTGACGATGCAAAAGAACTTGAGCCGTTCAAGCAGCGGATTGTTCGGGTCCAATGCCTCGTCCAGCACCCGCTGGTTGAACTCCAGCCAGCTCAGTTCCCGGTTGAAATAGCGTTCCTGCACGGTCGTTGCGTGATTTCCGGTTCACCCCGCGCACGGGGCCGCGCCGCCGGACGCAAGGGGTCCGGCAGCACGACGACTATTAAACGCCCGCCCGCGCTTGGCGAGCGGCAAAACCGGCGCCCCGGCGAACGGGGACGGTTTTCGTCGCGGGACCGGGGGGCGGGAAACCGGCGGCGGCGCCTCCGCGGCTTGACGGACCGGGCGGGCGCCTTTTTCATGCGGCGGCGCGAGCCGCCGCCGCCATGACCGTTTCCGCCACCCAGCTTTCGGGGGTCGCGGGTTCCCCGGAACCCGCGGCGGAGGCCGTGCCGCGGTTCGCCGCCACGCCGGAAGCGTTCCTGGCGGAGCTGGAGGAGTTCGCCGCCTTTGGCGCGCGCACGCGCCGGGAAACGCTTTCGCTGCCCTCGGGACGCTCGATTCCGGTGTTCCTCAACGAATTCTGGACCGCCCGCCAACGGCAGGCGCACCGGCTTCACGAGATTTCCTACCGCGCCTGCTTCAAGCCGCAGCTGCCCCGCTTCTTCCTCGAACGCCTGACCCGGCCCGGCGACGTGGTGTACGACCCCTTCGGCGGACGGGGCACCACCGCCATCGAGGCCGCCCTGCACGGGCGCGTGCCGTGGTCGGTGGACATCAACCCGCTCAGCATCGTGCTGACCCGCCCCCGGTTGACGCCGGTGACCGGGGCGGACATCGCCCGCCGCTTGGAGGAAATTGATTTCGCCGCCGCCGGGGAGCGCCCCGAGGAGCTGCTGGTTTTCTACCACCCGGAAACCCTGCGGGAAATCTGCGCCCTGCGCCGGCATCTCCTGAAACGGCGCGCGACCGGCGCCTTCGATCCCGTGGACGGCTGGATTCAAATGGTGGCCGCCAACCGCTTGACCGGGCATTCGGCGGGCTTTTTCTCCGTCTATACCCTGCCGCCCAACCAGGCCACCAGCGTCGCCGCCCAGAAACGCATCAATGCCCGGCGCCGGCAGGTTCCGCCCCGGCGCGAGGTGCCCGCGCTCATCCTCCGCAAGGCCCGGAGGTTGCTGGCGGCGTTGACCGGCGACGAACGCGCCCGGCTGGCCAAAGCCGGGGCGCGCGCCCGCCTGCTGGCGGCCAGCGCCGATGACACCCCCCAACTGCCCCCCGCCACGGCGCGCCTGGTGGTGACCTCGCCGCCGTTTCTCAACGCGGTGAACTACAAGTTCGACAACTGGCTGCGCGGCTGGTTTTGCGGGATTGACCTGGACGCCGTGCCCCTCTGGCAAAGCCCCGACCTGCTCCAGTGGGAGCAGGCGATGGAGCGGGTGTTTCGGGAATTGCGCCGACTGCTCACGCCGGGCGGCTGGGTGGCTTTCGAGGTGGGCGAAGTCCGAAAGGGCGAAGTGCTGCTCGAAAAACACGTCTGCGCCGCCGCCGAACGGGCGGGATTGGAACCCGTCGGCGTGCTCATCAACGCCCAGGAATTCACCAAGACCAGCAACTGCTGGGGCATCACCAACCAGCGACGCGGCACCAACACCAACCGCGTCAGCCTCCTGCGCCGGACGAACTGAGCGGCGAACCAACGCGGAAAAGGGGCGCGAAAACGGCCGGGCGGAGCGCCCCGCGCCCCCCCCCGGGCAGCCCCCGGCAAGAGGGCGGGGGGAAATCCGAGGGAGCGGGGGCGCGAAGGCCCGAAGGAAATCCGAAGGCCGAAGGCCGAAAAAAGCATCCTCCGCAGTTGCCGACGTGAAGAGGCGGGAAGCCTTCTCTTCGCTCCGTAGCGCAGGCTGGCAGCCTGCCGTATCGCAGCGTGGCACGCTGCGAGGCGTCCGCTTTTTTCCCCGATCGGTTTCACCACGAGGAATACGAAGCGGAGGGAACCTCACGCCGGGTCAGGCGACCCGGCCTGCAAGGGGCGGCTGCTGCCCCCTTCTGTAGGCCGGCAGCCTCCAGCCGGCGTTGGGGAAGGGGGGGGAGCGCACGCGCCTCACGTGCGCCGAGAGGCGGGAGCGCCCCTCGGCTCCCCGGACCGATTTTCGCGGCCGCCCCGGTCCCGCCCCTTCAGGGCGAGGGAAACTTGGGCATGGTCCGCTTCCCCGGGCGGTGCCCGGGGCTGATGGGTGTTGCGTCTTCGGCGCGGAGAATTTCGGATTTCGGGATTCGGATTTCCTTCGGGACTTCGCGCCCCCGGTCCCTCGGATTTTCGCGCCGGAGGCCGAACGGTTCCCGCCGTTGATCCTACGCGTCCCAGCCGTGCGCGTCGCGGACGGCGATCATCGTGCGCAGGATCGTGTTCCAGGTGGCCGGGTTTTCGAGGGTGGCGTTCGGGAACATGCAGCCGTCCCAGCAGATGTGCCGGATGCCGCGGGCGGGGGCGTCCTTGAGCCAGTAGCCGGCGCACTTGACGATGTCGAGCTTGCCGTTGGGATCGTCCGCCGGGCAGTGCTTGCCGGTCTTGTCGTGGGAGCCCGCGCCGTGCACCTGGCCGTCGTTTTGCGCCACGTGAAAATCAATCGTCCAGGGGCGGAGCTTGTCGGTCATCCGCTCGTAGGCGGCCCAGAATTCCTCCTCGGTGTAGCCTTCGTGGAGCAGGGCGTGTTCGGGGGCGTTGTAGCCGAGCAGGTAGAGGTAGGTGTGGGCGAGGTCCGCCTGGAAGCCGAGCGCCTCGGGCATGCCGACTTCCTCGAGCAGGTCGAGCGCGTCCTTCCAACTGTGCAGGCCGGCCCAGCAGATTTCGCCCTCGGCGGCGAGCCGTTCGCCGTGATCGGCGGCGATCCTGGCGGCTTCGCGGAAGGTGGCGGCGATCTTCTTCGTGTTGGCCACCGGATCCTCGCGCCAGCGGTTGACGCCGAATTCGGCGGAATCAATCCGAATGACGCCGTATTCGCGGACGCCGTGCCGGTTGAACACGCCGGCGATGCGGCAGCCCACCTTGACCGCTTCGAGGAACTTCGCGCGGGCGTCGGCGTCGCCCATCGCGGAATCGCCCACCGTGCCCGGCCAGACCGGCGCCACCAGCGAGCCGACCTTGAAGCCCTTGCCGGCGATGAGGTCGGCGATGGCCTTCAGCTCGTCGTCGGTGGCGGCGGGGTTGGTGTGAGGCAGAAAGAGAAAGTAGTCAATGCCCTCGAACTTGAGGCCGTCCACTTCGGCGGCGGCGGTCAGATCGAGCATCCGTTCGAGGCTGATGGGCGGCTCCTGGCCTTCGTCGTCACCCTTGCCGACGAGGCCGGGCCACATGGCGTTGTGCAGTTTGGGCGCGTTGTGCGTGTGTGTGCTCATGGTCTGTACTGGTCGCTGCACCCGGGAGGAAACGCTCCCGGCGGTTTCTGGTTTTGCTGGCGCGAAGCGTAGCAGCATTCCCCCGCCGGGAGGCAATCCTCAAATCCCGCCGCCGGCCGCGGAAAGCCAACGCCGACGGAGGCGAGCACGGGGGAGGCGGAGAAAGCAACGGACACGGGGCGGGCCGGGCGACGACGCCGTTTTTCTTCTCGCCGGCGCTTTCCCGTGGTCAGGAGGTTTTCCACCGCACGACGGTGTCCCGCTGCGCCCAGGCCGGATCGGGTTTCGGGTAATCCTGGTTGCAATGCAGTCCGCGGCATTCGGGACGCTGAATGGCGCATTGCACGATCAAGTCCGCCACCACGGCGATGTTGCGCAGTTCGAGCAGGTCGGAGGTGACGATGAAGTCCCAGTAGTATTCGTGGATTTCGTCCAGGATGTTGGCGATGCGTTTCCGGGCGCGCGCCAGGCGGCGGTTGGTGCGCACGATGCCCACGTAGTCCCACATCACCCGGCGGATTTCGTCCCACAGGTGCGACACCACGACCAGCTCGTCGGGGTCCTGGGCGTCGCCGGATTCCCACGGCGGCAAGTGGGTGTCCGGCGTTTCCAGGTCCTCCCTGGCCACCTCCCCCGCCACGCGATGCCCCAGCACCACGGCTTCGAGGAGGGAATTGCTGGCCAGCCGGTTGGCGCCGTGCAGGCCCGTGCAGGCCACCTCGCCGATGGCGTAGAGACCGGGCATCTCGGTCCGCCCCCGCGGATTCACCACCACCCCGCCGCATTGGTAATGCGCGGCGGGCACCACGGGGATGGGTTCCTTGGTGATGTCAATGCCGTATTCGAGGCAGGTGCGGTAGATGTTGGGAAAACGCTTGATGATGAACGGCGCGGGTTTGTGGGTGATGTCCAGCCAGACATGATCGCTGCCGCTGCGCTTCATCTCGCTGTCAATGGCCCGGGCCACAATGTCGCGCGGGGCGAGCGATTTCAGCTCGTGCACCCCGTTCATGAACTCGACCCCGTCCAGCGACTTCAACACCCCGCCTTCGCCGCGCACGGCCTCGCTGATGAGGAAGGACTTGGCCTTGGGATGATACAGACAGGTGGGGTGGAACTGGATGAATTCCATGTTCGCGATGGGCACCCCGGCCCGGGCGGCCATCGCCACGCCGTCCCCCGTGGCGATGTCGGGGTTGGTGGTGTAGAGATAAACCTTTCCGCAACCGCCGGTGGCCAGCACCACCGCCCGGGCGGCAAAGACATGCACCCGGCCGGTGGCCCTTTCCAGCACGTAGGCGCCGAGACAGCGGTTCGGTCCGGACCGGCCGAGTTTGGCGGCGGTGATGAGGTCCACGGCGAAATGGTCCTCCAGAATGGTGATGCGGGGATTTTCACTGACCGCCCGCAACAGGGCGCGTTCGATCTCGCGCCCGGTGGTGTCCTGGGCGTGCAGGATGCGCCGTTTGCTGTGGCCGCCTTCGCGTCCCAAATCCAGCTCGCGTTCGCCGGGACGATCAGGGATTTCCCGTTCGGTGAACTGGATGCCCAGCTCGATCAATTCCCGGATGCGCGCCGGCCCTTCCTGCACGATGGAGCGCACCACGTCCTCCTTGCACAAGCCCGCCCCCGCCCGGAGGGTGTCCTGCACGTGCAAATCGAAGGAATCCTCCCCGCTGGTCACCGAGGCAATGCCGCCCTGCGCGTAATTGCTGTTGGATTCGGCGCTGTTTTTCTTGGTGACGATCAACACGCTGCCGTGCCGGGCCGCCTTCAACGCGAAGAACAATCCCGCAATGCCGCTGCCGATCACCAGGTAATCCGCCTGCCTCGTTTCGCCATTCATAAGCAAGGCTTACCGCAAAAGGGCATTGTCAATCAATCGCGTTGTGCCCACCCACGCCGCCAAGGCCAGGTGGGTCCCGCGCCGAACGCGCGCCACGGGGCGCAAAGTGCGCGGATCGAAAAAGGCCACGTAATCCAGCCGGGCGGCGGGTCGGGCCGCCACCATCTGGGCGATTTCCCGTTCCAATCGCTTCACCGGCATCCCTTCGCGTCCCGCCTCGCGGACCCGCCGTCGCGCGTGGCGAATGGCCTCCCACAGCACCGTGGCCTGGGCGCGTTCCTCCGGGTTGAGATAGGCGTTGCGGGAGCTGAGCGCCAGGCCGTCCGGCTCGCGCACCGTCGGGGCCACCACGATTTTCACCGGAAAATTCAAGTCGCGCACCATGCGCCGGATGATCGCCGCCTGCTGGAAATCCTTCGCGCCAAAGACCGCCACGTCCGGCAGCACCAGGTGAAACAGCTTGGCCACGATGGTGGTCACTCCCCGGAAATGGGTCGGCCGGGTCACCCCCTCCATCAGGCGGGAGAGCGTTTCCTCGACCACGTAGGTGCTGTATTCCGCGCCGGCCTCGCGCGGATACATGACCGTGTCGCGCGGCACGAAGAGCAGATCCACGCCGGCCTCACGACACAAGCGGCGGTCACGCGGCAGGTCGCGCGGGTAACGGCTCAAATCCTCGCGCGGCCCGAACTGGGTGGGGTTGACGTAAATGCTCACCACCACCCGCCCTTCGGGGCCGACTTCCCTCCGGGCGCGATGCACCAGGCTCAAATGGCCCGCGTGCAGGGCGCCCATCGTCGGCACGAACGCCACCCGCGCTCCCTCGCGTTGCCATGCCCGCGCCTGTCGCTGCATGGCCCGCAACGATTTGACTTCTCGCATCATGGATTTTTGCCCGCAGCGCCGCCCGGGAACCGACCGCCCTGCCGCCCGCCGCTTCCGGCGCTTGCCGGCCCCCGCAGCGTGCCACGCGCCCCCGGCAAGGGGAATGCCGAATCCCCCCCCGGGGGGGGCGTCAGGATGCCGGTTTCGCGGGCCTTGATCGCCCCGCGAGATTGCTACACGCGGGTCAGGGCGCGCAGCTCGGCGGCGCGCGCTTCAATGTCCTCGCGGGTGACGCGGGTGGTGCGTTTCAACCCGAACCCTTCGCAGCAGAAGGAGGCCACCACCGCGCCGTGGAGCATGCCCCGGCGCAGGGCCTTTTCCGGCGCGCCCCGCCGCCCGGCCAGGCAGCCCATCAGGCCGCCCACGAAGGAATCGCCCGCGCCGGTGGGGTCCACCAGTTTTTCCAGCGGATAGGCCGGACAGATGAAACGCTCGTCCGGGCCGGACAACAGCGAGCCGTGCTCGCCCTTTTTCACGATCACGTAGCGGGGACCGAGCTTGTGAATGCGCTTCGCCGCCACCACCACGTTGTCCTCGCCGGTCAACTGCCGGGCCTCGCTGTCGTTGAGCACCAGCGCGTCCACCCGCTTGAGCAGGCGCAACAGGTCGTCCAAGGCGATGTTCAGCCACAGGTCCATCGTGTCGGCCACGACGAATTTCGGGCGGCGCATCTGGTCGAGCACGTGATGTTGCAGGGCGGGCGCGATGTTGGCCAGCAGCACGAACGGGGTGTCGCGCCAGCTCGGCGGCAGATCGGGCGAGAAGGTCTCGAACACCCCCAGCTCGGTGGTCAGGGTGCGGCGTTCGTTCATGTTCACCGCGTATTCGCCCGCCCAGTGAAAGGTCTTGCCGGGCGCGAACTGGAGTCCTTCCAGATCAATGCCGTGTCGCTCGTACAGCTTCACGTAGCGGCGGGGAAAATCATCCCCCACCACGCCGACCATGCGGACGGGGGCGAAAAAACTGGCCGCCACGGCGGCGTGACTGGCGGAACCGCCCAGCAGGCGGGGGTTTTCCGCTTTCGGCGTTTTGATGGAATCCAGCGCGGTGGATCCGACGACAAGCACACTACTCATGAGTCCGGCGGGGCGCGGCCGGTTTTTTCCGCCCGCCCCTCCGGCCAGCCTAAACGCCGTCCCCCGCTCCGGCCAAGCCGCATCCGGCGCCGCCGGTCGAAAAACCGGCGTTCCCGCCCCATGTTCCTGTTCTTCTCCCCGCCCTTTCCGGAAGCTCACCGCGCCAGAAAAACCCCGAAGCAAACCGGACGTGGTGATTTTATGAAGACAGAAAAATAATCTTATCGTAACAAGATTTTGTTCGTTTTTCCCACAAAAATGACCATGAAAGCTTTCGCAGCTCTCAAAAATTGACTTAAGTCAAGAAACCGAATGTTTCTTTCAAATAATCTTGACAAGAGTTGTCCGATTTTGCAAGCTTCTCCCCGCAATGAGTAACACAACCAGGATCCGCAAGCGGCTCGCTTTGACGGCAACGATCGTGGCCATGCTGGGCGGGAGTGCCCAGGCACAAGTGACCTACCAGCTGGAAGTCAGCCAGGATGGCACGACGCTTCTTTTCAGCGCCACGGAAGCCTTTGCGGCCAACGGCGATGCCAATGACAATCCGATAGAAGCCGGCATCGTGCTGGACAACTTCTTCTTGACGGGGGTGGACCACAACACGGGGGAACTGGGAGGAGACCTTACTGATCCCACCATCCAGTTTCCCAAGGATGGGCCGTACGATGCTTTTGAAGTGGGCGGGAATGACGGTGAATGGGGGAAAACCAGCCTGCGCCTCTATGACGGGTCTTTTCCACAGGGATATGAAAAATTCGGAAAGGAAAGTGGTGGTCCGGCGTTTAAGGGCCAGGCAAAAGGAAGTTTTGAAAAGGAGGAAAAGTATTTTCCAGCCACGGGCGCCACGGGGAAAATCCTCATTTACAAAACGAGTCAATCACCGGATCCCACGGTCATCGGCAAGTGGCGATTCACCGGCGCGACCCCGGTTCCCGAGCCGGAAACATGGGCCCTGCTGGCGCTGAGTTCCGCCGGCTTGACGGGCATTCTCCTGCGCCGGCGCGCACGCTGAATCCCCCGGCTTCCCGGTCGTGACCCAAACCTAAAACCCAACACCTCAAAACATGAATCAAAATATGAATATTTTCTTTTTGAAGAAAAAAGCGATCCTGATGGCGCTGTGCCTTGGGGGAGCTGGAGAAATGGGGCACGCGCAGGTCAGTTACTACTTGGGAGGGCGGATTAAGGATGGGGATATCATCAACACGGATGCGGCGGCTCCCTTCGTCGATGACGATGGGTACGATTCACGGGGAGGAGGCTCGATCACATGGGAGAGGGATCTTTATGCGGTCAATGGCGTAACGCAAACTCCGTGGCCGCCCCCGGATGATCCGCTGGCGGCCCCGTTTCTCAACATGACGTGCGTTAATTTGGGCTTGGACAACCCCACGGACTATCGCTTGAATCTTACCGTGGTTCCCGCCCAAAATATCATTGCGGGCTACGACTCAAAAAATCCCGCCGACGCCGGTGTTGATGTTTTGGGGCCACAACGAGTCGGCATGATCGCCTACATCTACGATCAGTGGTTTCCCGGTTGGGAGGCAATTCCTTCTCCAGGAGGACATCTGGAACCTGGATTCGGCTGGGTGACTGACCCGGCGTCCCCCGAGTACATCGAACAACAGGCCGTGAGCTACCTTTTGGGAGAAATCATCAATGACCTTCCCTACCACAACGGGGTTTTCAATTTCGACGCGGGAGATGGAGGACACATTTACATCAACCAGCCTAATCCCCACGATCAAAATGCTACACCGATATACAACAAGGCAAACGAACTGGCGGTCCTCTTGACGGGAAGTGGGATTGATTTCAGCACTTACACTTCCACTGATTGGGAATTTTTCGGCGCGACCTCAACGAATGCGACGGATGATTATCAAAACACGATTATTGCCGCTCCGCTTTCCGCCGCGCCGGCGCCTGAACCCGCTGCTTCCGCGGCGTTTTTGGGAATCGTGGGCGCGTTGACGGGCATTCTCCTGCGCCGGCGACGCCGCCGGGAAAGCGGTCTGCCGAACTGATCCGGAAGCCGCGAAACAGCGTAAAAACGAGGACGCCGCCGCGCACGAAAGCGCGGCGGATTTTTTGCAACCGGGAGGAGGGCGCCCGCGCCTCGCGGGTTGGCTTCAGCGGCCCGCCAAGCCTCCCCCTCCCTGTCCTTGAAGCCGGTTGGAAAAGCGGTCCCGTGGGGGCACGCGGCCCGCGGGAAAGGCGCAAAGCGCCCCTGGGTGGCGGGCCGGGTTCCCCAACCCAACTTCTCCGACAGGCTCTGAAGGGGCGGGACGGCACGGCCGCCAAGGTGACGCCGCGGAAGGAAAGGCTTCCGTTTTTTCGTCTCGGTGGCCGGGAAGGGGAGGAGGCCGCGGGAGGGGCGAGAGTGGCGGCTACCACAATCCGAAACTGCCGTCGGCGCCCCACATCTGGGAGGCGCGGTAGGCGCGCATTTCGTGGATGTTCTTCCACTCCACCGAACCGTCCAACCGGCCCACGTTGCCGCCCTTGGCGCCGATGTCCAGGGGCGTCTGGGCGTAGGCCTCCGGGTGGTCTTCGAAATAGAGGTCCTCCTTGACCACCGGCCCCTGCGCGGTGTGGGGGGCGAGGATGCGCTGGTAGCTGTGGCAATAGACGTTGAGGTCGGCCAGCAGGACGAGGCCGGGTTTTTCCGTGGTCTTCCGCGGCGAGACCCAGGTGTTGGTGACGCCGCCCACCGGCGGCCAGGGGGTGTTGGCGTGGCCGCCGAGGTAGTGGTAACCGATGGCGATGCCGTAGTCCGGATGCACCCGCCAGCCTTCCCGCCGGGCGAACCAGCGGGCCAGGCTCGGACAGTCCAGCACTTTCAGGGTGCCGGCGTATTGCAGCAGGTTGGTTTTGGTGGCGCTCGAGAGGATGGCGGTGTGGGTGTCTTTTTCGCTGCGGTTGTCCGTGCCGCCGCGGGGGAGCCATTCCTCGAAATCGCCGGCGTAGAGCTGGGCGGCCAGGATGAACTGGCG
>CAZRPT010000012.1:0-23524 GCA_964601985.1 uncultured Verrucomicrobiota bacterium
CGAATCCCGAAATCCGAAATCCGAAAGAAAGGCGCGCACGCTTCGGTAGCGCAGACTTCCCGTCTGCTGTTTCGCAGGTTTCCAACCTGCCGGGCGGCCGAGCAAAAGCGGCCGCCGCGTAAAGGGGAACGCCGGGCCGACGGGAAGTCGGCGACACGGCAGGTTGGAAACCTGCGCTACGGCGGGGAGCGCACGCGCCTCGCGTGCGCCGGGGGGCGCCCCCGCCCCTCGGTCCCCGCGACCGGTTTTCGCGGCCGCGCCGATTCCGCCCCTTCAGGGCCGGTCGGGAAACGCCGGGTCGGGCGACCCGGCCTGCTTCTTTGGTCCGCCCACGCGTCCTTCGTTCCTCCGGGTGTTGCCCGGGGCTGATGGATGTTGCGTCTTCGGCGTGGGGAAGTTTCGGATTTCGGGATTCGGGATTCGGATTTCCTTCGGCCCTCGGCTTCCTCGGTCCTTCGGGTTTTCCCCCGCTTCGCTCCGCCATCGCCGCGGCCTCCCGGGCAGCACCCGTCCCGACACGGAGAAAAAGGGTTCTTTGGTCCGCCCCCGCGCCCCGCGAACGGACGGAAACGCCCTCCGGCCGGAGGGGGACGGGTTCCCCAATCCGGCGTTTTCAGACCGGCTACAAGGTGGTGCCGTGCGGGATGATGGCGCCTTTGGGGATGATCAGGATGCCGTCCCGGACATAGAAATTTTTTCCGTCCATGAAGTCCGGCTTGCCTTCGGGGGTGAGCACGCAGTCGTCGCCGATGCGGGTGTTTTTGTCAATGATGGCGTTTTCGATCCGCGTGTTGCGTCCGATGCCCATGCGCGGCAGGTTGGCCTGGTGGTGGCGGAGCACGGATTCGAGCGGTTCGTAGTAGTCCGCCCCCATGATGATGGTGCGGCTGATGCGGGAATCCTGCTCCACCAGCATGCGCAGGCCGACGATGCTGTGCTCGATGTGGCAGTGATTCAAGACGCAGCCGTCGCCCAGCACGGCGTGATCCAGGGTGGCGCCGTTGATCTTCGAGGAGGGGAGGAAGCGGGGCCGGGTATAGATGGGCGCCGTCATGTCGAAAAAATTGAAGCGCGGTTGCTCGGCGGTCAGGTCGAGGTTGGCTTCAAAAAAGGAGCGAATGGTGCCGATGTCCTCCCAGTAGCCCTGGAAGATGTAGGAGCAGACCCGGCGCTCCCGGATGGCTTGGGGGATGATGTGTTTTCCGAAGTCGGTGAAGTCGTTTTCGAGCACTTCGTAAAGCACCTCGCGGTTGAACACATAAATGCCCATCGAGGCGAGGAAGGCTTCGTCGTCGCTTTCGATGCCGAGCGTCTCGTGGGATTCGCGGGGGAGGGCGAGGGTGTCGAGCACCCGGGGATCGGTGGGTTTTTCCACGAACCGCTCGATTTCGCGGGAGGGCTTGATCTGCATGATGCCCAGCGAGCCGGCTTCGGCGCGGGAAACCGGGAGAGTGGCGATGGTCAGCTCGGCTTGGGTCTCGACGTGCTGTCGCAGGATTTCCCGGAAATCCATCCGGTAGAGCTGGTCGCCGCTGAGGATCAGGGCGTAATCGAAGTCCTGATTGCGGAAGTGCAGCAGGTTTTTGCGCACGGCGTCCGCGGTGCCCTGGTACCAGGTGTCGCTGGTGGGCGTCTGCTCGGCGGCCATGATTTCGACGAACCCCCGGGTGAAGTGGTCGAACTTGAAGGAGCCGTACACGTGGCGGTGGAGGGAGGCGGAGTTGAACTGCGTCAAGAGGTAGATGCGGCGCATGCCGGAGTTGATGCAGTTCGAGATGGGGATGTCCACCAGGCGGTATTTTCCGGCCAGCGGCACCGCGGGTTTGGCGCGTTGCAGGGTCAGCGGAAACAACCGCGTTCCCTGGCCGCCTCCCATGATGATGGCCAGCACGCGCGAGGGGTCAACGCCTCCGGCAATCGCCGTCGTCATGCCAACATTCCTTTCTTGCTCGTGGACACGCCCTCCTTATAGCGTGGGCCCGGCGGCGAGCGCAAGCCGCATCCCGGCGCGGCGGCGGCCGGCGCCCCGGCAGAACATGAGCGACACACGGCAGCGAATCGGCATCATCGGCGGCAGCGGCTTGTACGCCATCGAGGCGCTGCGCCAGCCGCGGTGGGTGGCGGTGGACACGCCTTTTGGCGCGCCCTCCGACGAGCTGCTCACCGGGGAGCTGGCGGGGCGGCCGGTGGTGTTTCTGCCGCGGCACGGGCGGGGGCACCGGCTGCTGCCCGGCGAACTCAATCACCGCGCCAACATTCACGCCCTGAAGCAGCTCGAGGTGGCGTGGATCATCGCGGTCAGCGCCGTGGGCTCGCTCCAGGAGAAATACCGCCCGTGCGACGTGGTCCTGCCGGATCAATTTCTGGACCGCACCAAGAAGTCCGCCGAACACACCTTCTTCGGCAACGGCATCGTGGCGCACATCGCCTTCGCGGAGCCGGTGGAGGAGGCGTTGCGCCAGTTGCTCCTGGCCGCCTGCCGGCGGGTGGGCGCGTCCGTGCACGACGGGGGCACCTACGTGAACATGGAAGGGCCGGCGTTCAGCACCCGGGCCGAATCGCTCGCGAACCACCGCGACGGGTACGCCGTCATCGGCATGACCAATCTCGGCGAGGCCCGGTGCGCGCGGGAGGCCGAGATCGCCTACGCCACGATGGCGATGGTGACCGATTATGACTGCTGGAAGGCCGACGAGGCGCACGTCACCGTGGAGATGGTGGTCGAAAACCTCCGCCACAACGCCGCCCTGGCCAAGCGGGTGATTCAGGAGGTGGTTCCCCGGATCCCCGCCCGGCCGGAATGGCCCAGCCACCGCGCCCTGGAGGCCGCCATCATGACGGACCGCTCCCTCTGGCCGCCGGAAACGGTGGCAAGGCTCGCGCCCATCCTGCGGCGGTTTTTGTGACACCGTTTCGAGTTGGATTTCGCCCTTTTCCCTTGGGCGCGCGGGTCTTTTCCGGGTGGGGGCGCCCCGCGGAATCAACGGTAACCGGCATGAGCCGCGGCGGCCCGGGAGGGGGCCGGCGGCGCGGGAAACCCGGCAAAAAAAAGCCGCGGGAAAATCCCGCGGCGGGTGAGGGGAGCCGGTCGCGGCCCGGCTCAACGGCCGGCGGTTTTCACGTACTGCAGGTCCAGCGCCTCTTCGATCCGGGTCCTGGCCTCGGCAAGGTGGGCTTGGGAGTAGGGATCCAGCTTGCCCTGCTGGGCGGTGAGGAACCGGGTGATCCGTGAGTCGAGCTGGTGGAGCTGGTTCAAGGCCAGGTCGGCCACCGGTTTTTGGGAGGCCGAGGGCCAGCCGCCCGGCAGGCTGAGGTCAATCAGCCGCTCGAGGTATTCCCGCTGGAGGTTCCGGCGCAGGCTGCTGATGAGCGGCCGGCGGGCGGAATATTCTCCTTCGGGCGTTTCGAGAATCTCCGTCCAGATCGCGTCATGCAGCGTGCCGAAGATTTCCGGCAGCGTCAGGGCGTCCTGGTCGGGCGGGGTCATCAGCTCGTTGTCGTACACCCGCCCCAGGGTGGTGGGGTTGAGAATCATGGTCAGGACCGAGGCTTGAATGCCCATGATCCGGTCGTGCACCGGCCAGGTGGCGTCGGCCATGGCGGTGCGGGGTTCATCCATCCATTTGTCGAGGGTGAGGTGTTGCAGCAGCTCCGGCGTCAGGTCGAAGGCCGCGTCGCGGAAGGCGTTGTCAATCACGAACCGCAAGGCGGCCCGCTGCCGCTCGGGCGGCACCACGGTCAAGGGCGGGGACGAGGCGTCGCCCTTCTTGGCGCGGTGGACGAAGTCGCCGCCGATCCAGTTGGCCATCATGCTGAGGGCGCGGGTTTGAATGCCGAGGGTCAGCTCATAGCCCCGGCGCGCGCGGGCCCAGCTCTGGCCCTTCTTCACGAACTGGTTCAGGAGGCGGCCCCGCTGGTAGCGGGCGATGTCCATCTGCCGCTCGGCGTAATGCAGCGGGTTGGCCGCGAAGTCGTAGCGCCGGGCGAAGGGATCCGGCCCGAAGGTGTCTTCGTCGGTGGCGTATTGCAATTCCCGCTCGCCGGCGCGGGAGGCGATCTTTTCCAAGTCCCCGGGCTTGTTGCTGAGACTGTAGCCGTATTCGATGGCCCACTCGTCGTACGGCCCGATGCCGATCATGCCGTAGTCGCCCTGCGGATCGCCTTTTTTGATGCGGTAGATGTTGATGGGCACGTAGTCCATGACCGACGCGGCAAACGGCTTGTGGCCCTTGATCTCGGGGCTGTTGATTTCCTCGAGGGTGTAGAGGCTTGAAGCCTTGAAGTTGTGACGCAGGCCCAGGGTGTGGCCGACTTCATGCGCGACCAGGTCGGCCACCAGCGGCCCCACGAACCACTCGGGGATGCCGTCCAGCAGCTCGTCCTGCGGGTTCGGCTGCCGCGACTTTTTCTTCTTTCCGTCTTTCGCC
The DNA here is from genome assembly GCA_964601985.1 of uncultured Verrucomicrobiota bacterium. Lineage (GTDB taxonomy): Bacteria > Verrucomicrobiota > Verrucomicrobiia > Limisphaerales > J093 > J093. Next base: position 4,428 of record CAZRPT010000012.1, read on the forward strand.
GGCGCGTCCGGCGGGTCGTCGTCCTGCCGCAGCGAGTTGAGCAGCTCGAAGTTGAACCGCATGACGGCCATGTCCAGGGCGCGGAATTCGGCGGCGCGGCAGTAGCCGTTGAACTGGCTGTGGCGATGCACGAGTCCGTCGTATTCCTCGTCGCCCAGCAGGGAGGCGTCCACCGTGGCCATCGGGTGGCCGCCGTAGGGGCGCGGCCCGACCGAGTGAATCCGCCGCATGATGGCCGCCCGGGAGGAGGGCGGGGCCAGGAGCACGCGGGGATCAAACCGCGGCTTGCTGTCCAGCCAGGCCAGGGTCTCCGGCGAAAAACCCTCCACCGCGAGTTGCGGCATCACGTCGTTGAACTGCTTCCAGTAATGCCGGATCCAGCCGTCCGTCAGGATGATGTCCGCGTCCAGAATCTGGCCGGTGACGGGGTTGACGCGGCTGGGCCCGATGGCGGTGCCGACGTCGTTGTTCAGCCAGCGGACGAAGTTGTAGCGCACGTCCTCGGGATCCTTTTCCATGTGCGCGCCGGTGGTGGCGTCCTGGTAGTACACCTCGATGGCGTTGGCGAAGCCGACCTTCTCGAAGGCCTTGTTCCACATCAAGATGCCCTCGCGCACCCAGCGGCGGTAGCGGATCGGCGTGGTGTACTCGATGTAGAAAATGATCGGGTTTTTGACGGGGCTGACCTTGAGCTTGGGATCGGCCTTTTCGAGGTGCCAGCGGTTGATGTAGCGGACGTGGGCGTCCTCGGTCTGGTACTGGCCCAGGTCCAGGTAGCTGGTGGTGAAGTAGCCCACCCGTTCGTCGGCGCGCCGCGGCTTGAAGGCGGGATTGGGCACGATCTCGCTGATGGAGTAATGCAGCGTCTTGAGGGTGCCGTCGCGCATGGGGATTTCAAAGGCCACCTCGAGGTTGTGCGGAAAGGCCTTCGCCGTCTTGAGGGTGGCCAGCTGCTTGCGCGCGCCGCCGACCATCGGCCCGAAGAACTTCTCCGCCTGGCCCACCAGCAGGGCGTCCAGGTCAATCACCGGCCCCCAGTTGGTGAGGATGGTGAGGACGGGCATGTCCGTGATGACCCGGTCGGTGAACAGCCGCTTGACCGAGGCCTTCGACTGGGGGTCGCCCGAGGAACGCACCGCCAGGTTTTTGGCGATCATCATGATGGATTTGTTGTTGTGCGGGCGGAGATAGACGTACTGCTCGCCGGCCTGCAATCCGGCGTATTTCTCGCCGCTGGCCACGGTCATGGCGATGAAGAGCTGCTTGCGCTCGAAGCCCCGGGGCAGCGCCAGCAGGGCCTGGTTGTCCTTGCGCCGCACCCAGAGCGACATCAGCGGCCGGGCGCGGTCAATGGTCGAAATCACCTCGCTGTAGCCTTTGAAAACCTCCGTGTAGGGCGGAAACGGCGGCTTGGGCCGGGCGGGCGGTTTCGGGGAACTGGCGGAAGCGGACGGCAGGGCGCCGCCGGAAAGGATTCCCCCCAGCGCGACGACCGTCCAGCCACGGGTAAAACGGTGAAGCATTTGATTCATGATGTTGTCAACTTCCGATGCGCCAAACAGGCTGAGCGTTCAAATGGCGCAGCATAGCGCAGCCCTTTTTTTCCGTCCAGCGCCGCTTGAGCGGAAAAACGCGCGCGGCGGCGTGACCGCAAAAAAGGCGCGAATGCCCTTCGGGCGGGGGGGCGACCCGGCGTTTTTCGAGCGGCTCTCAGCGGGCGAGCGTGCCGACGGCGAGGTCGGCGAGGTTGATGATGTTGCCGGGGAACAGGCCCAGCCAGAGCAGGCCGAAGATGGCCAGCCCGATGATGGCCCGGGTGGGGCCGCTGACCGCGATGGGGTCGCGCGCTTCCGGCGCGGGCGCCCAGTAGAGGGTGCGGACGACGTTCAGGTAGAAGTAAAGCGAGACCACCACGCCAAACACGCCCACCCCCAGCGCCCACGGCAGGAAGGGGTATTCCGCGCCGCGTTCCAGGACGGCGGTGAACACGAAGAATTTTCCGAAAAACCCGGCCAGCGGCGGGAGGCCCGTCAGCGAGATCATGGCCAGCGCGAGCGTGAAGGCCAGCAACGGCGCGCGCCGGTGCAGCCCGGCGAGGATGCAGGTTTCGTCCTCCTGACCGGGACAGCGCGCCAGGCAGAGCACGGTGAAGGCGGCCAGCACGGCGAAGAGGTAGCCGCTCAGGTAAAACAGCACGGCGGCCAGTCCCGCGCCGTTGGCGGCGCCGAGGGCCAGCAGGAGGAAGCCGGCGTTGAGGATGCTCGAATAGCCCAGCAGCCGGCGGAAGTTGCGTTGCGGGATGGCCCCCAACGCGCCGTAGAGGATGGTCAGCATCCCCAGCGCCACCAGCGCGGGGCTCCAGTAATCCGCCAGCGGCCCGAGGGCGGTGTGCAGCACCCGGATCAGCAGCGCCACCCCCGCCGCCTTCGAGCCGACCGCCAGAAAGGCCGCCGTCGGGGCGGGCGCGCCTTGATAGACATCGGGCACCCAGATGTGAAACGGCACCACCGCGATCTTGAACCCCAGCCCCACGAACACCATCAGCAGCCCGAGCAGGAGCAGCCGGTTTTCCATCACCCGCGGCGCCTGCTCCGCCAGGGCGGTGAAGTTCAACGTGCCCGCCGTGCCGTAGATCAACGCCATGCCGTACACCAGAAAGCCGCCGGCCAGCGCGCCGATGATGAGGTATTTCACCCCCGCTTCGAGGGATTGCGGGTTGCGCCGCTGGAAGCCGGTCAGGATGTAGAAACAGACGCCGATCAGCTCCACCGCCACGAACAGCAGGGTGAAATCATGCGCCGAGGCGGCGAACATCATCCCCGCCAGCGCGAACAGGATCAGGGCGTAATACTCCCCCGCTCCCGCGTCGAAGTGGTGGGCGTATTCCACCGCCATCACCAGCACCAGCAGGGCGGCCAGCAGGAAGAAGCGTTTGAAGAAGAGGGCGAACTCGTCCAGCACGTACATCCCGCCGAAGGCCTCGCGCGGTTCGGGGACGAAGACGGCGAAGCTGGCCAGAAAAACGCAGCCCACGATGAACGCCGCCACGTAACCGAGCCGCCGTTTGTCACGCTCCACCGTCCAGAGGTCCAGCAACAAAATGGTCAGGCCGGCGGCCACGACGGCCAGCTCCAAACCCATGAGCGCGAGATCGTTCATGGCCGCGCCTCCTCCGGGTTGAGCGGGCGGACCGGCGAGGCCGCCCGGACCAGCGCCGGGCCGTCCGCCCCGGGCGCGTCGGGCGTCGCGTCCGCCCACGACCGGGTGTAAGTCACGATGTCGGAGGCCACCGGCCGGGCCTTGTCGGTCAGGGCGCGGGGCCAGACGCCGAACCCGACCAACGCGATCAACAGCAGCACGAACGGCAGCTTGTGGCCCGCGTGCTCCATGTCCCGCGCGCCGCGGAGGGCCTCGGGCAGCGGTCCGTGGAAGACCACCCGGATGGCCCGGAGCATGTACACCGACGCAATGACCATCGCCCCCCACGTGGCCAGGACGGCCAGGGTTCGCGAATACTCCCACGCGCCGAACAGCACCATCACCTCGCCGGCGAACCCGGCGAAGCCCGGCAGACCGCAGCCCGCCAGCATCGCCATCACCAGCAGCGCGCCGGCGAACGGCATCGCCGTCAGCAGGCCGCCCAGGCGTTCCATTTGCAGCGTGCCGAGGCGCGTTTCCAGCCAGCCGTTCACGCCGAACAACAACGCCGCCAGCAACCCGTGCGCCACCATCACCACCACCGCGCCGGTGATGCCCAGCACCGTCAGGCTGGCGATGCCCAGAAAGGCGAAGCCCACGTGGGCCACGCTGGCATGGGCCGCCAGCCGGTTCAAATCCCGCTGCCGCATCGTCACCAGCCCCACGTAGAGGATGTTGCCCAGGCACAGCACCCCGAGCACCGGCAGCCAGTCCCGCGCCCCTTCCGGCAGCATCGGCAGCGCCACCCGGAGCAGGCCGTACAGGCCGAACTTCTTCAGCACGCCCGCGTGCAGCATCGCCGTCGGGGCCGGCGCCGCCGGGTAGCCGAGCGGCGCCCAGGAATGAAACGGCCACAGCGACACCAGAATGCCGAACCCGAACAGCAGCAGCGCGAACAGCGTTCCCTGCCATGCCGTCGGCGCCGGGTGCACCGCCAGATACCGCTGCATTTCCAGCATGTCCAGGGTGCGGAACCCCGCCCCGGCGTAGAGCCCGATCAGCCCCAGCAGCGACAGCAACGCGCCGATGCTCAGGTAAATCGTCAGGTTGAAGGCGGCGTACTCGCGGTCCGGCCCCCGCCCCCAGATGCCGATCATCAAAAACGTCGGCACCAGCGCCAGCTCGTGAAAGACGTAAAACAGCAGCAGGTCCAGCGCGCTGAACGCCCCCAGCACGCCGCACACCAGCAGCATCAGCAGCAGGTGAAACTCCTTTTCCCGCGACTCGATGTCCCACGCCACGCAGGCCGCCGCGAATCCGACCAGCGCCGCCATCAACACCAGCCCCACGCTCAGGCCGTCCACGCCCAGATGCCAGCCCGCGCCCAGGACCTCGATCCACGGCGCGTATTCCTCGAACCGCACGTCCGCCGTGCCGGTGGGAAAGGTGAAAAACACCCACAACGCCCCGCCCAGCGACAGCAGGGTGGCCAGCAGCGACAGCAGCCGGAACAGCACCCGGTAACCGCGCGGAATCACGGCGATCAACAGCGCGGCCGCCAGCGGACTGAGGATGATGAAGGAAAGCCAGCCCATGATGAACTCACCGCGTCAACAACAGCACCAGCAGCAGCGCGGCGCCGGCCACGAAAAAGAGCGCGTAGGTTTGGAGGTTGCCGGTCTGGGCCAGCCGCAGCAGCCGCCCGGCCAATTCGACCGTTCCGTGCGTGCCCCGCACCAGCGCGCCCGCGAGGACCCAGCGGTCCGCCACGTCCAGCAGCCGCGCCAGGGCGTCCTGCGTGCCCGCGATCAGCCCGGCATAGAGGCGGTCGAACCCGAACCCGCTCCGCATCGCGCGCGCCAGCCCGCCGAGCAGCGCCGGCAGCGGATCCTGCACGGCGTCGTAATACCAGCGGAACGCCAGCCAGATGCCCCCCAGCGAGGCCGCCAGCGCGCCCAGCGCCACCAACGGGGTGTGGGTGAACGGCGCGAGCATCTGGTTCCACCAGCCGACCACGCCGGGCGTGTAGTCCGTCACGAAGGCCCGCGAGTAGGTGTCTTCGATCTCCCAAAAACCCGCCAGCACAGTAGGCAGGGCGAGCAGCACCAACGGCCATTTCATCACACCGGCCCCGTCGTGCGCGTGGTCCACCGTCTGCGACTTGGCCGGCCCCAGAAAGGCCACGAAGAGCAGCCGGAACATGTAGAGGCTGGTGAGGAACGTCCCCAGCAGGGCGAGCAGCACCACGCCGTAACGCCCGTCCCCGGCGGCCAGCGCCAGGATGGCGTCCTTGCTGTAGGCGCCGCTCAACGGCGGGATGCCGCACAGGGCCAGCGTGGCCAGGGCGAAGGTGGCGAAGGTCACCGGCATCCGCGCCGCCAGCCCGCCCATCCGCCAGATGTCCTGTTCGTGATGGCCCAGGGTGTGAATCACCACCCCCGCCCCGAGAAACAGCAGCGCCTTGAACGCCGCGTGGGTGGTGAGGTGATACATCGCCGGGGCGGGATTGTGCGTGCCGCCCGCCAGCCCCACGGCCAGCACCATGTAGCCGAGCTGCGACAGGGTCGAGTAGGCCAGGATGCGTTTCAGGTCGTCCTGCTGCACCGCGATCACCGCCGCCAGCAGGGCGGTGATCAGGCCGATCCAGATCATCACCTCCAGCGCCACCGATCCCGGCACGTCCAGCAGGAAAAACACCCGGCACAGCAGATACACTCCCGCCGCCACCATCGTCGCGGCGTGGATCAACGCGCTGACCGGCGTGGGGCCCTCCATCGCGTCCGGCAGCCACACGTGCAGGGGGAACTGGGCCGACTTGCCCGCCACGCCGCAAAAGATCAGCAACCCCACCGCCGTCGCCGCGCCGCCCAGCCGCCCGGGGTCCCGTTGCAGCAGGGCCTCCATCTCGGCGAAGTTCAGCGTCCCCAGCAGCGACCACACCCACAGGATGCCCACCAAGAACCCGAAATCCCCCAGCCGGTTGGTCAAAAACGCCTTCTTGCCCGCGTCCGCCGCCGCCGGGCGTTCGTGCCAGAACCCGATGAGCAGGTAGCTCGCCAGCCCCACCAGCTCCCAGCAGAGGAAGGTTTCCAGCAGGTTCGTCGAGAGGATGATCCCGAGCATGGCGAAGCTGAACAGGCTCAGGCCGGCGAAGTACCGGCCGAACCCGCGGTCGCCGCGCATATATTCGAGCGAATAGACGTGAATCAGGCCGCCCACGCCGGTCACCACCAGCAGCATCGGCACGCTGAGCGCGTCGAGCCGCCAGCCGAAATCCACCCGCAATCCGCCCACCGCCAGCCAGGTGAACGAGGCCGTGTCCTGCACGTTGTTCTGCCCCAGGAACCACGTCAGCAGAAACGCCCCCGCGATGGCGCCCACCGACAACCGCGCCGCCACGCCGCGCCGTTCCGGGCGCAACGCGCCGAGCGTGATGGCCACCGCGGACAGCAGGGGCAGCAACAGCAGAAACCAGGGCAGCGCGCGCATGGGCTAGAGCTTCATCGTGGTGAGGTCTTCCACGTAGGTGCTGCGCCGCACCCGGAACAGGGCCACGATCAGCGCCAGCCCCACCGCCACTTCGGCGGCGGCCACGGTGATGATGAAGAAGACCAGAATCTGCCCGTCGAGGTTCTCGTTGTAGCGGGAGAAGGCCACCAGGGCCAGGTTGGCGGCGTTGAGCATGACCTCCAGGGACATGTAGATGTTCAGCAGGTTGCGCCGCAGGATCACCCCCAGCAGCCCGAGGCTGAAGAGCAGCGCGCTCACGATGAGGTAATGATGCAGGCCCACGCTCATTTCAAATCCCGCTTGCTCAACAGCACCACCCCCGCCACCGCCACCAGCAGCAGCACCGACACGATCTCGAACGGCAGCAGGTAGTGGCGGAACAACAACCGGCCCAGCGCCTCCGTGGAGCCCTGCAACCCCGGCGCGGCGGCGGTTTCCGGCGTCCCGTGCTGGATGGCCGCCACCAGCAGCGCCGCCACGGCCCCCGCCGCGAGCCCGCCGCCGATCAACGCCGGCCGCCGGAAGTGCTGCCGCTCCTCCACCTGCAAATCCAGCACCATCACCACGAACAGGAACAGCACGATCACCGCGCCCGCATAGACCAGCACCTGCACCGCCGCGAGGAAGAAGGCCTCCAACAGCACGAACAGGCCGGCCATCGAGAGGATGGTCAGCACCAGAAACATGGCGCTCGTCACCGGATTGCGGCTGATGGGGTTGGCCACCACCAACCCGCCGCAGATCAGGGTCAGGGCCGCAAACAGATAAAACAGGGCATCCTGCATGGCCGCACGCCGCGCGTCGCGTCAACGCCGTGGATTCAACCGGCCCCCACCCCGCGAAGCAAGCTTCGTCTGTCCCGTCCGCCGGTCGAAACGGCGTTTCCGGCGCCGGGGCTCCGTGGCGGGACGCGGGAATCCGCGGAAACGCGGCGGCTTTCGCGCGGGGGCGACGGCGGCCGCGCGGCTCACTCCTCCCGCGGATCGAAGGAGAGCGGGGGAGGGGAGGGGACGCCGGGGAGGTGCCAGCCGTGACGGTTCAGCCAGTTCAGGAAGGTGGGCAGGAAGGTCAGGCCGGCGAGCATGCAGGTGGCGGTGCCGACGGCCATGAGTTCGCCCAGGCTGGCGATGCCCTGATGTTTGGCCACCATCAGGCTGCCAAAGCCGAGGATGGTGGTCAGGGCGGAGAGCAGCACCGCCTTGCCCGTGCTGCGCGCCAGGATGCAGGGATCGCGCTCCTCGGAGCAGCGGTTCAGGATGTGAATGCCGTTGGTGACGCCGACGCCGATGACCAGCGGCAGGGTCATGATGTTGGCCGGGTTGAAGGGCAGCCCGTGCCAGCCCATCCAGCCGCCCAGCCAGATCATGCCCAGCGCCACCGGCAGCAACGCCAGAATCACGGCCACCGGACTGCGAAAATGCAGCCAGACCATCAGGGCAATGGCCGCGAAGGCGTACCAGGCCGCCTGGATGTAGCTGTTTTTGAGCAGGGTGGTGTATTCGAGCAACTGCGCCGGCGATCCCGTGACGTGGGGCGCCACGGTGCGGACTTCGTTCAGGAATTTCTCCTGATTGTCGCGTTCCCAGAGGTCCAGCTTGGAATTGACCATCAGCAGGTAGGCGTCGCCGTTGCGGCTCACGAAGCGGTTGCGCAACGGCAGCGGGATGTCCTCGACGCGCAGGGGGGCGGAGTCATCCTGGGCCTGGATGGCGTCGAAGGTTTTCTTGAGGTCCTCCAACAGGGCGCGCTGGAACAGGCTCAGCTTGCGGACCGCCGTGTCGTGGTCGGTGTTCAGCAGTTGGAGGCGGAACTGCTGGATGGCGTCGCGGGCGTCGCGCAATTCCCGGGAAATCTTGTCCGCCCCCTCCGAGGCGCTGAAATCGGCGCCCAGGCTCAGATAGGCCTGAAGGGTGCGCAGCGTGTCGCGCAGCTCCCCCACGTTCACGGGTTCGAGGTCCGGCTCGGCGAAATGGATGCCGGCGAGTTTTTGCTTCACGCGGCGGATGGCCGCCAGTTTGTCCTGCTGGTCGGCGCCCAGAAACCGGGTGAGGCTGTCCACGGACGCCACGGAAGGCAGCTTGAGCAGGGCCTTTTCCTTTTCGCGGGCCTCCGCGATCGAGTTCACGATGACCGCGCCAAACAGGACCGACGGCGCGTTGGCGTGAATCAGCTTGTGCTCGTACTCCACGGCGGGCAGGCCGCGCGACTGGAGGTTCAGCAGGTTGTAATCGAAGCGGATTTTGGGGAACTGCGTCAGCGACAGGAGCGTCAACACCGCCGCGCCGCCGATCACCCAGCCGGGACGCTCCAGCCAGAGCCGTTCGAGCCGGGCGCGGCGTTCGCGCCCGCGGTGGATCTGGTGGTCCAGCACGTTTTGCCGGCCGCGCAGCAACAGCACCGGCAGCAGCGTCATCATGGGCACCAGCGAGATCAACAACCCGCCGCCGCTGATGATGCCCATTTCGCGGATGCCCTTGAAATCCGCCAGCCCCATCGCGAAAAACGCCGCCGCCGTGGTCAGGGCGCCGGTGAACACCCCCTGGCCCGTGTGCACCAGGGCCGCCGTGATGGCCTCCTGCTCGCTGCGCCCGTGGTGCAATTCCTCCTCGTAGCGGGTGACCAGATGGATGCCGAAATCAATCGCCAGCCCGACGAGGATGGGCAGGAAGGTGATGGTCAGCAGGTTCAAATGGCCGATGGTCAGCGTGGCGAACCCCATCGTGTACCCCAGCCCCACCACCAGGCAGGCCATCGCCTTGAGGGGGCGGCCGGTTTCGCGGTAGCCGTAGATGAACAACAGCCCGCACAGCACCAGCGCCAGGAGCGTGGCGGTGGTCATGTCCTTGCGCGACTGCTCCATCTCGGCCACCTCCAGCACCGGTTCGCCGGTGATGCCCGCGTTCACTCCCGGCACTTCGGCGCGGGTGGCCGCGATGAGTTTCTGGAACCGGCGCACCGCCTCCTGGCGCAGCGAATCCTCCCGCGGCCGGGCGGTCACGAGGTAGATGCGGTTCGAGTTGAAGGTGATGTAGAGGCTGCTTTCCGCCGACTGGCCGCCCTCGAACAACGCCGTCACCCCCGGCGAGGGGGGGATGCCCGGCCGTTTCAAGGCGTCGGTGGCCTGGCGCACGATGCGGGTCAGCGAGGGCAGCGCCGCCAGCAGGGTTTTCTTGCCCTCCTTGCCGCGATCCGCGGAGCGGAATTCCTTGATGATGAGGGTGAAGAGCGAGTTGAGGTTGGTGACCTGGGAGAACTTTTCCAGCACCGGCCGCGCTTCTTCGAGCTGGGCCGCCATCTTGTCAATGATGGCCGAGTTCGTGACGAACAGGAGCGCCTTGGGCCCCATCATGGAGAGGTCGCCCTTGTAGAAAACGGCGGAAAAGAGGTTGGTTTCCGCTTCGAGCCGGTGGCCCAGCCGTTCCACGAACTGCCGGTTCTTCTCCGGATCCTCGCTCTCGATCACCGCCACCAGCTCGCTCTGGGCGTTGAAATCGCGCATGAAGCGCAGGTAATTGCGCCGCGATTCGGTGTCGCTGGCCACCAGGTTTCCGCGGTCGGTGTCGAACTCGAGGTGCCGGACCGTGTATCCCACGCTGAGGGCGAACAGGAGGATCTGCGGGTAAAGAAACCAGCGGGGCCGGGCGCACACCGCGCGCGCCAGCCCCCGCAGAAAACGGGACACGTGGGACTCCCGCGCGTGGCTCATGGGCGGAGGTCCCGCGGCGGCGGGGCCGGTGTCGTCCGGCGCTCAGGCATGGGCCGCCTCGCCGGTGAATTCCGCGTTGCTGAAGACCTCGTTGACGTCGTCATGGTCCTCCAGCGCCTCGATCAGGCGGTTCAAGGCGGCCGCGTCGGCGGGATTGCCGACCGGCGTGGTCAGCGTGGGCAGCCAGGTCACCTCGGCGTTTTCGCATTTGACGCCCTTTTCCTCGAAGGCCTTGTGCACCTCCTCGAAACGCCCCGGTTCGGTGAGGATTTCGTACACCCCCTCGTCCACCTTGAAATCGTCCGCGCCGGCCTCGAGGGCCAGCTCCATGCAGGCGTCCTCGTCCAGGGTCTCCTTGGCCACCAGGATCTGGCCGCGCCGCTGAAACATCCGCGACACCGCGCCCGAGGTGGCGATGGTGCCGTGGTTGCGGGTGAGGATGGCGCGGATCTCCGAGGCGGCCCGGTTGCGGTTGTCCGTGCTGACCTCCGCCAGAATGCCCACGCCGGCCGGCCCGAACACCTCGTAGGTCAGGTCCTCGTACGTGGCCGTGTTGCCCTCGCCGGTGCCTTTTTTGATCGCCCGCTGGACGTTTTCCGCCGGCACGTTGGCGCTGCGGCATTTCAACAGCACCATCCGGAGCCGGGGATTCAGGGCCGGATCGCCCCCGCCCAGCCGGGCCGCGATGGTCAACTCACGGGCCAGCTTGGCGAAAATCTTGGCGCGTTTCGCGTCCACCGCGCCCTTGAAGTGCTTGACCTTTGCCCATTTGCTATGACCGGCCATACGCTTGCTCTTGCTCTGAAATTCGCTTTGCTGCTCACCGCCCGCGTTTCCCGCGGACGGCCTCCAGCCTACCATCCTCCGCCGCGGAACTGAATCGCAAAGATGCGGCGAAACCCGGCCGCGGGCGCGGCGGAAAAACACCCCCCCGGCGCCCGCCGCGTCCCGGCGGGGGAGGGGAGGGGGCGACCGGCGCTCATCCCTGCTCGATGCAGGCGTAGGCGTTGTGGTTGTGGATGCTCTCCTGGTTTTCGGCCTCGACCTTGAACCAGGTGATGTCCTCGTGGGCGTTGAGTTTTTGGGCCACGTTGCGGACCAGGTCCTCGACGAACACCGGGTTTTCGTAGGCCCGCTCCGTCACGGCCTTTTCGTCGGGGCGTTTGAGGAGGGAATACAGCTCGCTGCTGGCGGAGCTTTCGACGATCGCGATGAGATCCTCGATCCACACCGCCCGCTTCGACCGGATGGCCGCGGTGACCAGGCCGCGCTGGTTGTGGGCGCCGTGCCGGCTGATGGCCTTCGAGCAGGGGCAGAGGGTGGTCACCCCCACCTGCACCGTCAGGACGAAATCAATCTCCTTCCCGCAGGCCGCCGCGTCGAACCGGGCGGTGTAATCCATGACCCCCACCTGGCGGGTCACCGGCGCGCGTTTCTCCAGGAAGAAGGGGAACTCCATCTCGAGGTGCGCGGTGGCGGCATGGAGCTTCTCCTGCATGGCCATCAGGATGTCGGGGATGTTTTCCACGTGCACCACGCTGCCGTGGGCGTTGAGCACCTCGAGGAAGCGGCTCATGTGCGTGCCCTTGAATTCCTCGGGCAGGTCCACGCACATGCTGATGGTGGCCACGGTGTTCTGGATGGCGTGGGCCTTGTCGCGGATCTGGATGGGAAAACGCAGCCCGCGCACGCCCACCTTGTCAATGCGCAGCTCGCGGTGGTCGCGTTCGTTCTGTTTGTCGGCCAGTCCGGAGGTCATCAGATTGCCGGGCGATCGGGGTTGAAGGGCCGGCGCGCCGGGCGAAGATTCCGTCGCGGAATTCATGACCCACCCTAACATCCGCGCCCGGTTTTGCCAAAGAAAAGGCCGCCCGCGCAACTCCCCCGCAGCCCGGGGCGGCCGGCGGAGGCGTTTCCGGGGGGGGGGACACAAACAGCCCGCTCTCCGAAGGGAAAGCGGGCCGGTCGAATGATGTTTCGCGGCCGGTCTCAGTCCAGCCGGCGAATGCTGATGTTGCGGAACTGGACGGGGCTGCTGTGCCCGGCGAAGCCGAAGTATCCCTTTTTGCGGTCCTTGCCGGGATGAGGGTGGTTGTCCTTGAACTCGGTCACCTTGCTCAGGTCGCAATCGAGGATGATCGTGCCGTTGAGTTCCACCTTGATGGTCGAGCCCTTGACGGTGACTTCCTGGTAGTTCCACTGGCCGACGGGGCGCAGATAACCCCGGTGGGCCGCCACCATGCCGTAGGCCGAGCCGTGATACTGGCGCGGGTCGAGGTGGGCGTATTCAGGATGGCTGTTGTCCAGCACCTGCAGCTCGCACATGCCCGAGTAGGCGGCGTCGCCCTTGCCGGGGTAGCGGATGGCCAGGCCGTTGTTGCCGTAGGGCGGCAGCTTGAACTCCAACCGCACGATGAAGTCGCCGTATTCCTCCTTGGTGTAAAGGACGCCGCCGGAATGCGGGCGGCAGGCGAGGACGCCGTCGTGGATTTCGTAGCCCTTCACCGCGCCGGTCCAGCCGTCGAAATTGCGGCCGTTGAAGATCACCTTGAACCCCTTCGGATCCTGCCCGCGCAGGAGGCGGTTGGCCTCGTCGGGGCCGATTTCGCGCAGGAAGATGTTGCGCCAGCGAATCTCGCCGCCGTGGGTCTGAAGCTGGATGGGGCCGCGGGGCGGGATGGGCAGCTTGCGGTTGAAGTAGTTCTCCATGATGGCGCCGTCCACCACGAGCTGGTTGTTCAACCACACCCAGGTGCGGCTGCCGAGCTGGATGACGCGGACCTTGTTCCACTCACCGAACGGCTTGTCCGCGTGCACCAGCGGATCCTTGCCGGGCGCGCCGGGGCTGTTGTTCCAGAGGCCGCCGGAGCCCTTGTCGGCCCCCAGCTTCCATTTGCCGGCCTCCTTGGTGGTGTCCCAGATCTGCACCTGCGGGCAGCCCTTCAGGTAGATGCCGCTGTCGGCCAGGGGGACGGTCTTGTATTCGAGCACCAGCTCGAAGTCGCCGAAGTTTTCGTCGGTGGTCAGGTAGAGGCCATGGCCGTCGTTGACGAGCTCGCCGTTTTCGACGCGCCAGTGTTTCCGGATGTCCTCCAAACTGGCGGCGCGTTTCTGGGCGAGCTTCTCGGGCGGCAGGGCCATCCATTTGCGCGGGTCCTCGGTGCCGACGCCCCACCAACCGGTCAGGTCCTTCCCGTTGAAGAGGGCCTTGAATCCCGCCGGGGGCTTCACCTCGGCCTGCGTGGTGGTCACTACGGGCAGCACGGCCAGGACGCCGAGCCAACAAAGCTTTTGGGCGTATTTCATACGCCAGACTCATACCCTCCCGGCTCTCCGGAGGCAAACCGAAAGCGCGCCGTCGCGAAAAAACCCGCCCCGTTCCGCGGGGCTGCCTCCCGAAAAGAACACCCCGCCGCGAAAAATCCGCGACGGGGCGTCCGGTCCCGGGCCGGGCGCGTTCGTCCGCCCGGCGGGGGCGCGGTTATTGGTACAACCCCAGAAATTCGCGCCGATACACCGCCTCCTGGTCCGGCAGGCGGGAGCGGAGCTTCTCCTTGGGGAGGGCGCCGTGCTGGAAGCGGCGCTTCTCGAACACCGGCATGTCGAGGCCGGTGAGGGCCTTGATGCCGCGCGAAACGATCTCGCCCTTCAGGGCGTAGAGCCGCGACACGTCGTAATCCGTCAGCTCGATGAACGGAATCCCTTCCGCCACCTCGACCACCGCCGGCCGGGTGAACGGGCTGAACCCGTCGAAGCCGAACCGCCGCGCGGGGGCGTAGGTCCGGGCGTAGCTCCGGCTGAGGCCGCCGCTGTAGGTGAGCGAATGCTTGATCCGGCCCACGCCCCAGCCTTCGTGGTAGAGCATCAGGTTGTTCACCACGCTGCGGATGGTCAGCTCCGGATTTTCCTCGATGGGATAGTCCTTGAGGTTTTCGTCGCCGCCGTCGCCATCCAGCAGGTGTTTCCAATCCGGGTAGCGCTCCCGGATGCCCCGGCAGAGCGCCAGCAGCATGCTGGCCGCCTCGACGTCCAGCGGTTTGTAATCCTCCACCACCCGGACGGTTTCGCCGGGATCCACCGCCGCGGGATCGCCTTCGATCGGCTCCAGAAACAGCTCCAGCCCGAGCCGCTCCAGAAATTCCCGCGCCTGCCGGCGGTCCGGGCCTTCGCCGAGGTCGAGCGTGAACGCCTTCAACCGCGCCGGGTTCATCCCCAGCTTGCGCAGCACGTGGTAGGTCGTGAGGAACACCGCGCCGCTGTCAATGCCGCCGGAGAAGCAGACGCCGATCGGCTCCCGCCCGGGCACGGTGGTCAGCCATTTCTGGATTTCCTCCGCCAGCGCGCCGATGTAGCGCCGGCCCAGCTCGTCGAGGTCGGTCGGGAGGGCGTTGCGTTGCGGGGTGAAAAAGCGGGTGTAGGTGGGGTCGGGGTCGGGGCAGCCCAGCAGTTGCAGGGTCACCACGTAGTGCGCCGGCACCATCCGGGTGTAGCTGGGGTGAAACTGGTCCGCCAGCCCGTCCTTTTGGAGCTGCCGGTAAATGGCGTCAATCCGGTCCGCCACGATGAGCGCCGGGCCTTCCTGGCGCTTGGCGAGGAAGTAGCGCATCGGGCGGTCCAGGGAGCGCGCCAGGCGCACCGTCTTGCCTTCGCGGGCCAGCAGGGCGAACGAGCCGTCAATCTCGCGCACGGCGTTTGCGTCGCCGGAGCGCACCCGCTCGCGGGCTTCCTCGAGGGTCATGTTGTAAATGCGGTTGGCCGCCGGATCCAGGAGATCCGTTACTCGCTCCACGTATGCGTCTTTCATCATCGTGCCCGCAGGATAAGCCGCGCTCACCGCTCTGACAATCTCATCTCCGGCGGAAAACGCGCCCCGACGCCATGCGCCCCGCTTCCGGCGGCGGACGGAAGCAAACCGCTCCCCGCGAAGACGATCGGTCTGTCGTGAAGCAACAAAAAAAGCTTGCCAGAGAAGGAGTTGAAGAAGAAACTGACAGTGTTACCCAAATCCTAAAAGCAACATCCAGCAAAACGATGAAAAAGTGTTTCGCCATGTTTCTCATGTGGGGCGTTGGCATGACCGGCGCCAGTCTGTCGCAGGCCGCTGAAGCGTATCCGGATCCGCCCGGCGGCTGGAATTACCTCTACAACGGAGATCAGCTCCAGGTGGGTGAATCCGGCTCCGGGTTCACCTCGCTGGACGGAACCTGGAGTCACGACAACGGCTCGGACCAGTTCGACGGTTCCGAGATCGGCGGGGAGTTCGGTCCCGGCAACGCGCCCGGCGGCGCCATCCTCGGCACCGACGGCAACATCACCTACCTGCGCATGCAGGCCACGGGGGATCCCCGGGATTACGGGTATCCCGATCCCAGCAACCGGAAAATCTATTTCGGCCACGACATCTCCAATGACATGGATCCGGTTAAAGCGAACACGATTCTCGATGACGGCGTCACGCTGACCTTCCGGGCGCGCATCCCCACGCCATCGAAGGCCGGCGGTCCGCTGGACCCGCTCCACCGGGACAAACAGCAGGCGCAAGGCCCGCAGCCGTATCCGGAAAACGGCGACGGCTACGTGACCAGTGACGGCGCCAAGGGCAATTTCGTCATCCGGCAGGGGGGCGATCCCAACGCCAATCCGCCGGTGCCGGCGGGCGCCATCGCGTTCTCCTTCACGCAAACCACCGACACTCCGGGCGGCGATCCCAACGTGGGCGTGGCCAACTTCGCCGGCCTGACGATGAACGAGAAGAACGGCAACGTCCCGACGGGCAATGTGGACTTCGGCGAGGGCAGCGCCACCAATCTGGTGGCCTTCGACCCCACCGAATGGCACGAGCTCTACATCGTCATCCGCAAGGATCCCGCGAACATCGCCACCCACGAGGCGTTCGTGTTCGTGGACGGCAACCTGACCCCCACGGTGTTCAAGCTGACCGCCGGCACGGGCAAGGACGTGGAAGTGGACAACTTCCTGGCCACCGGCGGCACGGCCACGCCGCAAAACTGGGCGTTGGATCTGGACTGGTACGGCTTCAAGGAAGGCGCGGTCTTTCCGCCCGGCGCCCAGTTGCCGCCGGCCCTGACCGACGTGACCCCGACCGACGGCGGCATGTTCGTGCCGGCTTCCGAGGGCATCGCGTTCACGGCCAGCGCGAGCATGCCGGGCAACACCCTCCCGGCGGACGGTTTCACGCTGAAACTGAACGGCGCGGATGTGTCAGATCAACTGACCCTGACCGGCAGCGACAGCGACCACACTCGGTCGGCCACTTACAAAGAGCTGTTGGACAACCAGCTCTACTTCGCCGAAATCGTCGTGACCGATTCCGGCGGGTTGAGCGTCACCAATGTGCTCAGCTTCGACACCTTCACCCAGGACGGCGGGCTGGTGGTGGAGTCCGAGGATTACAACGAGTTCAACGGATTCTTCATCGGCAATCCGCTGTTGGGCCAGATGAACGGCAGCGAAGGCACGCCCGACGTGGATTACTCCGACACCACGATGGACAGCTTGGGCCTGTATCGTCCGGTGGATGCGGTGGACACCGACACTTCGGGTGACGTGGCCCGGCAGGAGTTCATTGACGCGGGCTTGGATGATTACGTCGTTCGGCACGTCGTGGCGGACGAATGGTTGAACTACACCCGGGAGTATCCGAACGGGGCGTTGAGCGTCTATCTCCGCGCCTCGGCGGGCGCGGCCCGCACGATGCTGCTGGAACAGGTGACCGGCGACACCACCCAGCCCGATCAAACCACGACGCCGCTGGGATTGTTCCTGCTGCCGCGCACCGGCAACTTGAACAACTACCGCTATGTCCCGCTGACCGACGCCTTGGGCGCGCCGCAACGGGTGAAGCTGGACGGCAAGGCCACCACCCGGTTGACCGCCGTGGATGCGGCCGATGACGTGCGGCACAACTTCCTCTTCTTCGCGCCCGCGGCGGACACCGGCCCCATCACGCCTTGGGCCCTGAGCGCGTCGCCGGCGCCGGGCGCCGTCGGCGTGCCGAAGGATGCCGCGGTGGAAGTCACCCTGCAGGACGGCGCCAATGCGCTGGATCCCGCCACCATCAAGCTGGTGTTCAACGGTGTGGATGTGACCGACGCGGCCACGGTGACCGATACGCCGGAAGGCGCGACCGTGAGCTTCCAACCGGGCTCACTGTCCGGCGGTTCGACCCACACGGTGGAATTGAGCTACGCCGACACCGCCGGCAACACGGCCACCCGTACCTGGTCCTTCACGGTCGAAGGCACCCCCGACAATCCCGCCACCCTCACCATTCAGCGGGACGGCGCCAACGTGATCATCTCGTGGACGCCGACCGGCGGCACGCTGGAGCAATCCGCCAACCTGACCGACTGGGAACCGGTGGACGGCGCGACCAGCCCCGCCACCATCCCCATCGGCGACGGCCACATGTTCTACCGCGTGCGCCAGTAACGCGCCACGGGGCGCGAACACGCCTCCTTGCCCGGCGGGGTCGGAAACTTCCGGCCCCGCTTTTTCGTGAAAACAACACGTCCGTCACCCCCGGGGCGCGCGCGTCCCCGGGGCCGTCCCCGTGAAGATCCGCGCCGCGGGCGGACGAACGTGTCGGGAGGGCAGGGGAGGGCGGCGGTCCGTTCACCGCGCCCGGCCGGCTCTCGCCGCGCGCCGCGCTTCTCCCGGGCCGGCAGGGAGAAGGCGCGGGCACGCGGCCCGGTCATCCGTTCGCGGGAGCGGAGGGCGGGGGAAAATGAAGGGCTGATTCCACGAGCCCCCGGCATTGGGAACGCCTTTTCGGGATTCGGCTTTCCTTCGGCCCTCGGGCCCTCGGATCCCGGATTTGCTCAAACGGCGTGCGGGCCGGCCTGGGGCAGCAGGGCGACCAGGGGGCACCCGGCGCAGCGGGGGTTGCGGGGGCGGCAGAAATCCTTGCCGATCACGACCCATTGGGCGTGGCAGTCCTGGAAGCGGTCCAGCTCCCGGTCGGGCGCGCCGCCGCGATAGGCTTGGACGCAAAGGGTTTGCAGCTCGTCATAGGTGGCGTCCGGACGATGCCAGCCGTGGCGGGCGAAGACCCGCCGGGTGTAGGCGTCAATGACAAAGACCCGATGGCCGCCGGCGTAGAGCAGCATGCTGTCGGCGGTTTCCGGACCGATGCCGTTGACGGCCAGCAAGCGGTCGCGCACCCGGGCGGTGGGACCGGCGAACAACCGGTCCAGGCGTCCGCCGAATTCCTCCATCAGCACGGCGACAAAGCTCCGCAGGCGGCGGGCCTTGACGTTGAAGTAGCCGGCGGGCCGGATGAGCGCGGCCAGCTCGTCCGGCGCGAGCGCGTGCATCCGGCGGGGCGACAACGCGCGGGCCCGTTTCAGCGCGGCAATGGCGCGTTCCACGTTCCGCCAGCTTGTGTTTTGCGTGAGGATCGCGCCCACGCAGATTTCGAACGGCGTGTCGCCGGGCCACCAGTGTTGATGCCCGAACCGCCGCCGCATCAACCGATACGCGCGCCGCAGGACGGGGCGCAACGTCGCCGCGTCCGGAATCCGGGAGAGCGAGGAGGGGATGGGAAACGTCATGGCAGGCGGATCTGAATTGAATATAATAAATCTTGTGCGAAAAACCTTTCCGGCCAGATCAGCGGGTGAAGCCGCGGCCCCAACGGCCGCCGCAGGGCCAGTACACCCAAAGCACCCGGCCGACGAGATCCCGTTCGGGCACCCAGCCCCACTGGCGGCTGTCGGAGCTT
>CAZRPT010000013.1:0-8664 GCA_964601985.1 uncultured Verrucomicrobiota bacterium
GCCGGAAAAATACGTCTTCTTCGTGGACGGCTACCGCTATTACGAAGTCACCACCGCCGTTTCCCACATCAAGGAATACCTGATCCTGAGCATGGAAATCCCCTCGAACCCCGAGGAGCTGAAACTGGCGCGGTTTCCGGACGAGTTCGTGGTGGATTACGTGAGGGTTTATAAGAAGAAGCGGGAAGCGGGATCCGCTGAGAGCGTGTCGTCATGAGATTTGCTTGACCTGCAGGGAAAGGGCGGAAGGAATTTCCTCCCGTTCGGGCGATAGCAAAACCACTGGGTTATGAAGGCATTGCCCGCCCTCCGACGGCGCGATGTCAGCGACCGCGCCGGACAAATCCTTGAGCCTCATCTATCCGGACTCATCCGAGGTCCTGGTTATGAGTGGCTGATGTGATTGATGTCTCCCCGATCGAGGCCCATTCCCGCGCGGCGGAAGGGTCGCTTTTCCGACCGGCGCTTATGCGCCGAATCGTCCCGGGGGATTTGTTTTCGGCGGGGGCGCGGCACCAATCGGTCGCGGCCTTTGGCGCCCGGCTCGCCGGGGTGGCGCCGGCCTCTTTCGAGGCATTAAGAGATGGTGAAGTTTGGGCTTGCAATGTTTTGCCGGCGGACTAGCCTTCGCACAGTTCTCACAGGAAAGCAGGCAACTGAATGGAAATCATGAGTGCGTTGAACAAGTCCATCAGAGGGGGAGGAAGGGGAGCGTCGAATTTTCGAGCCGGAGCGCTCCGGTCCGCCGGTTTCACTTTGATCGAGCTGTTGGTGGTGATCGCCATCATTGCCATTCTGGCGGGAATGCTCCTGCCGGCCTTGTCCAAGGCCAAGGAGAAGGGCAAGCAGGCGGTCTGCATGAACAATCTCAAGCAGATCGGGATCGGGACGATCATGTATTCCGACGATTTCAACGGCTACCTGCACAACCGGGACGGCAGCATTCCCAATCACGGGCAGTGGACGCTGAATCCGCGGGTGGAGCAGATGCTCGACATGAACGATCCCCTGGCCTACTGGGGAATCGCCTACATCAATTATTTCGGGGGAACGCGGCAGGTGTATCGCTGTCCCAGCGCGAAGGTGGTGGATGAATGGCGCGAGGAGGGCAAGCGCTTCCCGCACGAGTTCTGGCTGAACTCGACCTATGGCATCAACTCCTACCTGGCCCAGCCGCCGGACCCGCGCAACCCGAACAACCGGCTCCGGGGGCCGCGCAAGATCAGCGGTCTGGCCAGCCCGCAAACCACCATCTTCTGCCAGGATTCCGCCGAGCAGCGGATGGAGGGGCCCACGGACAGCATCGGGTTGTTCCCGGGGCATCAGGAAATCCTGACCCAGTGGCGCTATGGCTCGTTGCCGGCGCTCTATCCGGGCGTGAAGTTCGAATGGGAGTGGTACCGCCACAACAAGATCTGCAACATCCTCTGGGTGGGCGGCCACGTCAGCCCGGTGCATTTCAACAGTTTTGACCGCGGGGTGGACTACCGGTGGTACACCGGGGAGGAACCCCTGCAGCAACCCTGACCTTTTGAATTTCGTGCGGGACGTCGGGTGACGGGGCGGCCCGGGCGGCCGGCTCCGTCACGGTCCAATCATCCAAACCTCGATAATCAGACATGATGAGCAAAAACAGCAAACGATGGTTCGGCGCGGTTTCCGCGTTGGGGATCGGCACGGCTTCGCTGATGGCGGGCGTGATCGGTCAGTGGGACTTTGACAACGGCGATCTTTCCGCCACCCAGGGGCCGCCCTTGACCTATCTCACTTGGGGCACGCCCAACACGGCGGACGCCACGGTGTTTGGCAGCACGACGACGCTGGGGCTGCCGGACATTGACGGCCAGCCGGCGAAGGTGATGGGCTTTCCCGCCGGCGAGGCGGACGGCGTGGGTTATGTGATGCCCGTGAACGCCGCGCCCAACGGGGGGGGCACGATGGTCAACCAATGGACCATCATTTACGACATTTTGTTCCCGGCGGATTCCTCGGGCAAATGGCGCTCGTTCATCGAGACCGACCAAATGCTGGTGAACCCCGACGGTGATCTGTTCGTCAACCCGGGCAACGGCATCGGCATCAGCGGCCAGTATGACGGAGAGATTCTTCCCGACACCTGGTACCGCGTGACGTTCGTCATTGACCAGGGCGACGCCAACCAAATCCGCAAGTACATCAACGGCACGCTGGTGGGCGTGCAGGCGGCGGACGGGATGGATGGCCGCTGGGCGCTCACAACGGAGGCGTGGTTGTTTCACGACAATGACGGCGACACCGCGCCCGGTTACGTGAACAGCATCCAGTTGCGTGACACGGCGCTGACCGACGCCCAGGTGGTGGCCCTGGGCGGGCCGTCCGCGAACGGCATTCCGCTCACCATCCCCAAGGTGCCGTCCTTCATCGTCTCGACCGTGCCGGCGGACGGCGATCAAAGCGCCTCGCCCAAACCCACCATCGAGGTGGTGCTCGATGCCGGGGAAACCGCGGTGGATGAGGGCAGCATCCAGTTGCAACTGGACGGCAATCCCGTCGCGACGACCGTCACGAAAAACGACAACCAGTTCACCATCCAGTATCCGGTGCCCGAGTTGTTCGCGCCCGAGACGGAGCACACGGTGGTGCTGAATTACGCGGATGATTTGAACGGCGCCCAGAGCCACGCGTGGTCGTTCAAAGTGGCGCTCTACAAGGAAATCAAGCTGCCGGATCCCGTCGTGCTGGAGACCTTCGACGAGGTGGCGGAAGGCGAACTGCCCGCCGGGTGGGTGGCCACCAACCGCACCGATTCGATCACCGGCGCGCCGGATTTGACCGATCCGAACTCGGACACCTACATGGATTGGACGGTAATCAGTCATGATACGCTGGCGAATGTCTTTGGTCAGCGGCGGCTCAACTTCCATCCGGTGGTGCTCAACGGCGAGCCGCTGAACAGCCTGGTGGTGGGCAACTTTGCCTACGCGGAGTCGGATCATCGCAGCGGCAACCAGGTGCAGGTGCTGACTTCCCCGGATTTCGACCTCAGCGATTACGGGGACGTGTACCTGGCCTTCTACAGCACGTACGAGCAGAACCAGGACGGCATGGGCGCGGTGGAATACTCCACCGATCAAGGCGTCACCTGGTACCCGGCGCTGTACATGATTGACGGTCCGGACGTGATTCTGGACGCCGACGGCAACGTGGACGCCGTGGCGACCATGACCACGCCGCGGGATGATCAGGCCTACGGCCTCGAGTATGGCGCCTTCATCGGCGCGGAAATCACCCCCGACCTCGCGCCCTTCATCAGCGCGCGGGTCAACGACGATTCGTTCGAGTCCAAGCGGGTCGAGGTCCTGCGTCTGGAGCACGCCGACCACCAGGCCAAGGTGCGCCTGCGCTTCGTGCAAGCCGGCACCGCGAGCTGGTACTTCGGCGTGGACAACGTGGGCCTCTACAGCATCAGCCTGCGGGCGCCGGAGATCACCACGCAGCCGGTGTCCGGCATCTATTCCGCGGGGAGCACCCTGACCCTGAGTGTGGAGGCCATCGGCACCGAGCCGTTGCACTACCAATGGCAGCGCAACGGGGAGAATTTGCCGGGACAGACGGAGGCCGTTTTGACCATCCCGAATGTGCAGGCCGATGACGTGGGCGAGTACACCGTCGTTGTCAGCAACGAAGCCGGCAGCGCGACCAGCGCCAGGGCCTTGGTCCGGGTTTTTGCCGGACCGATTGACCAGGATCTGGTGGTGCACCTGCCGCTGGACGGGGATTACCAGGATGCCAGTGGCCACGACAATCATGGTTCCGCCATGGGTACGCCGGCGTTCGTGGACGGCCAGGTGGGCGCGCAGGCGATCGAACTGCTGCACCCCGAGGATTACGTCACGCTGGGCGATCCGGCGGACCTCAACTTCGGCATCCAGACCGACTTCTCCATTTCCTTCTGGACCAAGGTGGTGGAGTGGACCAGCGATCCCTCCTTCATCAGCAACAAGGATTGGAACAGCGGCGGCAACCAGGGCTACGTGCTGGCCATCGGCGGAGACGGGCACTTCCAATGGAACCTCTCCGGCCCTCCGGGTGGCCGCAAGGATTACGACGGTCCCGCCGGCACCTTCAGCGACGCGGCCTGGCATCACGTGGTGGTGACCTTCGAGCGGAAGGGCAACGCCACCACCTACATTGACGGCCAGCAGGTGGACAGCCGTCCGTTGACCGACGGCGAAAATGACGTCAGCACGCCGAACGGCCTGGCCACCAACATCGGCCAGGACGGCACCGGCGCCTACGGGAGCTTCACCGACGTGCTCATGGATGACGTGGGCATCTGGCGGCGCGTGCTGACCCCGCAGGAAGTCGCCGGCATTTACGAGGCGGGCCTGCAGGGCAAGGACCTGTCCACGGTGGTCGTGACGCCGCCCGCGCAGCCCGAGTTCACCGGCATCACCTTGGAAGGCGACACGCTGACCATCACCTGGGACGGCGGCGGCACGCTCCAAAGCGCCCCGGCGGTGACCGGCCCGTGGACGGACGTGGACGGGGCCGCCAGCCCCTACCAGACCACCGCCACCGGGGCGGCCGCGTTCTACCGGCTGAAACAGTGACGCGGAATTGAACCGCGAAGGGTCCCATCGTCAACCCGGTCCCGGGGCGGCCCGCCGCCCCGGGGCCTTTGCCGTAAAACGAATCATGAAGAAAAACATCCATCTGTGGGCTTGGTTGCTGGCCGTGTTGTTGCTGGGCGCGGGCTGTGGCGGGGGCAATGAACCCCCCAAGGCGGTTCCCCTGGCGGAAATCCCGACCCGGGCCACCAACCTCTTCGCCACCGCCGCGCCGCCCGTGCGCCAGATGCTGGAGCAGGGATTGCAGGCCCTGCGGAAAAAGGACACCCCGCGCGCGTGGTCGCTCTTTCAGCAACTGTCCGCCCGCCCGGAGCTGAGCGAAAAGCAACGGACCTTCGTGGCCGGGTGCGTCATGACGCTGAGCGAGGAAATGAACCGGGCCGTCGAGTCCGGAAACGCCGAGGCCGTCCGCCTGCGCAAGGCTTACGGCTCCAGCAAGTAACCGGCGGACGCGAACCCGGCGGGCCGGGGTTCCGAGGACGCGGGCCGGGGAAGGGCGCGGGCCCTCCCCGGCCCGGATTCCGTACCGGCAGAAACCGGGCGCGGCGGAACGGGCTTTTACCCGCTCCCGCCCGGTGCGGACTCGACAGCGGGCGGGACGGGCATCTATACCAGCCCGATGTTGGAACCGGGACATCTGCTGGTGGCGGGACTGGCCGCGCTGTTCATCGGGGTTTCCAAGGCCGGTTTTGGCGGCGGCCTGGGCATGCTGACCACGCCGCTGTGCGTGCTGGCCTACGGACCGAAGGAGGCGATCGGCATCCTGCTGCCGCTGCTCTGCCTGGGCGACGCCTTCTCGATGTACCATTACTGGGGCAGGTGGAAGCGGGAAAACCTGTGGTATCTGCTCCCGGGCGTGGTGATCGGCGTGCTGGTGGGGGTGCAGCTCATCGGGCGGTTCGACAAGCGGCAACTGAACCTCGTCATCGGCCTGCTGGCGGTGCTGTTCGTGGGGTTTCAGGTGGTCAAGACGGCGGTGTTTCGGGCGGAGGGGCGGTTGCGCCCCAGTCATGCCCTCGGACTGCCGTTTGGCATCGCCACCGGGATTTCCTCGACCTTCGCCCACGGGGCCGGCCCGGTGGTGAGCATGTTTCTGATTCCGCAAAACCTGCCCAAAACCCTCTTCGTGGGCACCAATGTCCTCATCTTCACCTGGGTGAACTGGATCAAAATGCCGTTCTACCTGGGGCAGTCGCTGATTGACCTCAACACCCTGAAGGTCAGCGGCCTGATCGCCCCCCTGGTGCCGCTGGGGGTGTGGCTGGGCGTCTGGCTGCACCGGCGGTTTTCGGAGAAGTGGTTCACCCGGATCATCCACCTCCTGCTGCTGCTGGCGGGATTGCAACTGATTTTCAACTTCGACCTGGCCGCCTGGCTGGGCTGAACCGCGGTCCCGCCGGCGGAGACCTCTCCCGCGCGGGCGTTCCGGGAGAAGGAGCGCGGGAAAAATGTCCCCGGGCGAGACTCGTCAACACCGGAAAAAAATCGCACACTGCCCGGCATGAAATCAGCCGCCGAGATGTGCGTGGTGTGGGTGACCGCGCCGGAAATCGAAACGGCGCGCGCGTTGGCGAAGGCCGCGTTGGAAGCCCGGCTGGTGGCGTGCGTGAATCTGGTGCCCGCGATCGAATCGCACTACTGGTGGGAGGGCAGGCTGGAGTCCGGCGCCGAGTCCCTCCTCATCTGCAAGACCACCCGGGCGCGCCTGCCGGATTTGGAACGCCTGCTCCGGGAACGCCATCCGTACGACACGCCGGAGATCCTCGCCCTCCCGCTCGACTCCGGCACGCCGCGTTACCTGGATTGGTTGGCGGACAGCGTGCGGACGGCATGAGATTGAGCATGAACGGAAAAATTTTCCTTGTCGGAGTCGCCGGCGTGTTGCTCGGCCTGAGTTCCCTCCCGGGACGCGCCACGACGATCGTGGTGGAAACGGGCCCCTTCCGGGAGGCGCGAACCGCCGCCCGGGCCGAGGCGGCGGTCAACTGGCTCGACGCGGACCGGAGCGACGACGCGGCCTGCACGGAGGCCTTTGCCGCCTTGGAACTGCAACGCGTTTTGCGCCGGATGACGGGCCGGACGAACGACTTCGCCGTCGTCGGCGCGGACGCCCTGCCGCCGGGCGAGGTGCTGGCGCTGGGCCGCGCGGTCTTCCGCCTCGGGCTGGCCGACGCCGATGCCGCCGCCCCCGAGCGGGCGGACCGGGAGGCCTATTGGCTCCGGGCGCGCGACCGCGACGGGCGGCGGATCGTGCTCATCTACGGCGCGACCCGGGTGGGCACGCTGTACGGCGTTTACGATTTCCTGCACCGGCTGGGGTGCCGCTGGTTCGCGCCGGGGGCGGAAGAGGAAATCATCCCGCGCCGCGCGCTTGCGTCCCTTCCCGCCCCGCGGGCCGCGGAGACGCCCGCCTTTCACACCCGGGGCTTCCACGCGTGGGAAAACCGGGGCGATCCTGATTTCCTGCTGTGGATGGCGCGCAACCGGCTCAACTACTGGTGCGTCGAGCAGGAGCCCCACGCCCTCCTGCACAAGCTGGGCATCCAGATGTCCTGCGGCAGCCACGACGCCCAGGCCCGCTTCCTGAACCCCACGGCGCCTTACCCGTATGACCATCCGCGCTTCACGGGCGACGAAAACCGTCCCCCCGATCCCTACGCCGTGGGCAGGCTGTACCAGGGCGACGTCAACGGCGACGGAACCCTCTCCTGTTTCGAGGCCCACCCGGAATGGTTCGCCGAAGTGAACGGGCGGCGGATTCCCGGCATCCGGGGCGAGTTCGGCGTGAACTACTGCACCTCCAACGAAGACGCCACGACCGAGTTCATGAAGCACTTCGTCGAGTGCCTGGCCACGGGCGAATGGAAGGACGCCGGCGTGGTGCGGTTTTGGACCCTCGACGGCGGCAAATGGTGTCAGTGCGCCCGCTGCGCCGCCCTGGGCAGCCGCACCGACCGCAATCTGTTGCTGGTGAACCGGCTGGCGCGGGAAATCAAGCGCGCGCGGGCGGCGGGCCGCATCAACCGCCCGCTCATCATCCGCTTTCTCGCCTACGCGGACGTGCTGGAGCCGCCCACCCGGCCGCTGCCCCCGGACTTCGATTACGCCATGTGTTCCGCCACCTTCTTCCCCATTTGCCGCTGCTACGTGCATGAATTCGACGACCCCACCTGCGCCCGCAACGCGCGTTACGTGAAAAACCTCCACGGCTGGGCGGAGGATCCTCACCGCCATTACCGGGGACAGATCTGCCTCGGCGAATACTACAATGTCTCGGGCTACAAATGCCTGCCGCTCTGCTTCATGCACACCATGGCGCATGACATCCCGTACTATTACGAGCACGGCGCGCGGCATTTCCACTACATGCACTGCACCACGAAAAACTGGGGCAACAAGGCGCTGACCAACTACCAGATGGCCCGCCAGTTGTGGAATCCCCGGACGGACTGCGAGGCGCTGTGGACGGATTACTTCGCCACGCGCTACGGCCCGGTGGCGAAGGAGATGCGGCGGTTTTACGAGACGCTGGAAAAGATGCTGGCCAACGTGACCGAACTCAAATACGGCCTCGCGCGCCGGCTGAATCGGAGCGGAAAAAACCTCTTCCCCACGCCCCATCTTCAATACCCCGCCCGACATTACGACCATGACGACGGGACGGACCTGGTGGAAATGCTGGCCGCCGCGGCCACGGGCCGCTGGATCATCAACGCGGTCCAGGCCCGGCCGCTCCCGCCCGCCGTGGCCCGTCGAGTGGCGGAGGACGAACGGCTGTTCACCTACGGCGAGCGCACCTTGCGTTTCTATGACGCCGCCTGCCGGGCGTGGTCCGCGCTGGCGGCGAACCACGAAGCCCGGGCCCGCGCGGATTACCGGGAAGTCGTCCGCCTGGCCGACTTGCTGCGTCAGGACACCACCTCCACCCGCTGGGCCTCCTCCCATGCCAACGCCCCCAACGCCTTCGAAGCGAGCCGCGCCACGGGCGTGCTGTCCCTCCTGAAACACGCGCTGGAAAAGCGAGCAACCACCCCGCCTTGAGACAATCCGCGCC
>CAZRPT010000014.1:0-10949 GCA_964601985.1 uncultured Verrucomicrobiota bacterium
AAGGGGTGGCTGCTGCCCCCTTCTGTAGGTCGGCTGCCCTCAGCCGGCGTTGGGGGAGGGGGGGGAGCGCCCCCTCCCCTCGGTCCCCCGCGACCGGTTTCCGCGGCCGCGCCGATTCCGCCCCTTCAGGGCGGGGAAATCCGAAGGCCGAGGAAGCCGAAGGCCCGAAGGAAATCCGAATTCCGCAATCCGAAAGAGAAGCGCGCGCGTTTCGGTAGCGCAGACTTCCAGTCTGCTGTTGCGCCGGCTTCCAGCCGGCCCGGCGGGCGAGGAAAAGCGGCCTCCGTATAACGGGGAAAGCTTGGCCGACTGGAAGCCTGCGCTACGGGGGGGAGCGCACGCGCCTCGCGTGCGCCGAGGGGCGCCCCCGCCCGTCGCTCCCCCCGCGAGCGATTTCCGCGGCCGCGCCGGTTCCGCCCCTTCAGGGCCGGTCGGGAAACGCCGGGTCAGGGGACCCGGCCTACAGGGGGACGCCTCGTTTTCCGGGGCGTTGCCCGGGGCTGACGGGTATCACGCCTTCGGCGCGGGGAGTTTCGGATTTCGGATTTCGGGATTCGGATTTCCTTCGGCCTTCGGTCCCTCGGTCCCTCGGATTTTCCCCCGCGGGGAAAGTCAGGCGCCGGCGGCGACGAAGCGGGCGCCGATGGCTTGTTGGTTGACGCCCACGAGGCTGACCACGGCGGAGGGGGCGCGGCCCTGTTGGAGGGCGTCGGCGGCGACCACGCATTGCCAGGCGCCGGCGGCCATGAGCCCTTCGCCGAGGAGGGCTTTGGGGCTCAGACGCGGGCCCGGCCAGTGTCGCCAGGCGGTTTGCTCGGCGGCGTCCGGACGGGGGCGGCCCTGGAGGCCGTCGCACAGCAGCTCGCCCGGGCGGGCAGGCAGCAGCTCGGAACGCATCGCGAGGGCGGCGTGGTCGCGCGGGAGGCGTTTGCGGTAGGTGAAGGGGTGGGTGACGCAGGCCAGCTCGGGGGCGTCCGGGCGGTCCGGGCGGGCGGTCAACCGCACCGCGCCCGCGCCCGCCGCCAGGACGCCGCCGTGATCGAAATGCCAGAGGGCGTCCGCCAGCAACGGATGCGCCTCCTCCGCCCCGACCACGAGGCATTCCTCGACGCGCCCTTCGAGGATCCATTCCGCCCCTTCGGCCACGCCCACCAGGAAGGTTCCGGGATCGCCCACCAGCGTCAGGGTCAGGGCCGGTTCGCCGCCCAGCAACGCGGCCAGATGGCTGGCGGGCGCGTTGAAGACGGTCTCGGGAAACAGGATCGGGCTGGCGGTGGCCGGGTCGCGCAGCAGCTCGTCGAAGAAGCGGCAGGTGTACTGCACGCAGCCGCATTGCAGGCAGACGATCAGGCCCAGCCGGCGGTTGTTTCGCGTCGCGGCGTCCGGGCCCAGGGCCTCCCACGCGGCGGCGGCGGCGTAGCGGGTCAGGTCGCTGGTCCGGCGCAACCGGGGATGGCGGAAGAACGCGGGCCGCGGCTCGGGCGGGGGCACCTCGCGCACGCGCAAAATCCGGTCGCAGGCCGGGTGGGCCATCTCCCGCACCGGCAGCGGCGCGCCGTTTTCCAGCGCCGCCCGCAGGGCCGGCACGCCCCAACCCGCCGGCGAAACCGCGCCCCAGCCGCCGAGGAAAATCCGCTTCATCCGGCCCTCCGAAAGATGAGCGTGGCGTTCGCGCCGCCGAACCCGATCGAGTTCGACAGCGCCACCCGCGGGTGGGTGACCACCGGCTCGCGCACCAGCGGGCAGGGGCACGCCGGCTCGACCCGGCCGATGCCGGTCTCCGGCGGGAGCCACCCTTCGCGCAGGGTCATCAGGCACACCACCGCCTCGATCGCGCCCGCCGCGCCGAGGGTGTGGCCCACGGTGGCCTTGGTGGAGCTGAGCGGAATTCGCGCCGCCGCGTCGCCGGCCCAGCGCGCGATGGCCCGCGATTCGGCGGTGTCGTTCAATCGCGTGCCGGTGCCGTGGGCGTTGAGGTAGTCCACCTCCGCCGGCGTCACGTCCGCCACCGCGCAGGCCGCCCGCATGGCCGCGAGGGTGGCGTCGCCTTCCGGGTCGGGCTGGGCCACGTGATGCAAATCCAGCGCCGCGCCGAAGCCGATGAGTTCCCCGAGGATGTCCGCGCCACGTTCCCGCGCCGACGCCCAATCCTCCAACGCCAGCACCGCCGCCCCTTCGCCCAGCGCCAGCCCGTCGCGTTCGGCGTCGAACGGCCGGCAGGTGGTGGTGGAAAGGGCCTGGAGCGAATCGAATCCCGCGAACACCAGCCGGCTCAACATGTCGTAACCCCCGGCCAGCGCGCGCGGCGAATGTCCCCGGCGGATGTATTCCCACGCCTGCCCGATGGCGTCCGCGCCGGACGCGCAGGCGTGCGAGACCACGCGAATGGGACCGGTCAACCCGAGCGCCTCGGCCACCCAGCGGCCCTGCGTCTGGGCCTGGTAAACCAGCGAGCGGGTGGGCTGGCCGCGCCGGCGTTCGGGCGTCTGGCGGGCGTGGAGGAAGTAGGCCTGACCGTCGTCCATGCCGCCGCTGGTCATGCCCAGCACGAGGGGGACGGCCTCCGGCGATTGCCAGCCGCTGCGTTCCCAGGCCTCGCGGGTGGCGTGCAGGAGCAGCCGGGTCGCGTGATCGAGCCGCCGCTCCTGGCGGGGCGTCAACCGCGAAGGCGGCAGCCGCTCCGGCAGGTCCGCTTCGGCGGCGATCTTCGCCCGTTGCGCCGTGACGGGGAAACGGGTCACCGGCCGAAAGGCCCGGCGGCCGACCCGGAAGCCGTCGGCGTTGGCCCGCCAGCCCACCCCCAACGCACTGACGATGCCCGCGCCGGTGACCGCCACGCGGTGGGGCGTCGCAGGACGGTTGGGAGGCGGAAACAGCATGGCTTCAACAGGCGGAGGAAACCGCGGGCTCCGGTGCGGCGCCGTCCCGACCGGGAAAATGGGCGCGATGATGCTTCCCGATGGCGGAGCGGAACCCGAAGTTCATCGGATAGAAAAAGCTCTTCCGGCTGCTGGCGTTCCAGAGACGGCGCAGGATGTTGGGCAGGCGGTAGGATTCCCGGAAGAGACGGTAGTAGCCCTCCAGGAGCTGATCGGGCGTCATCGTTTTCGGGCGGAACACCACCTGGCTGGTGTCGTAACGGGACCAGTCACGGCTGGTGATGCGCCCTTCGGCCTCCATGCGGTCGTACAATCGCGTGCCCGGGTAGGGGGTCAAAATCGAGAAATACGGCGCCTCGATCTTCGCCCGGGTGACGAATTCCAGCGTCCGGTCGAAGACCCCTTCGTCGTCGGTGTCGAACCCCACCACGAACGAGCCGTCAATGCCGATCCCGTGATCGTGGATCTTCTGGATGGCGTCGAGGTAGTCGCGCTGGAGGCGGCTTTTGCGTCCGATGCTGCGCATCGTCTCGGGGGCCAGCGTCTCGAACCCGATCAGCACCCCCATGCAGCCGCTTTCCTGGCAGAGCCGGAGGATTTCCGGGTCGTCGGCGAGATTCACCGAGGCGTGGGACAACCAGCGCAGGCCCATGCCCTTGATGCCTTCCAGCAGGGCCTTGGTGTGGGCGCGATTGCTCAGGATGTTGTCGTCCACGAAAAAGACGACGTTCTTCATCACGAACCGCCCCTCGAAGGGTCGGAGCTGGCGCAGCTCCGCCAGCACCTCGGGCACCGGGCGGTTGCGATAACGCCCGCCGAAGGCGGTGGTCACGGCGCAAAACTCGCAATCAAAAGGGCAGCCCCGGGTGGTCTCGATGAAATGCACCGGCAGGTAGCGTTTGTCGCGGAACAACTCCCAATCCAGCCAGGGCTGGCCGCGCAGGTCCGGCGGCGGCCCGACGCGACGGTACCGCGGCCGCAGCGCGCCCCGCTCGAAATCCGCCAGCACCCGCGGCCAGAGCCCCTCCGCCTCGCCCACCACCACGGCGTCCGCGTGCGCCGCCGCCTCCTCCGGCAGGCTGGAGGGGTGCATGCCGCCCAGGACCACGGGGATTTTGCGCCGCCGGAAGGCGTCGGCGATGGCATAGGCGCGGGGCGCGTTGCAGGTCATCGCCGTGATGCCCACCAAATCCGCGCCCGCCTCGAGATCAAGCGCGTCCACCTTTTCATCCACCAGCTCCACCTCCCAACCCGGCGGCGTAAGGGCGGCCAGTTGCAACAACGTCAGACACGGCAGCCGGAAAAAGAAATCCTTCCCCAACAAGCTGTTGGGGGCCAACGGCGCAATGAGCTTGAGTCGTTTGGCGGCCATGACTTGGGCAAACCCGCTCACGGGGACAGGAGAATCCCCGGCCCGCAACCCGGTTGGAATCCGGCGCCCGGCGGGAAGCTTCCCTTCCTTCCGGACCGCGGCGGGAACGGACGGGAGCACTTTAATTGACAAACACCCGCCCCGCCACCTAGAATGGCATCCATGAAAAATTCCATCATCTGCTGGGCGGGGGCCCTTTGTCTGGTCCTCACGACGGGATGTGAACAACTGAACTACGCCGGTTACACCGGGCAATACGCCACATGGCCCACCGGCAGCGGTTTCATCGAAAAGACCTACGACGTCCCCGTCTTTCGCGGCTGGCCGGAGGAACCCTACGACATTCTGGGATACATCCGGTTCAACAAACCCAACATTGACTGGAACGACGGCGACATCAAAGTCGCGGCGCGCCAGGCAAGAGCGCAAGGCGGCGACGCCATCATCCTGCTGCCGAAGAGCGACACCCACTCGTCCAAACTTGCGGCCGTGTATCAGGAATTGGGAATTCCCGGCGACCGGATGATGGCGCTCGTCATCAAGTGGAAGACGGGGAATCCGTCCGTCGGAAAACCCACGGACGCCGCGTCCCCCACCCGGTAGGAACTCATCCCCCAACAATTCCAAGACCGTTGCCGCCGCCCTCCGGACGGCGGCGGCCGCGCCAGAGGCCGGGGAACCGAAGAAAATCCGAATCCCGAATCCCGAAATCCGAAACTTCCCCCCGCGCCGAAGGCGCAACACCCGTCAGCCCCGGGCAACGCCCGGGGGAACGAAGCGCGCCCCCTGTAGGCCGGGTCCCCCGACCCGGCGTTTTCCGACGGGCTCTGAAGGGCGGGATCGGCGCGGCCGCGGAAATTGGTCGCGGGGGACCGAGGAGCGGGGGCACCCCTCGGCGCACGCGAGGGCGCGTGCGCCCCCCCCCGTAGCGCCGGCTTCCAGCCTGCTGTATCGCAGATTTCCAATCTGCCGGGCTTTCCTTTCTACGCGGCGGCCGCTTTCCTCGCCCACCGGGCCGGCTGGAAGCCGGCGACACAGCAGACTGGAAGTCTGCGCTACAAAAGACGCACGCGCTTCTTCTTTCGGATTTCGGGATTCGGATTTCCTTCGGTCCTTCGGCCCCCGGTCTCTCGGATTTCCCCGCCCTTCCCCAACGCCGGCTGAGGGCAGCCGGCCTACAGAAGGGGGGGGGCAGCAGCCGCCCCCGTAGGCCGCCCCCCCCCGACGCGGCGTTTTCCGACCGATACTGAAGGGGCGGGACGCGGGTGCTACCCAAGTGCCGCGGGGACGGCGAAACAAAGCAGGGAAGATCCGAGGAACCGAAGGCCGAAATCCGAAGGCGCGAAGGCAAGCGGTCGTCGCGGTTGCTACCGGTCAACCGCCGGATGGCGGCCACGTGGGGCGGAGGCAGGAGGGGGAAAGCCGGGCCAGGCTTTTCGGGAAACGGGCGTAGAGGGCGGGGTGTCGCGGGTCGGGGCAGGGATGACAGGTGAGGCAGGCGCCGACGGTGAGGATGCGTTGCTGTTCGGCGACGGTGAAGGGACGGGCGTCGGCGCGGGTGGCGAACGGCGGGATCCCTTCCCGGAGGAAACCGATCCAGGCGTCCGCCGGGAGTCCGTCGGCCCCATGCGGCGCGGCGGCGGGTTGGAACGACCACCGCCCGCGCCCTTCGCCGACGGGGCGGAAGGTTAGTTCCCCCCGCCCGTAGCCGAGGGCCACCGGGTTGGCGTGACAGGAGCGGCAATCCCGGCCCCGGGCGGCGGTGGTGTGCGGCGCGACGGGGGCGTGCAGCCGGAGGAAACGGTCGCCGGACGCGCCTTGAGCATGGGGCCGGGCGGCGTTGGTGTTGAGGGTGAGAATCATGCCCGGCACGAACGGCTCGATGCGGTTTCCGTCGTCGCGCACCCCCAGCACCGGCGGCTCGGCCAGAAAACGGCCGGGATATTCCATCCAGGCGTAACGCCCGGCCCACAGGGTTTCGGGCGGAAAATCGGGCCGGGCTTCGAGCTGGGTGTGGCAGTCAATGCATTGGGGCGCCCAGGCGGCGTGGCAGCTTTTGCAGGACAGCCGGTCGTGCCCGGCGATGGCCCGACCGCACGCCGGCGCGGGCGGGCGCAAAGGCCACTCCCGGTCGCCGTTCTTGCTCCGCAAGACGGCCTGGCCGGTGGCGGTGACGCGGGCGTTCAGCAGGGCGTGGCCGGTTTTGCGAATCCGCAAAAAGTGTTCGTTCGTCGGCCAGCCACGGAGCGCCAGCAACTTGCGGTCCACTTCGGCCAACGCCGTCGCGTCCGCCGTCGCCGGCGTGGCGGTGTGGCAGTCCGCGCAGCCGATTTCCACCTGCTCCTCCTCGTGTTGGTGGGCTTGCCCATCGCCCATCGTCTCGCGCCAGGTGTGGCAGTCAATGCACGCCAGTCCCGCCGCGTGATGGACGTCGTCCGGCTGGGCGAAGACGGCGCGGCCGTCGGCGAGCCGGCGGGTTTGTGGCGGCGGGGCGTTTGTTCCGTTCCGCAACTCGCTCCAGCCGGCGTAGTTCAGGGAAATCCGTCCCGACCGGCTGTGGCAGCCGAAGCAGTGATCGTCGGTGACTTGGAGGGTGAGCGAAGGATGCGTGGCCGGGGCGGTGCGGTCCGTTCGCATTCGTTCGAGGTCGGCCCCGGCGGCGGGGGAATACCGCAGATGACACGCCACGCACCCGCCGCCGCGGGAAAGCTCGTGCACCGGCGCCGGCGTTTCCTTCGGAAAGCCCAAATGACAGGGCTCGCACAACTGGCGGAGATGCTCGTCCGCCGCCGAGTGCCCCAGCCGACCAAGATGGCCCGCGCCGTCCGGGGTGGCCGCTTCGCCGAAGACGAACCGGTCCACCGCCACGATGCCCCGCCCGGTGGCCATGAGCGCGGTTTGGATTTGCGCCGTCAGGAGCGGATGGCAGTCGGCGGTCCCGCAGGTTCGCGGGGCGGTCGCCAGGTGGCCCGGCACGCGGATCATGTCGCGATGCGCGGCGGCGGCCTCCGGGGCGCGGGGGTCGCCCAAGTGACACGCCACGCAGGAAACCCGCTCCGGCGCGTGCGCGGCGGCCAAACCGCGCACGTTGACGTGGCAGCTCCGGCAGCCCTCGCGGGCGCCGGCGGGCAGTCGCCGCGAACCGCCGCCGAACCACCACGCCAGCACGCCCGCGAGCAAGCCCGCCAGCACGGCCCCGCCAAAGCCCCGGGCAAATGTGCGATTACGCGGCATCACGGGGGCGGATGGACAAATCCGAATTCCGAAATCCGAATTCCGAAAAAATCCCTCCCCGCTTCCGCGCAATCTCCCTTTCGGATTTCGGATTTCGGGCTTCGGATTTCCCTCGGCCTTCGCTCCCTCGGCCTTCGGATTCCTCCGCTGTCGGCCGGTCACACCCCGCCACCCCAATTTTCCGTGAAGGTCTCAGAAGCTCAGCAGGCATTGCCAGATGAACACGTTGCCGAAGGCGTCGGTGGCTTCCCAGACCTGCCGGACGAGGTCCTCGTCGCCGGTGATCTCGGGCAGCTCGGCGCGTTTCTCCTCCCACGGCACGCACACGCCGGGGGCGCGTTTGGTGGCGGCGGGATGGGCCAGGCCGGGCCGTTGGCGATCCGCTTCCGTGGGTTGCGGTCCCTGCGTTTCCTCGGGCGGGGTGACGGTGTATCCCGGTCCGGAACCACCGCCCAAGTCGCGGGCCAGTTGGGTCATCAGCCGCAGGTTGTCGGGCGAGGTGTCGTTTTGCATGATGGCGCCGGCGTCCATGATGTAGCCGCCGTCCGCCGCCACTTCGCGGATGACCCGCTCGCAGAATTCCCGCACTTCTTCGGCGCTGCCGTAGCTCAACAGGGCGTTGGGAATGCCGCCGCTGAGGGCGAACTTGTCGTGCAAGCGCCGGTGCGCCTCGAAGATGTCGTCGTGGTCGCAGTGAAACACGATGCTGCGATCGGGCAGCTCGCGGAAGGCGTCGAAGTGGTGATGCCATTTGCCCTCGGCGTAAAAGAGGGTCTGGTGGCCGTGCTTCCAAAACTCCTCGATGATGGGCTTGAGGGTGGGCCAGTAGTGGGAGTCGAACTGGGCCGGGTTGACGAACGGCACGCAACCGCGGTGCATCCAGAACCCGATGGGCACCTGCCGGGCCGGATCGGCGGTGGTCAGGCCCACGTGACAGAGGTGCGGCATCAACGCCTCGCACGCCTTCAGCACCTTGTCGGGCTGGGTGTGCATGTCCATCGTGAGCCCCACGTAACCGCGGAGCTTGTCGGCGAGGATGTCGAAAGGCGCCTTGAAGATGCCCGCGATGGCCGACACGGTGCCGCATTCCGTCCGCAACCGCGCGATCTGCGGGCCGAAGGCGTTGAAGTAATGCAGCATGGCCATGCCGCCCTTCACGAGGGCGAGATTGTGGCGGAAGGTATTGGGTTCGCCGGGACGGACGGCGTCGGCGCACACGCGGGGGAACCAGACATTGTAGAGAAAGCCGGTGGGGTCCTCGATCAAGGCGTCGTATTCGTCCGCCTTCATGAAGGCCTTTTCCTCCGGCGGTTCGATGTAATTGAACCCGATGTCCGGCGGGATGGTGATGCCGGGCACGCCGTAATAACGCAGCCCCATCGCCACCGTCAGGCCGGTCCAGACATAGACCATGTTCGGCACCACGGCGTCCCAGTCGAAATCCCGGGCGCAGCGCACCGCGGCGTCGAAGGCCTTTTGAAAATCGTGGGCGACCTCCTGGCAGGTGTAGCCCGCGTAACGGGCGGTGAACTCCGCCACGAACGGCCGGACCGGGATGACGTCCGGGCGTTCATTCCGCATGGCCGCCACGTAGCGGCTGAGGCGTTCCCGGTAGAGTTGCTCGGTATTTTTCATGCGTGCTTCGCCCCGCGGGCATTTTTCGGCGCGGGATGAGGGCTGCTTTAACACGCGCCCGCGCGGGCGGCAATCCGATTGGGCCGGGGGAATGACTTCCCCCCTCCCGCCCGGCGCGGAGGGGGATTTCAGGAACGGGCGGCCGGCGCCGCTTTCGGGGCGGCGGAATGCGCCGACGCGCGTTCCCTGAAAAACTTTCGGGCCATCCGTTTGAGGCGGTTGCAGGAAACCCGGAGCTTGCCCACCCGGCGGAGAAAACCGCTGCGCAGCATGTTGCTCCGCACGTAATTGCTGATCGCGGAATTGAAGTCGGTCCACGACCGGGCATCGCCCACTTCGTCAATCAACGCGTGGTCCAGAATGAAGTAGCGGCGGGGCAGGAGGCGCAGGAGGGGCAGCAGAAACCACGCGCGCCAGTAGAGGGCCTTGAGAAAGGCCTTGCGCCGATAAGCCTCCGGCGGGCAGCGATAATGCTTGCAGAAGGCCGCTTTGAAACTGTGGGACCACTCGTTCATGGACGCGAAAACTTCATGGCGAAGTCCACTTATGGCGGGTCCGTCCGGTGGCGTCAAGTTACTTGCGCGCGGGAAAATCGCGAATTCATTTTTCCGGATCGCGCGGACATTTGCGGGGATTTCATGCCCGTGAAGTCGGTTGAATTGCGTTTGCCGAAGCCGCCCCTTGCTCCGCAAGATTGCAGGCGCTTCCCGATGAAGCGGATGTTCCAGCCACAGTCCTTCCGAAATTGATGCACCTTGTTGCCAATCAAGCATTTGCGACATTTCGCAGATGCTTTGTAGCCACTAATATATTGGGATGATTTGATTTTTATCTTGTAAATTCAGACCATCAAATGCATTCAGGTGTCCACGATGTATGTGGACACCTGCCAATCCGGTAAATACGTCCGCCACCTCCTGCGCGAAAGCTACCGGGAGGGCGGCAAGGTCAGGCACCGCACCATCGCCAACCTCTCCCACTGCTCCGAGCAGGAGATCAAGGCCGTCAAATGGGCTCTGAAGCACAAGAAGCAACTCGACGAGATCATCGAAAGCTCCGGCGATCCCCCCGGGGCCGGGCGGGTTGCGCTGCGCCAGGACGTGTCCTTCGGCGCGGTCTGGTTGCTGGCCGAAACCGCCCGCAGGCTGGGCATCGCCCAGGCGCTGGGCGACTCCCGGCAGGGCCGGCTGGCCCTCTGGCAGGTTCTGGCGCGGGTCCTCGGCCAGGGCTCGCGCCTTTCCGCGGTGCGGCTCGCCGAGAAGCGCGCGGTCTGCGACATTCTCGGCCTGGAGGAAGGCTTCAACGAGGACCATCTCCACGAGAACCTCGACTGGCTGGGCGAAAAGCAGCCGGGCATAGAGAAGCGGCTCTTCGGCAAACTCCATCAGGAGCAAAAGACCGGTCTCTATCTCTACGACGTGACCAGTTCCTATCTGGAGGGCGAGCAAAACGAACTGGCCGCCTTCGGATACAACCGGGACAAGAAGTCCGGCAAGCGTCAGATCGTCATCGGGCTGCTCTGCGACGGGGAGGGCCGCCCGCTGTCCGTCGAGGTGTTCCCCGGCAACACGGGCGACCCGGCCACGGTGGCCGCGCAGATCCGCAAGATCGCCGGGCGCTTCGGCGGCGGGGAGGTGACCCTGGTCGGCGACCGGGGCATGCTCGAAAGCCGGGAGAGGCAGGATCTGCTCGACTGCGGCTTCCACTACATCACGGCGATCACCAAGCCCCGGATCAACGCTCTGCTCAAAAAGGGGGTTTTCCAGATGGGCCTCTTCGACCGGCAACTCGCCGAAGTCCGGGACGAAGCGGGCCGGCGATACATTCTG
>CAZRPT010000015.1:0-16264 GCA_964601985.1 uncultured Verrucomicrobiota bacterium
CGTCCGATTTTCTCCCCGCGCGATTTCACCACGAAGCGCACGAAGAACACGAAGAGGAGGAAATCTCCCCTCGGGTAGCACCCGCGTCCCGCGGGTGCTACCCGAGCGGCCGCGGAAACCGGCCGCGGGGGAACGAGGGGCGGGGGCGCCCCCCGGCGCACGCGAGGCGCGTGCGCTCCCCGCCCGTAGCGCAGGCTTCCAGCCTGCCGTAGCGCCGACTTCCAGTCAGCCAAGCTTTCCCCTTTACGCGGCGGCCGCTTTTCCTCGCCCGCTTGGCCGGCTGGAAGCCGGCGAAACAGCAGACTGGAAGTCCGCGCTACCGAAACGCGCGCGCTTTCTTTCGGATTTCGGGATTCGGATTTCCCTCGGCCCTCGGTCCTTCGGTCCCCCGGCCCTCAAATCGCCCTTCGTTTTGCGTTTCGGGTGAACGGAGGCGCGGTTTGCGATTGCCTTCCCCCCAGGGGCAACCGGCACACTGGGGGCGTGGCCAGCGCCTGGCAAATCCTGACCCGGCCGTTCCGGGAAGCGCGCAAGTGGGCGGATTTCGTGAAAATCTCGCACACGGTGTTCGCGCTGCCGTTCGCCCTCGCCTCGATGATCGTGGCGGCGCGGGACCAGCGGGGCTGGCCCGGCTGGCGGACCTTCCTGCTCATCGTGGGCGCGATGTTCTTCGCCCGCACCTGCGCGATGGCGTTCAATCGCATCGTGGACCGGGAGTTCGACGCGGAAAATCCGCGCACCGCCCTGCGCCATCTGCCCACCGGGGAAATCTCCCCTCTCAGCGCGTGGGTGTTGTGGGGCCTGAGCGCGGCGGGTTTCCTGGTGGTGACCTGGCACATCAACCGCCTCTGTTTTTACCTCGCGCCGGTGGCGTTGCTGGTGGTGTGCGGGTATTCGCTGACGAAACGGTTCACCGATTTCACCCACCTGTTTCTCGGGGGGGCGCTGGCGCTGGCGCCCATCGGGGCCTGGCTGGCGGTGAAGGGGTCGTTCGTCCTGTTTCCGGCGGTGGACAAGGGCTCGCCGTTCGCCCACAGCGCCCTGCTGCCGCTGTTGCTGGCGGTGGCGGTGGTGTTCTGGCTGACCGGGTTCGACATCATCTACGCCATTCAGGATTACGAGTTCGACCGGCACCGGGGCCTGGGCTCGCTGGTGGTGCGCTGGGGGGTGGACAACGCCCTGCGGGCCGCGTCGCTGGCGCATCTGATCATGGTGGTGGTGCTGGGTGTGTTTGGGTTGCTGGCGGGCTTCAAGGTGGCATACTTGATCGGCTTGGCGGTGATCTTTGTCTGCCTGGCCTTCGAGCACTGGCTGGCGCGCAAGCGCAGCCTCAAATGGATCAACGTGGCGTTCTTCCGGCTCAACGCCATCATCAGCGTGATCTTCCTGCTGGTGGTGCTGACCGAGGTGGCGCTCCCGTGGTTCCGCCTGCAAACCTGATGAACCTGTTGCCGGCCCACGCTGAATGGCGCGACCTCCACTCCCGGGTGGCCGCGGGCGGGCGCTTGTCGCGCGCGGACGGGGAGCGCCTCTTCGCCTCGCGCGATCTGCACGCCCTGGCCGCCCTGGCCAACCTCGCCACCGCGCGCCACAACGGCCGCCGCGCCAGTTACATCCTCAACCGCTACCTCAACTACTCGAACTACTGCCTCCTGAGCTGCCGGTTCTGCGCCTTCGCCCGCAAGAAACGCGACGGCGACGGCTTCGAGCTGAGCGTCGAGGAGATGGTCACCCGGGCCCGCGAGGCGCTGGCCCTGGGCATCACCGAGCTGCACATCGTCGGCGGTTTGCACCCCTCGCTGCCCTACGGCTATTACCTGGACTTCCTGCGCGCCCTCAAGGCGCTCGACGCGCGGCTCCAGCTCAAGTGCTTCACCGCCATCGAAATCCGCCACCTGAGCTGGCTCGCCAAAAAGCCGGTCCCCGCCGTGCTGGCCGAACTGCGCGCGGCGGGTCTGGACGCCCTCACCGGGGGCGGCGCGGAAATCTTCAATCCCGCCGTCCGCGACCGCATCGCCCGGGGCAAGGAATCCGCCGCGGAATGGCTGGCCGTCCACCGGGAATGGCACCGGCTCGGCGGGCGCAGCACCTGCACGATGCTCTTCGGCCACGTGGAAACGGCGGCCGACCGGGTGGATCATCTGCTGCGGCTGCGCGCATTGCAGGACGAGACCGGCGGTTTCGTGGGCTTCATCCCGCTGCCCTACCAGCCGGAGAACAACGGCCTGCCGGTCGCCCACCCGCCGTCCGGGTTTGACACCCTCCGCACCCTGGCCGTGAGCCGGCTGCTGCTCGACAACGTGCCCCACATCACCGCCTACTGGGTGGGCATGGGCCTCAAGCTGGCCCAGCTCGCCCTGAGCCACGGCGCCGACGACCTCCACGGCACCATCGTCGAGGAACACATCTTCCGCATGGCCGGCACGGGCAGTCCGCAGGAACAAACCGAGGCCCGCATGGTCCGGGCCATCCGCGAGGCGGGCCGCGTCCCCGTCCAGCGCGACACCTTCTATCAACCGCTCAAAGTGTGGGAGGACACCCCACCGGCCCCGTCCGTCGCGGGGAACGCCGTCCCCGCCTCGTGAAGCCCGCCGCCGTTCCCGACCTGTCCCCCCACCGTGTCGGCTCGGTGGCCTACCTGAATTCCGTGCCGCTGACGTGGGGCGCGGAAGCGCAGGTCCGCTTCGACACCCCCGCCCGGCTGGCGGCCCTCCTGCAAGCGGACGCCCTCGACGCCGCCCTGGTCAGCGTGCTCGAAGTGCTGCGTCACGACCGCTACGAGGTGCTCGACGGGATCTCCATCGCCTCGCGGGGCGAGGTCCGCAGCGTGCTGCTGGCCCACCGGAAGCCGCTCTCCGAGCTGCGCGAGGTGCATTGCGACCCGGCCTCGCTGACCAGCATCGGCCTGCTGCGGGTGCTGCTGGCGGAGCGCGGCGTGCGCCCGCTCTTCCGGCCCCTGTCCGATTACCGCGCCGTCGCCGATCACGACGCCGTCCTGTTGATCGGCGACCCCGCCCTGAAATTTCTCGCCGCGCCCGGCGAACACCGCGTCTGGGACCTGGGCGCCGCCTGGCGGGAACTGACCGGGCTGCCGTTCGTCTATGCCGTCTGGGCGTTGCGCCGCGGCGTGACCGACGCCGCGTGGCGCGCCCGCCTGCGCGCCCTGTGCGTCGCCGGCCTGGCCCGGCGGGAGGAGGTCATCGCCCGGCAGCCGCCCGCCGAACAGGCCGCCTGCCGCGACTACCTCACCCGGAACATCCGCTACGAGCTCGGTCCCGAGGAAAAAGCCGGTCTCCGCCGCTTCGCCGAACTCCACACCCGCCACACCGGCGAACCGCTTCACCCGCTGTCCTTCGTCCGCTGAGCGTTTCCCCGCGGCGTCGTCGGTTTGCTGGAGCTGCCGCCAGCCCACCGGGCCGCTGAAACGCTGGTTGTCGAGCAGCAGTTTCCGGCGTCCGCCCTTTACGGTGGAACCCGGCGGGTGTAGCGGCCCTCAGCCGACGCGCCGTCGTCGGCCCCACAGCAGGAGCGCGCCGCCCAGCGTGAAGAGGGTCATCGTGCTGGG
Organism: uncultured Verrucomicrobiota bacterium; assembly: GCA_964601985.1. Lineage (GTDB taxonomy): Bacteria > Verrucomicrobiota > Verrucomicrobiia > Limisphaerales > J093 > J093. Next base: position 3,566 of record CAZRPT010000015.1, read on the forward strand.
TTCCGGAATGAGGTAGCCGGTTTTGAACCATAGGTCAGCCTTGCCCACCTTGCCCCCGATGTGCATGCCGCCGTCTGGATAGGCATCAAAAATACTGGCGTTCCAGAATGTCGCGCCCGCAATGTAGTCGCCTCCCAAGTGAACCAGCTCAAAGACGTAAGGCGTGTCCGGAACGAGACTGACCGTTTCCGGGAACCGGAATGTCCTTATAGGTAGTGGTTGAGGTGGGTGGGGCGTGGGATCAAACGTGATTATCAAGGGATCGGTTGATCCGATGGCCGGACGATCAATGCTGGTTTGATGCAGGGCAAGCGCAAGGGTTTGTTCTGTTCCAGCTTTAATCGCCCCCACTTTCAACTCCACAAAATCCAAGGCCGCCGCCCGAGGCACAAAACGCTGTCCCAAAGGTAAAAACATGGGAATCACGTCCACCGAGGACAACGAATCTGCTCGCCCTTGGCTCATCTGATCATAGATGATTCCTTGGCCAATAGTGGAGAGTGGAGTCAAAAGCGTGCCGGCCAACAACACGCGCCGTGTTGCTGAGCAAAAAAGAAACATAACTCGATTGAGCGTGTTCATGTTGTTTATGTTATTCAAGGACCAGAGGCAAGGAAAGTGGAGCAAAACAGGCGTTTTCCAAGTAAGTATTTTCCAAATCACTCGCCAGATGCCAGGTGATCTGCTCCACAACGAGTTGGGTGTTATTGCCACCGGGGCCGGGGCGCCAATGCACCAGAAACAGCTCACCAGTAGCAAAGCTTCCATCTTCATTCGGCATTTCTCCTGATTGAAGCACCAACACGTCCCCTGCCACATTTTCAAAAAACGCGGCTGGCACTTGAACCGAGGCGGCTCTCGCCGGAATGCCAGTCTTGGGAGACCCATCCGTGAAACCCACAAAAAACACCTCGCCCGCGGTAAGTCCGTTGACGGTGGCCCGCACTTGGCATCTCGTAAAGTTTCTGGCATACATCGAGGTTAACTCCTTCCAAGCTTGGGTGAATGCGGCTTCCGCCGGACCAGCACCATCAGCGTGCCGCCAATGGTGAACAGTGCCACCGTGCTGGGTTCAGGAATGATATAGCCCGTTTGAAACCAGAGATCAGAACCTAAAACATCATCATATTCCACTCCTTTGTAAATCATAGCTCCCATCCCGTAAGATCCCGGGTTTAAGCTAAGGACTTCAAAAATAGGGTCACCTGCGAGATGCGTAATTTGCAGGGCATATCGCTGCCCCACTTGCAACAAGGGAAGATCCATAAATTGAAATTCAACCTGTAAAGGCTGTATGGATCCCGGCCAAGCCAAAACAACCGGCGTAGTGGAGCTCAACACCTCGCCATCGATATTACCGGCACGCAATTTGACCGCCAAAGTTTCCACCTTGCCTTCGCCTCCGAGCACAGTGGGCACACGGAAGGCAAACTCCACGGATTGCAGTTGCGCCTGCTCTGCCGTGATAATCTGTCCAATCGGCTCGTTGGTGGCCACGAGGGCGGTCCCTGGAAACGGTGGCAACGCCTCCTTTCCCAGGCTGTTTTGGCCAGGCATCTTTTGTGAGTCACCGCTGACCACGCACGAAGCACCGCAGGCTGCGATCCACACGCATAGGGTTTGGGTAAGTTTTGTGTTCATCGATTTCCTGTGTAAAAATCTGATCGGTTAAATGGCGTTGCCCCTTACTCGAAGGGGATCGTCAACGGCGCAAACAATGCATGCTCAAGTTGGTGGCGCGTGTCATCGGCAATTTCCTGCGTTTGCAGTTCGTTCCCGTACCAATGCGCCACAAACAACTCGCCGTTTTCAACATCCGGGAGCCCGTTACGATAGAATTTCCCGGGTTGCAGAATGGTGCCTTGAATGCCCAGAATGGCTACCGCCACGCCTCCCTGCAAAGTTAAAGAACCGTTCAGAGACGCATCCTGCCAGTAGTAGTCCAAGGCCGCATAGTGATAACCAAGGTCCAACAAGTCAGAACCGGGATCGTAGGTGTCCCGCAGGCCAGCTTGCGGGGTGAGGCAGGAGCCTGAACCATATTGCTCAGGTGGGTTCACGGTTTGGTGCCGGAGATCTTCAACCAACGAGGATGACAAGGCATCCGCCGAACCCCTGTCTTGGAAGTCCAAGGGATAATGGTTTCCTGCTAAAACACTCTGATTCAGGCCGGTGGCCAGCTCGACGTAATGGTTGGTGGTGAGGATGATTTGCCCGGCGGCATCCGTGGTTTGCCGGACGGTTTCGATGGTGGCCTGGTGGGCTTGGGCGCTCACGACGCGTTCGGAGAGCAGCATTTCCTGTGCCAACGCGCCCACCGGCAGCAGGATCAGGATACAAAGTTCAGCGATGACTGTGCTTCCGAGCTTCCGGGTTTCCGGCAATTTGAGCTTTCATACGAAGATATGCCAAAGGACGTGTTGGATTAGTTTGTCAAGATGTTTTTGATTTTTTTAACGATGGGACGGGCGCCACTTTCTGTGACCGGTTTTCGCCGTTTCGCCGAACTTCACGCCCGCCACACCGGCGAGCCGCTTCACCCGGTGATCTTTGTCCGCTGAAGCGAAGAGGAAAAGGCGGGCGGGCATCTTGTCCGCAAGGGGAGAGCCGGAGGGAAATCCGAGGGCCGAAGGAGCGATGGAGCGAAGGAAATCCGAAGGCCGAAATCCAAAAAGAGTCACGCTCCCGCGGCCGCCGGGGTGAGGGGGTGGCAGGCCTTCCTCCTCGCGTCGCGCGGATGGGGCGGGCTCGTCCGGGCGGGATTGTTTCGTCGCGAGGCACGCCGCGAGGCGTTCCCCTTTCCCGCGACCGGGAGGGAGGATGGATTGCGCCCCGGGTGGAAGGTCGAAAAAGGTAAAACCGCCGCGCCGGAAGTGGGAAGGCGCGGCGGTTCGCGGGAGGAGGACGGATTCAATAGATGAATTCGCCTTGGAGCCAGAACCGGTTCAGGTCCCGGGAATATCGGGCGCCGTCCTTGCCGTCGTAGCGGGCATAGGCCACCAGTGCCTTGAAATATTTTCCGAAGGAGTGGGCCAGGGAGAGGTCCAGCTCCCAGCCGTAGTCGTTGTCGCCGTCGTCGGCGTCGAACTTGTGGACCGTGGCCTTGAGCGGGAAGTCGCCGGGCAGGTTGACGCCCACCCAGGCGTAGGCGTCGCGGAGGCCGTCGGCGGGGGTGACGAGGAAGTTGTCGGCCCAGCCGTTGAAGGCGTGCAGGGTGGCCAGCGGGGTTTGCACGGCGGCGCCGTTGTCGGAGGAGAGCACCTCGTAGGCCACGCCCGCGTTGAAGCGGCCCACTTCCGGACCGATCTTGAGATGGTAGTAGGGCGCGCCGTAGTCGGCGGCGTTGTCGTAGGCGTCCGTCTGCCAGGCGAATTCGCCCCGGTAGCTCAGTTTCCACTCCTCGCTCAGCGGGATTTTGCCGGTCACGCTCGCGCCGAAGGTGTCGGAGGAGAACCGCGGGGCGGTGGTGATGTCGAGGAGGTAGCCGTAGAGGGCCACGCGGGCGTATTCGCAGCCTTCGTAGGTCACGTGGATGAGGTGGGAGGAGGTGGTCCACCGGCCGCCGGGATTGTTCGGCCCGAAGATGCGGTTGATCTGCCAGAGGTAGCCGTAGAAGAAGCGCCAGTCCTTCAACGCGCCGACGTCCAGCACCGCGGCGTCGTAGGTTTGCTGGAGCTGCCGCCAGCCCACCGGGCCGATGAAGCGCTGGTTGTCGAGCAGCAGTTTCTGACGTCCGCCCTTCACGGTGGAGTCCCAGCGGGTGTAGCTGCCCCAGCCCTGGTCAATCAGGTAGTCCTCCGGGTCGGCGACCACCACCTTGTTGACCGTGTCCGGGTCGGTGCTGGAGGGGTAGGGTTTGTATTCGTCCGTGGTGCCCACGGGGACGTTGCCCTGGAATTCGAGGCCCGCCTGGAAGCCGTAAAGGGGGGCGGTGGTGTAGCCCAGCCGCGCGCGGAACGTGACGGCGTTGGCGGTTTCCCGGCCGGTTTGCTCGGCGTTTTCCCAGCGCAGGCGGAGGTTGACGTCCAGCTTGCCCTTCGTGAAGGCCTCCTTGATGCGGGCGCTGGCGGTGGGGGCGGGAGCGGTTTCCGGCGGGGTGGACGCGGCGTTGTCTTCGGCCCGGCTCCAGGGGATCAGGGCGACGCACAACCCGCACAACGAGATGAAAACAGGGGTTGGGTGCTGTTTCATGAGAGCCATGTGTGGGGCCTCCGCGCCCGGTTCGCCTTGACGCGGGTCAAGAAAAATCGCTTTGGCGATCACAACTGATTCTTCAACTGATCTCCCCGCGAAAAAAATTCGCTTATGACCGCGGGGCTTGACGCAGGTCAAGGTTCAGGGGGGCGGCTTCTGGTTTGTTAGGCGTCACAGCCGATGCCTTCAGGCGGGGCGCGCTGCCAGCGGTCCGTTTGCGGGGAACGGGACAGTAAAAAGTGATGCCGGTATCCAGTTACATTGTCCGCTGCCGCGCCGAACTCCGGCCGCGGGTGCGCGAGGCGCTGCGCCGGTTGCCCGGCGTCACCTTGGGGCCGGCCGGCGCGGCGGGATTGACCGTGGTGGCGGAAACCGATTCGCTCGCCGCCACCGAGGCCCTCGAGGCGCGGCTCCGGGACCTGCCCCACGTCCGGGACGCCGTGCCGGTGTATCTCAATTTCGAAGATGTTTTCCCGACCGCTTCGGCGGCGGCTTCCGCCTCCTCTGATTAAGATGAAGACCACCCGACGCGAATTCCTCAAACAAACGGCTCTGGCCGCGGCCACCAGCGCGCTGGCCGGTCCGGCGGCCCGGACGCTCGCCGCGGCGGAAGCCTCCGCCGACGGGCTGACCTGGTCCAAGGCGCCCTGCCGTTTTTGCGGCACCGGTTGCGGCGTGATGGTGGGCGTGAAAAACGGCCGGGTGGTGGCCGTGCAGGGCGACTTGCAGAATCCGGTCAACCGGGGCCTGCTGTGCGCCAAGGGCTACCACGCCGGGGTGGCGCTTTACGGCAAGGACCGCCTCACCCGCCCGATGATTCGCAAGAACGGCGAGCTGACGCCGGTGTCGTGGGAGGAGGCCATCGAGTTCATCGCCCGGGAGATTTACGCGCGCCCGGATACCTTTGGGGTTTACGGTTCCGGCCAATGGACCGTCATCGAGGGCTACACCGCCATGAAGTTCCTCAAGGGCGGTTGCGCGAACAACCATCTCGATCCCAACGCCCGGCTCTGCATGGCCAGCGCGGTGGTCGGGATGTTGACAACCTACGGCGTGGACGAGCCCTCCGGCAGCTATGACGATTTTGACGAATGCGACACGGTGGTGCTTTGGGGCAACAACCCCGCCGAGATGCACCCGGTGCTCTGGTCGCGCATCGTGGACCGGCGTTCCCGGGGCGAAAAGGTCGAGATCTTCGATCTGGGCACCCGGCGCACCCGCTCGACCCGCTCGGCCGATCACTACCTCGAATTCATTCCGCAGGGCGACCTGGCCATCGCCAACGGCATCTGCCATCTCCTCCTCGAGTGGGACCAATACGACAAGGAATGGGTCGCGAAGCACTGCCATTTCAAAAGCGGTCCGGACAAGGCCGGCCAGCCGATGACCTTCGAGGAGTACCGGGAGTGGCTGAAAACCTACACGCCCGGGTACGTGCAAAAAGTGGCCGGCATCGCGCCGCGGGAGTTGGAGCGGCTGGCCCGCCGGTTCGCCGATCCGGACCGGAAGATCCTCTCGCTCTGGTGCATGGGCATGAACCAGCACACCCGGGGCACGTGGATCAACAACCTCGTCTATAACGTGCACTTCCTGGCGGGCAAGTTCGGCAAGCCCGGCAGCACGGCCTTCTCGTTGACCGGTCAGCCCAGCGCCTGCGGCACCTGCCGCGAGGTGGGCACGCTCAGCCACGCGCTGCCCGGCGGCCGGGTGGTGGCCAAGGCCGGGCATCGGAAACAGGTCGAGGAGCTGTGGAAACTGCCGGCGGGCCGCCTCAATCCCAAGCCCGGTTTCCACGCCGTGGCGATGTTCGAGGGGCTCGAAAAGGGCGCGTTGACCGGGGTCTGGATTCAGGTGACCAATCCCGCCCAGACCATTCCGAACCTGAACGAACTGACCAGCAAGCTCAAGGACCGGTTCGTGGTGGTGTCCGACGTCTATCCCACCGCCACCACCCGGGTGGCCACGGTGGTGCTGCCCTCGGCCATGTGGGTCGAAAAGAACGGCATCTTCGGCAACAGCGAACGGCGCACCCAGCAGTGGTTCAAGGCGGTCGAGCCGCCGGGCGAGGCGCGGGACGACGTGTGGCAGATGATTGCCGTGGCCCGCAAGCTCTACGAAATGGGCTTTGCCGGCATGAAAGATCGCGACGGCAAGTTCCTCTTCACCCTGCGCGACGACAACGGCCGGGAGATCGAGGCGTGGAAGTGGGAGGAGTTCCAGCGCCACAACGTGGATCGGCTGCTCTTCGAGGAATACCGCCCCTTCACCCACATGAAGCGCAAGAACGTGGCGCCCTACGACGTGCTGGCGAAGGCCCGCGGCATGCGCTGGCCGGTGGTGCAAACGAAGTCCGGCGAATGGAAGGAAACCTCCCGGCGCTTCGTCCCGGGGGACGATCCGTTCGCGGATCCGGAGAAGGAGATTGATTTCTACTGGGGCGCCAACGGGCGGGCGACGATCTGGGCCCGGCCCTACGAGGCCCCGCCGGAGGTGCCGGACGAGCAATACCCCTTCTGGCTGTGCACCGGTCGGGTGCTGGAGCACTGGCACACCGGCACCATGACCCGCCGGGTGCCGCAGTTGAACAGCGCCATGCCCCGCGCCTACGTGGAGCTCAATCCCATTGACGCCGCCCGGCTCGGCGTCGCCACCGGCGACCGGGTGCGCCTCACCTCCCGCCGGGGCGAAATCGTCCTGCCGGCGTGGATCAACGGCCGCTCGATCCCCCAACGCGGACTGGTGTTCGTGCCGTTCTTCGACGAAACCAAGCTCATCAACCGGGTGACCTTGCAGGCGTACTGCCCGCTCTCAAAGGAGCCGGATTACAAGAAGTGCGCGGTGCGGATCGAGAAAGTGTGAGCAGGAGACCGTGGCCATGAAACCTCCGCCGTTGCTGTTGTTGCTGGGAGCGCTCGCCGGGTGGGCCGTCGCGAACGACCCCGCCGGGGCGCCCGATTCCTCCCCCGCCGCGCCCGCGCCCCGCTTTCCGGCGCTGAAGCGGGAGATTCCGGTGGCGCCCATGGAGGACCGCGCCTTCTGGGGCGCGCCCCCGCCGGTGCCGCACCGGGTCTATTCCGAGCGCGACAGCGGCGCGTGCCTGGAATGCCACGCCCTCAAGAAACGGGTGGGTCTCGGGCAGCGTGACACGGCCCCCGTGCCGCACGCCGAGTTTTCGCAATGTCTCCAGTGCCACGTCAAAGGCTACGATGGCCGGTTCGAGAAACCGTGGGTCGAGAACACCTTCGTGGGCCTGGCGCCGCCCGGCAAGGGATCGCGGGCCACGCCCGTCTCGCCGCCCACCGTGCCGCACCGGGTGTTCCTGCGCGAGCACTGCCTCTCCTGCCACGGTCCCAAGGGCGACCTGCCGTTGCAGACCACCCATCCGGAACGCTCGCAATGCCTGCAATGCCACGTGCCGGAGGCCGCCTTGGATTACACCCGTCCGTTGCCGATGGCGCCCCCGCCGCCGGAGGCCGCCGACTCCGATTGAGCCTTTTCTGAACGCGCCATGAAGAAGCAAGCCGTCATTTTCGCCGCCCTGCTGTTCGGCGGGGGCGTGGTGCGGGCCGCGGTTGCCACCCCGGCGGGCCCGGCGCTGCTCCCCACGCTTTCGCCCCAGTCCGTCGCCTGCATCGAGTGTCACCGCAAGGAGAGCGCTTCGCTTTACCAGCAATGGGGCGCCAGCAAACACTCCCGCGCCAATGTCGGCTGTTTCGAATGCCACCAGGCCGACGCGGCGGATCCGGACGCCATCAAGCATTACGGCGACTACATCGCGACCATCGTGACGCCCAAGGATTGCGGCCGCTGCCATGAGAAGGAGGTCAAGGAATTCGGCGAGTCCCACCACGCCAAGGCCGGGCGCATCCTCGGCTCGCTGGACAACGTGCTGGCCGAGGTGGTCGAGGGCAATCGCGGCTTCATGACCGACGCCTTCCCGAACGGCGTCTCCGCCGCCGCGGTCAACGGCTGCTGGCAGTGCCACGGCGCCGAGGTGAAAATCGTCAACGGCAAGCCGGACCCCGCCACCTGGCCCAACTCCGGCATCGGGCGGCTCAATCCCGACGGCAGCGAGGGCTCCTGCGCCGCCTGCCACAGCCGCCACTCCTTCTCCGCCGCCCAGGCCCGCACCCCGGCCACCTGCGGCAAATGCCACATGGGGCCGGACCACCCGCAGATCGAAATCTTCAACGAGTCGAAGCACGGCATCGCCTACTACGCCCACCTCGACGAAATGAACCTCGCCAGCGAGAAATGGGTGGTGGGCGAGGACTACTCGGCGGCGCCGACCTGCGCCACCTGCCACATGAGCGCCACCAAGAATCAGGAGGTGACGCACGACGTGGGATTGCGGATTTCGTGGAACAACCGCCCGGCCGTCTCGGTGCGGCCCGAGGTCTCCGACGCGAAACTGGGCCTGCCGGGCAAGGACATTTCCTGGCAGACGCGGCGGACCAACATGGTGGACGTCTGCCTGACCTGTCATAACCAGAACTACGTAGATTCCTTCTATACCCAGTACGATGCCCTGATCGATCTCTACCACGAAAAATTCGCCCAGCCGGGCCTGGCGCTCTACCAAGCGGCGGCGCCGTTGCTGAAGCCGGCGAAGTTCTCGAACCCGCTCGACACCACCTGGTTCGAACTGTGGCACCACGAGGGCCGGCGGGCGCGGCACGGGGCTTCGATGATGGGGCCGGATTACACCCACTGGCACGGCACCTACGAGATCGCCAAGCATTTTTACACCAAGTTCGTTCCGCAGCTCGAAAAACTGATCGCGAAACACCGGAATTCGTCCGATCCGGCGAAAAAAGAGGCGGCGGCCAAGCTGGCCAAGCTGCTCGAGGAGACGCTCAACAGCCCGAACCACGCCTGGTACCTCAACAAGATCAGCCCCGAGGAAAAGGCGCTGCGCGAGAAAAACCGGCGCGAGTTTCTGAAACGCTATTCGAAGGGGGCGGATACGTCCTCCGTCGCCCCCGAAAAAGGACCACGTCTTCCGGAGGGGGAGCGGGCTTGTCCGGGGGAGGCGATTTTTCCGGTGGAATCCGGCCCGGCGCCGGGCACTTTCGGCTTGAGCCGGGCGCTTCCGCCGTTCATTTTCCCCTCATCCATTTCGTCCCAGCGCCTGTGATGATCCGGCAGCGTAAAATCCCTTTTCCGTCCCGTCGCGCGGCAGCGGTCGCCGGTGTGGTGTCCTTGGGCGTATTGGCGGTGTGGGCCGGCGTCGCCCTGACACCGGCTCCGCCGGCCGTTGTTTCCCGGGGAGACGCTTCCGCGGACGCGCATCTCGACAAAGCGCCGCCCCGGAAGGTCACCGGCCTGGTGTGGATCAAAAACGGTCTGCGGTACAACTGCATGGAATGCCACGCCTCCCGTCCCGCCCGGTGGCACTATTCCCGGCGGCCGTTTGTCGAGCATGCCCCCATCCGGCTGGAGCACGGCAACAACCGTTTCTGTCTCAACTGCCATCATCCCACGAACCGCAACGTCTTCGTGGACTACGACGGCAGCGAGATTCCCGCCACGGCGGTGGACCAGCTGTGCGGCAAGTGCCACGGCACCATCCACCGCGAATGGGAGGCCGGGGTGCATGGCCGGCGCAACGGCCATTGGGACACGCGACGCGGCCGGGAGACCCGGCTGGTCTGCATCCAGTGCCACGATCCGCACGATCCGGCCTTCAAGCCGCTGCCGCCGCTGCCGCCGTTGCGGTATCCGGCGCGCGCCTACAACTCGATGAAATCTGATCCCCACGCCTCCGCCGGGGCGCATGAGTGAGTCACCATGAGCGACGAACCGCAAAACGAAGTCAGCCCGAAGCGCATCGAGGAGGTGTACCAGCCGCTGGACCGGCGGAGCTTCCTCAAGGGCGCCGCCGCGGGGCTGGTGGGGCTGGCGGGATTGGCCGCCGCGCTCAAACCGCTGCTGGAGCTGGAGCGCGGCGGGCTCACCGTCGAGGAAATGCTCCAGAAGCATTACCGCGAGCTGACGCCCGAGGAGCTCAAAACCATCATGGCCCGGCTGGCCGAAAAAGCCGAGCGGCAGTATGGCGTGCGCCCGAACCTGCGGGACGTCCGCCCGCTCGACGGCGTGGAGTTCGGCTACGCCCTGAACCTCACCCGCTGCATCGGCTGCCGGCGTTGCGCCCACGCCTGTCTGGCGGAGAACAACCAGTCCCGCGAGGATCCCGAGGACATCGAGATGGCGTACATCCGCGTGCTCGAATTGAACAAGGGCGCCATAGACCTTGAATCCTCCGATTTATACTACGATCCGGAAACCGTGCCCAAACCGGACAAATACTACATGCCGGTCCAGTGCCAGCAGTGCCGGGAATCGCCCTGCACCCAGGTGTGCCCGGTCCAGGCCACGTGGAAGGAGCCCGACGGCGTGGTGGTGATTGACTACAACTGGTGCATCGGCTGCCGTTACTGCATGGCGGCCTGCCCCTACGACGCCCGCCGGTTCAATTATAAAAAGCCCACGCTCCCCCCCGGGGCGGTCAATCCGAACCAGAGCTACCTGAGCAACCGCATCCGGCCCCAGGGCGTGGTGGAGAAGTGCACCTTCTGCCTGCACCGCACCCGCGAGGGCAAATATCCGGCCTGCCTGGAGGTGTGCCCCACCGGCGCGCGCGTCTTCGGCAACCTGCTGGATCCGGAGAGCAAGATCAATTACATCCTCAACCACAAACGGGTTTACATCCTTAAAGAAGAAGTCGGCACCCAGCCGCGCTTCTATTACTTTTTCGACAAGTGAGCGCCTATCTCACATTTCTGTTTCGGGTCTGGCGGCTTTCTTTCCTGGGCAGCCGGAAATTTTACGCGTGGATGACCCTGCTCACCGTGCTGTGCCTCCTCGGCCTGCACGCGTGGGCGCGCCAGTTCGTGGACGGCCTCCAGACCACCGGCATGACCAATCAGGTGAGCTGGGGCGCCTACATCGCCAACTTCACCTTCCTGGTGGGCGTGGCGGCCGCCGCGGTGATGCTGGTCATTCCCGCCTATGTGTACAAAAAGCAGTACATGCACGACGTGGTGCTCTTTGGCGAGCTGATGGCCATCGCCGTGATTCTCATGTGCCTGCTTTTCGTCACGGTGGACCTCGGGCATCCGGACCGGTTCCACCACATGATTCCGCCGTTCGGCGTTTTCAATTTTCCCAGCTCGATCTTGTCGTGGGACGTGATCGTGCTCAACGGCTATCTGCTGCTCAATCTCCACATCGCCGGCTACCTGCTCTATTGCAAATACCGCGGCCGCCGGCCGACCAAGGCGTTCTATATCCCCTTTGTGTTCATCTCCATCATCTGGGCGGTGAGCATCCATACCGTGACGGCCTTTCTGTACGTGGGTCTGGCGGGGCGCGGCTACTGGCATCATCCGTTGGTGCCCGCGCGCTTTCTTGCCTCGGCGTTCGTGGCCGGGCCGGCGCTCATGATTTTGACCTTCCAGACCATCCGCCGCCGGGCGGAGTACTGGATCGGGGACAAGCCGCTCTTTACCTTGCGCCTGATCATGACGGTGGCCATGATCATCAACATGTTCCTGCTGGGCAGCGAATTGTTCACCGAGTTTTATTCGCCCACCCAGCACGCGGCGGCGGCCTACTATCTGTATTTCGGGCTGCACGGCCACACGGGATTGGTGCCGTGGATTTGGACGGCCATCGCGCTGGACGCCATCGGGCTGCTGCTGCTCGTGACGCCGCTGAGCCGGCGCATCGTCGGGCTCAACATCGCCTGCGTCACCTGTTTTGCCGGCATCTGGATCGAGAAGGGCATGGGGCTGATCATCCCGGGGTTCGTGCCCACGCCGCTCGGCCAGATCGTCGAATACCTGCCCACGCTCAACGAGTCGCTCGTCTGCCTCGGCATCTGGGCCTTTGGCATCCTCGTTTACTCGTGGATGCTGCACGTGGCCATTCCCATCATGAACGGCAGCCTGCGCGCCAACCCCGATCTCGAATCCGCTGATTGACCGATTTCAATTCGCAACCCGTGAACCACGAACGATCCATGAAAACACCCCTCCGAAACATCCAGTTCCTCGCCGCCGCCCTTGCCGTGGCGCTCCCCGTGGCGGTCCGGGGGTTTGCCTTGCCGGACCTGTCCCCGGAGAGCAAGGCCTGCATCGCCTGCCACAAAAAGGAAAGCGCCTCGCTCTACCAGCAGTGGGGCGCCAGCAAGCATTACCGCGCCAACGTCGGCTGCTACGAGTGCCACAGCGCCGTGAAGACCGACCCCGACGCCTTCATGCACGAGGGGCAGCTCATCGCGACCATCGTGACGCCCAAGGATTGCGGCCGCTGCCATGAGAAGGAGGTCAAGGAATTCGGCGAGTCCCACCACGCCAAGGCCGGGCGCATCCTCGGCTCGCTGGACAACGTGCTGGCCGAGGTCGTCGAGGGCAATCGCGGCTTCATGACCGACGCCTTCCCGAACGGCGTCTCCGCCGCCGCGGTCAACGGCTGCTGGCAGTGCCACGGCGCCGAGGTGAA
>CAZRPT010000016.1:0-10132 GCA_964601985.1 uncultured Verrucomicrobiota bacterium
GTACGAGCCGGGACAAATCTATCTCAGCCACGCGCAACCCAGGCTGCCGACGATCACCCTCTGGGTGGGCGATCAGGAGCTGGAGACCGAGGTGGCGCGGCGGACGGTCGAAATCGCCACCGGCATGATGTACCGCACGAACATGAACGCCGGCGAGGCGATGCTGTTCGTCTTCGCCCATCCGGATCATCGCGCCTTTTACATGCGGAACACGCTGATCCCCCTCTCGGTGGCCTATCTCGATCCCGACGGGGTGATTCTCAGCATCCACGATTTGCAGCCGAAGGACGAAACCCCGGTGGAATCCACGAGCAACAACGTCCAGTACGCCCTCGAAGTGCCGCGGGGATGGTTCGCCCAACACGGCATCGGACCGGGCGCGTTGGTGCGGACGGCGCGCGGTTCCTTCCGGGAAATAAACTGGATCACCCTCCAGCCCCGCCGATGAAGATCGCGCTCGCGCAACTCAACACCACGGTGGGCGATTTCGCGGGCAACGTCCGCCTCATCCGGGAGGCCTACCAACGCGGCGTGGCGGCGGGCGCGGACCTGGTGCTCACGCCGGAGCTGGCCCTGACCGGCTACCCGCCGCGCGACCTGCTGCTGCGGCCGAGCTTCGTGGCGCGCAACCTGGCGGCCCTCGACGAGCTCGCCGCCGCCACGGGCGACACCGGGCTGGTGGTGGGGTTCGTGGGGGAAAACCGCGCCGGCCCGGGCCGCGAAGCCACCAACTCCGCCGCCCTGCTCCACGCGGGCCGCGTCTTCGCCGTGCGCCACAAGACACTCCTGCCCAGCTACGACGTCTTCGACGAGGACCGTTACTTCGAGCCGGCGGCGGAAAACCCGCCCGTCGAGTTCAAGGGGGTGCGGCTGGGACTGACGATCTGCGAGGATTTGTGGAACGACGAGGCGTTCTGGGCCGACCGCCGTTACCGGCGCAACCCGGCCGCGGAACTGGCCGCAGCCGGCGCGGAGCTGCTGCTCAACATCTCCGCCTCGCCGTGGCATCTGGGCAAGAACCGGGTGCGCCACGCCATGCTGGAAGCGCTGGCCCGCCATCACCGGCTGCCGCTGGTCTATTGCAACAGCGTGGGCGGCAACGACGAGTTGATCTTCGACGGCGTCAGCCTGGGCATTGACGCCGCGGGACGGCTCCTGGCGCGCGGCGCGGCGTTCGCCGAGGATTTCGTGCTGGTGGACACCGGGGCGCCGGTGGCCGACGGCCCGCCGCCACTGGATTTGCCCGACGAGGAAAAACTGCACCGCGCGCTGGTGCTGGGCCTGCGGGATTACCTGCGCAAATGCGGCATTCGCTCGGTGGTGCTCGGGCTGAGCGGCGGGATTGATTCCGCGCTCACGGCGGCCCTGGCGGTGGCGGCGCTGGGGCCGGAACAGGTCCACGGTGTGGCGCTGCCCTCGCGCTACTCCTCGCCCGGCAGTCTGGCGGACGCCGAGGCGCTGGCCCGCAATCTGGGCATCCGCTACGACGTCATCCCCATCGAGCGCGGGTTCGAGGCGCTGAAGACGGAGCTGGCGCCGCTGTTCGCCGGCCGTCCGGAAGACGTGACCGAGGAAAACATCCAGGCCCGCCTGCGGGGGGTGATTCTCATGGCCCTGTCCAACAAGTTCGGCTCGCTGCTGCTGACCACCGGCAACAAGAGCGAGCTGGCGGTGGGCTACTGCACCCTCTACGGCGACATGTGCGGCGGCCTGGCGGTGATCAACGACGTGCCCAAAACGATGGTCTATCGGCTCGCCCGCTGGATCAATCGCGAGCGCGAACTCATCCCGGAAAACTCGATCACCAAACCGCCCTCCGCCGAGCTGCGCCCGGACCAGAAGGACCAGGACTCGCTGCCGCCCTACGAGGTGCTGGACGCCATCCTCGAAGCCTACGTGGTCGAGTGCCGGTCGGTGGAGGAAATCCTCGCGGCGGGCTTCGACGAAGCCCACGTCCGGCGGGTGGTGCGGCTGATTGACCTGAGCGAATACAAGCGCCGCCAGGCCGCCCCCGGTTTGAAGGTCACCAGCAAGGCCTTCGGCGTGGGCCGCCGCATCCCCATCGCCCAGCGCTTCCGGGAAGCGGGATAAGGAGCGGACGAACGTCACGCGAAGGACAACGGAACGCGGGCGGCTCCCGACCGCTCACCCGGGGGCGGCGCGAGGAAATCCGAAATCCCGAAATCCGAAAAAAGCGCTTCGGGATCCGTGCCGGTGTTTTAGCACCGTGCCCGATTTCCGATTTTCCTCCGCATCGGACGCGCCAATGCCGCAAGGGAAGCGTGACTTGGCCGCTTATTTTCGGGGGGCGCGGGGGGCGCCCTCCAGGAAGTCGAGATACAGCGCCAGCCGGTCGCGCAGTTCGTGCCGGGGGATGATGGCGTCAATCAGGCCGTGTTCCTGCAGGAATTCCGCCGTCTGGAACCCCGGCGGCAGGGTGGCCTGGGTGGTGTCCTTGATCACCCGCGGGCCGGCGAAGCCGATCATCGCGCCCGGTTCGGCGAGGATCAGGTCGCCCAGGCTGGCGTAGCTGGCCATCACGCCGGCGGTGGTGGGGTGGGTCAGCACGCTCAGGTAGGGCAGCCGGGCCCTGGCGTGATACGCGAGCGCGGCCGAGGTCTTGGCCATCTGCATCAGGCTGAACATGCCCTCGTACATCCGCGCGCCGCCGCTGGTCGAGACGATGACGAGCGGCAGGCCTCGCCGGGTGGCGGTCTCGATCAGGCGGGTGATTTTTTCCCCCACCACCGAGCCCATCGAGCCGCCCAGAAAGCTGAAGTCCATCACGCCGAGGGCCACTTCCCGGTCGCGCAACCGGCCCAGTCCGGTGATGACGGCATCCTTCTGTCCGGTGGCTTTCTGATATTTTTCGAGGCGGTTCACGTAGCTGGCCACGCCGGTGAACCGGAGGATGTCCACGCTGGCGAGTCCGCCGTCCAGTTCCGTGAAGGAACCGTCGTCGAGCAGCGACTCGACGCGGATCCGCGCCGAAAGGGGAAAATGGTGGCCGCATTTGGGGCAGACCTTGAGGTTGGCGTCGAGGTCCTTGTCGTACAGCAAATCGCCGCACCCGGGGCACTTGGTCCAGAGTCCCTCGGGGAATTCGCGCCGGCGTTCCTGCGCCGTTACGCCGGGTTTGCGCCAGAGACCGGTCTCGCCCAGCTCCGGCGATTTCAAGCGCTTCGTGAGCTTGGGGATTTTTTTTCGGAAAGGGCTTTCACTCATAACTCGGGGAGGGGAAAAACGGGCAAAGTCTCCGGCTCACAGCCCCCGCGCCACGGTCCAGACCATGACCTCGCGCGCGCCGGCCTGGCGCAACGCCCAGGCACAGGCGCTGGTGGTGGCGCCGGTGGTCAGCACGTCGTCCACCACCACGAAGCGCTCGCCCGGCAAGGTCGCTCCGGGACGCACGGCGAAGGCGCGCCGCATGTTCTTCTGCCGTTCGCGGCGATTGAGCGCGGTCTGGGTGGGGGTGAAGCGGACCCGGCGGACGAGTTTGCGCCACACCGGCAGGCCGGTGGCCCGCCCGAGCCGCCGGGCCAGGCGCTCGGCCTGATTGAACTCCCGCTCGCGGCGTTTCACCGGGTGCAGCGGCACCGGCACGAGGCCGTCCCAGCCTTCCGCGCGCAGGGAATCCGCCGCCTGGCGGATCAGCAGGTCCGCCAGAAACGGCTCGAACCACAGCGCCCGCCGGTATTTGTAGCGATGGATCACCTCCAGCACCATGCCGGTGGCCACCACCGCGGCGCGGGCCCGGGAGAAGTGGAGCTTCATTTCGCGGCAATTGCTGCATTCGTAGGTCGTGGTGACGGCGGCTTCCGTGGGGAGCCCGCATCGTTCGCAAAACGGCGGCCGGATGAACCGCACCCCATCCGGCCGGGACCAGCAGGCGGCGCAGACGTATCCTTCGTCCGCTCCGGCCCTGCCGGTGCCGCAAATCTGACAGACCGGAGGGTAGAGAAACGCCAGCAGCGCTTCAAGCCAGCTCTTGAGACGAGGATTCATCCGCCACCACGAGGGCGCGTTCCGTGACGGTTCGCGCCGGAAAACTTCGTCGCAACACCCAGCCGCTGGCCAGCAACATTCCCGCTCCCAGGAGCGCCTTCCAGCCGGCGGCGTCCCCCGCCGGGGCGCGGGTCAGGCCGTGGCTCAGCTTGAGCCCCAGCACCCAGCCGGCGTGCAATCCCGCCGGCAGCCACAATCCGCCGGAACGCTCCCGGGCCAGCGCCAGCACCAGTCCCGCCCCCGCCAGCAGCAAAAATTCAGGCCACCACCCCTCCGTTCCTCCCAACAGCCCGCCGAAGGAGCGAACCAGCAACCGCCCGCCCGCCAGCCAGTCCACCGGTCCGGACTCCGCCGCCCGGGTCACGAAATGCGCCGCCGCGTAGATCAAGCTGCTGAAAACCGCCGCCGCCGGCCAGTCGTGCGCGCGGCGGACACTGCCGAACAAAAAGCCCCGGAACACCGTTTCCTCGAGGACCGCCACCGCCAGGGCGCTGCCGCCCGCCGCCAGTCCCAGCCGTCCCCAGGCGCCCGCGTTTCCGGGCGCTTGAAACACCCGTCCGCCGCCGGCCACGAGCGCCAGCCCGAGGAGGCCCGTTCCCGCCAGGCCCAAAACCAGCCCGAATCCCAGCCGCCCGCCGGGGCGCGCCGTTTCGCGCCATCCCCATCGCGCGGGGGTTCCGCCGTCCAACCAGCGCCGCCCCCACCAGAAACCGATCACCACCCCCGCCAGCAGGCAGCGATCCACGTAACGACGAAACGGATGCGCGGCCACCGCGGCCAGCGCCGGCCAGCGCGCCGCGCTCCATTGCGCGCCGATGTACGCCCACGGAGCCAGCAACGCCCCCGCCGCGAGCGTTCCCAGCAAAAAGATCAGCCATCGTCGCATCGGCCCCATGGCGCCGGATGCTGCCCCGCCGCTCCGCTTCACGCAAGCCGCCCGTGGCCGCGCGGCGGGAACGCCGCGGGGGCGCGATTTGTTTTTGAACATTTCCCGCCGCCGCTCATCCAAGTCAAAGCGCCGAAAGGAAACATGACACCGACGCGCCATCTGAAAACCGGAATCCGGGCGGGCTTGCTGGCCGCCGCGTGGCTGGCCGCCGCGCCCCTTTCGCGGGCCGGGGAGTCCCCCGCCATGACGCTGGCGCGGCAGCTCAACCGGGCCTTCGTCGAGGTGGCCGAAAAGGTCTCCCCGTCGGTGGTGGTCATCAGCATTTCCCGGCCGGTCCGTTTGAACGAGGGACGGGGGGAGGAAAGAAATCCCCTGTGGGAGTTTCTGCCGCCGGGGCTTCGCCGCCATTTCCGCCCCGGTCCGGAGGACGAGTCCCCGCCTCCGCCCCGAATCTCGGGGCAGGGCTCCGGCGTGGTGGTGCGGGAGGATGGCTACATCGTGACCAACGGCCACGTGGTGGAAGGGGCGGAGAAAATCCGGGTGCGCCTCAAGGACGGACGCGAGTTCGCGGGGACCGTGCGCGGGGTGGACGAGCAGTCGGACATCGCCGTCATCAAGATTGACGCTCATGACCTGCCCGTGGTCCGGTTCGCCGATTACGACCGGGTGCGGGTCGGGGAGTTTGCCATCGCCATCGGGGCGCCGTTCGACCTCGCCTACAGCGTCACTTACGGCCATGTGAGCGCGAAGGGGCGTTCCGGCATCCTCAACGACCCCGCCGCGGATCAGGACTTCATCCAGACCGACGCCAACATCAATCCGGGCAACAGCGGCGGGCCGCTGGTCAACATTGACGGCGAGGTCATCGGCATCAACACCCTCATCCGCGGCATGAACACCGGCATCGGGTTCGCCATCCCCAGCAATCTCGTCCGCGAGGTGGCCACGCAGTTGATCGCGCGGGGGCGCTTCACCCGCGCGTGGCTGGGCGTCGAAATCCGGGCGTTGCGGGGCTATCCGGAGTTTCGCGCCCGCGTCGTGCCGGACCTCGAGGAAGGGGTGGTGGTGATGGGCCTCATGCGCAACGGCCCGGCGGCCCGGTCGGAATTGCGGCTGGGCGACGTCATCGTGGCGGTGGAGGAGCGGCCGGTCGCCACGCCGCAGGAGCTGAAGAACGAAATCCGCTCCAAACCCATCGGGCGGCCGGTCACCCTGAAGGTGGTCCGGGGCCGGCGGCGCCTGACCCTCAAGGTGCGCCCCGAAGCCTGGCCGGAAGACCCGGTGGAACTGGCCCTCCGCAAGCGCACGCCGGCGCGCGAACGCGTGCGGGAGTGGGGGCTGACCGTGCGGCCCCTCACGCCGGACATGGCCCGGCAGTATGATTTGACGGACGTCCAGGGGGTGGCCGTCACCGCGGTGTCGCCCGCCAGCGCGGCGGAACGCGCCGGTCTCCGGCGGGGCGACCTGATCACCACCGTGGATGACAAAACGGTGACCTCGCTCGAGACATTCCGCGCGGCCCTGCGTGACGCGGACGTGTCCGAGGGGGTGATGATCACTCTCATCCGGCGCGGCGTGAAGCGTCTCGTGCTTCTCAAGGAAACTGGCGAATAGCCTCCCCGTCAGACCTTGAGCGGGTGCGCCGGCCTTCGGGTGGGCGCACCTTTTTGGCGGGGAGGCGTGGCGTTCCGGCCCCTTCCCCGGGCGCCGAAAAAACAGGCGCGCCCGGGCAACCCGGGAAAGCCGCCGGGGGCTTTCCCGCTTGGCCGCGGGAAGTTTCTTTCGGTAGGATTCGACCGGTTCGACGCCCGTTTCCGCCGGGCCGGGCCGGCGATGCCCGTGAAAATCGCCACTCGGAAAATCACGCTTATGAACAGCCGCGAACGTCTCGCCGCCGCCCTGGCGCATCGGCAACCCGACCGGGTGCCGGTGGATTTCGGCGCCACCTTTGTCACCGGCATTCACGTCTCGGTGGTGCACCGCCTCCGCCAGCGCCTGCTGGGCGAACCGGATTACCGGGTCAAGGTCATCGAGCCCTACCAGATGCTGGGCGAGATTGACGACCGCCTGCGCGAGGCATTGGGCATTGACGTCATCGGCGCGCTGCCCCGCAAGTCCATCTTCGGCACGGAGGCCAAGGACTGGAAGGAGTTCACCACCTTCGACGGCGTCACCTGCCTGGTGCCGGGAAGCATGAACCTGACCCGCGCCCCGGACGGCGGCTGGCACATGCACCCGGAGGGCGACACCTCCGTCCCGCCCAGCGGGCACATGCCCGAAGGGGGCTACTTCTTCGACGCGATCATCCGGCAGGACCCGATTGACGAGGACAAGCTGGATCCGGCGGACAACTGCGAGGAGTTCGGCCTGTTGAGCGAGGAGGATCTGGCGTATTTCCGGGAGAAGAAGGCGTGGTTCGAGGAGCGGGCCCAATACGGCTCCATCCTCATCCTGCCCGGCACCGCCTTCGGCGACATCGCCCTGGTGCCCGCCCCGTGGCTGAAGCACCCCCGCGGCATCCGGGACGTGGCCGAGTGGTACATCAGCACCAAGGTGCGGCGGGATTACGTGTGGGAGGTGTTCGAGCGGCAGTGCGAAATCGCCCTGAAAAACGTGGCGACCCTCATGGAACTGTTCGGCGACACCGTCCAGGTGGGCTTGATCACCGGCACCGATTTCGGCACCCAGCGCGGCCCGTTCATCTCCGCCGAGGCCTATCGCGACCTCTACCAGCCGTTTCACCGCCGGATCAACGACCTCATCCACCAGCGCTCGAACTGGAAGACCTTCATGCACTCCTGCGGCTCGGTGTACCGGCTGATTCCGGACTTCATCGAAGCCGGATTCGACGTCCTGAATCCGGTCCAATGCTCGGCGGCGGAGATGGACGCCGAACGGCTCAAGCGGGAGTTCGGCCGGGACCTCGTCTTCTGGGGCGGAGGGGTGGACACCCAGCACACGCTGGCCTTCGACAGCCCCGAGGCCGTGTACCGCGAAGTGCGCGAGCGCATCGGGATTTTCAACCGGGACGGCGGCTACGTCTTCAACACCATCCACAACATCCAGGGCAACACCCCGATCGAAAACGTCGAGGCCCTCTTCCGCGCCCTGCGCGACAGCACGGGCTGATCCGCCCGGACGAAGGCGGCCGTCAGGCGGTTGTTTCGGAGTTCGCGTCCCGGGTTTCCAAGAGTCCCCTCCGGCGCCGCCGGACACGGATTTCCCCGCCGCGCGCGGGCCCGCGTCCGCGCTCAAGGCGCCCACCACCGATTCAACAACGCGGTGAGGGCGGCAACACGGGCGGGTTGGGTCGGGGCAAGATTGCGGGTTTCCAGCGGATCGCTCCGGAGATCGTACAGTTCGGGGGCGTCGAGCGGGATGCCGGGTTTGAGGGGCTCCTTCAAGTTGACGGGGTTCGGCAGGATCAGTTTCCAGCGACCGGCCACGCACCAGCGCCAGGTGAGATTGCGCGCGGGCACGTCCAAAACCACCGCGTTGTGCAGAAAACAGGCCCCGAAGACGGCGCGCCGCCGTCGCACGGCGTCGAGGTCCAGCAGGTTCACCCCGCACATGGCCGGAGTGGCCGGCAAGCCGCAGGCGGCCAGCACGGTCGGGGCGAGGTCAATGCTCGACACCGGGGTCTCGACCCGTCGCGGCGTCAAATGCCCGCGCCAGCGGACCAGAATCGGCGTGCGCAGGCCGCCGTCGTAGGGGGAGCGTTTCGAGTCGGCGCGATAGCGGGGTGAGTCCGGACGCTGAATCCAGCCGTTGTCGGCGAGGTAAAGGACCAGCGTGTTGTCGCCCAAGCCGCGCTTGTCCAAGCCGTCGAGCAGCGCGCCGCAGGTTTCGTCGAACCACTCGCACATGGCCCAGTATTTCGCCACCTCCAGCGAATTGGTGAGCCCCCGGTAACGGGCCAGCAGCCGCTCGGGCGGATGGTGGGGGGAATGCGGCAGAAACGGCGCGTACCAGATGAGCCACGGCCGCGAGCCGGTCTGGTCGAGGAAATCGAAGATGGGCTCCAAGCCTTCGCGCCCGATTTTCAAGCCCACGTCGCCGTGGCGGCCGCCCCGTTTCGGATCGCCGTGGGTCATGCCGTGGGTGAACCCACCCCACTGGTAGGGCCCCATCCACCATTTGCCGGACTGGAAACTTTGGTAACCACGCCGGGCCAGCAACCGGGGCAGGGTGGGAAACCCGTCCAGCAGGTGGGTCAGCCGGGCGACGCCGGCTTGAAAGCGCGGGTCGCGGCCGGCCTGACCGCGATTCAGGCCCGGCGGCAGGGGCGGTTCGTTGCCGGTGACGCGGGTCTGTTGGGGATACAAGCCGGTGATGATGCTGGCCAGCGAGGGACAACACAGGCTGGTGGGCACGTAACCGTGCGGAAACAGCAGGCTTTCTTGTGCCAGCCGGTCCAGATGCGGCGTGCGAATGTGCGGGTGCCCCATGAAGCCGTAATCGGTCCACGCCTGATCGTCCGAGATGATCAACAGCACGTTGGGCGGACGATCCGCGCCGGGAGACGCGGCGTTCAGGCGGCCGGGGATCGCGCCCGACCCGACCAGCACGGCGGTGGCCAGCAGGGAAATCAAATCGCGCATGGCCCCGACATTGCCGCGCCGCGGGGGCGGGCGTCCACCCGAAAGAAAGCCGCCGCGGCCAGCGACGAGAGCGGGGAGAGCCCCGTCCCGGGACGGAAAGCAGAACCCCCCGAAAAAAATCAGGGCGTCGCGAATCGTCCCCCGCCAGGGAAAAGAAGAAAGCCGCGAAGGACCATCGCGTGTCCCAACGCCGCCGCCCCCCTCGGCGCCTCCGGAAAGCGCTTTCGGATTTCGATTTTCGGATTTCGGATTTCCCTCGGGCCTTCGCTCCCCCGGTCCCCGGATTTCCCCCACCGGGGGGGGGTGGCACCCGCGTCTCGCGGGTCGAGCCGGGCGTCCCGCCCGGCTCTTCGACGCGCGGGAAAAGGATGCTTTGTTTCGGCCGCGCGTCCTTCGTGGCCCCGAAGGTTCCCACGCGCGTGACGTGGTTGGAACGGCCGCGTGCAAAGGTCGCGGAGAGGGCTTCGGCGGGACGCCGAAGCCGACCCGCCAGAGGCGGGTGCCACCCGGGGAGGGGCGGAATCGGGGCGGCCGCGGAAATCGGTCGCGGGGGATCGAGGGGCGGGGGCGCCCCTCGGCGCACGCGAGGCGCGTGCGCTCCCCGCCCCCGTAGCGCAGATTTCCAATCTGCCCGGCT
>CAZRPT010000017.1:0-5851 GCA_964601985.1 uncultured Verrucomicrobiota bacterium
CGGACGGCGCCCTCGACCCCGCCCTGCACCGGGCCGCCGATGCCGTGTCGCGCTGGCCGGAAGACGACCTGTTCGGGGCGGTTTGAAAAAGCGGGGAAATGTGACACGATGTCCGCCATGCCGGCGCGCGTTGGGAGCGCGCCCGGGAGGTTTGCCCCCAAGGCGGATTTCAAGCCGCCGCGCGGAAGCGTTTCTTTCGCGCTGGGGAAAAACACCGCCTGAGCACTGATGCCCATTTTTTACGCCTGTCAACGCTGTACGGCCTGTTGTCGCTGGCCCGGCGAAGTCCGGGTGACGACGGAGGAAATCCGCCGGATGGCGGCGCATCTGGGGTTGGACGAGGACACCTTCATCCAGCATTACACGCGGCTGCGCTGGGACCGGCGGGGTTTGTCGCTGGCCGAGCGGCCCAATGACGAGTGCGTGCTGCTGGAGGGGGACGAGTGCCGGGTGCAGCCGGTGAAGCCCCAGCAATGCCGGGATTTCCCGAACTTGTGGCGCTTTCCGGGGTGTGAGACGGATTGCCAGGCCGTCCCCGTCGAGCTGGACGAGGCCGAGTACGAGCGGCGGGTGCTGGCCGCCACGGGACGGCGCAAGCTTCCGCCGCGGCGGCACGATTAGTTTGCCGCCGCCTCGTCCGCGTCGGAGAATCGCGCCCCATGAGCCGCGTTCCGCAGCCGCAAGCTTCGTCGCCGCCTCCCGCTCCGGCGGGCGGATTTCGCCTGTTGCGCGAAGTGCTGGACCACGGCGGGCCCGGTTATTTGCAGTTCGCCATCACCAACATTTGCAACGCGGATTGCGCCTTTTGCGGTTTCGCCCGCTCGCAATTCGATCCCGCCGCCCGGCACAGCGTGACGTTGGAGCAGGCGCGGGACGCGATTGCCATCGCCCGGCGGAACCACATCGGCTACCTGCTGTTCGTGGGCGGCGAGCCGATGGCGCACCGCGACCTGCCGGCCATGGTGCGTTACGCGGCGGAACAGGGGCTGCGTCCGATGATCTGCACCAACGGCGCGCTGTGGACCGAGGAGAACCTCCGGGCGCTGACGGACGCCGGCTTGAGCAGCGTGATCATTTCGATTGACGCGCCCGACGTGGCGAAGCACGAGCAAAACCGCGGCCTGCCGGGCTCGTGCCGCGTGATTCGCCGGGCCAACGAATTCTTCGCCCAAGCCGGCGTGCAAACCACCGCCAGCATCACCGCCAGCCGGTTGATCGAGGATTACGGCCGGCTGCCGGCCTTTCTCACGGAGCTGGGCTTCAGCACCTGCACCTTCAGCTACCCGCTCACCACGCTGGGGTCCACCTACCTGAGTTTCAGCGAGAACGGCCTGGTCAATTACACCCGCGACGAATTGATCGAGGTGTTCGAGAAGATCAAGACCTTGAAGCGGGAAAGCGGGTTTCCGGTGGTCAATCCCCGCGAATCGCTCATCGAAATGCAGCGTCATCTGCGCGGGGAGCGGGAGCGGTTTCCCTGCCTGGCCGGTTTCAAGTACTTCTACCTCGATTGGAACCTCGACCTCTACCGCTGCCATTTCTGGGAACGTCCCCTGTGCGGCATCCATGAGTTCGACGAAACGAAACTCATCCGGGACGGTTGCCAGCGGTGCATGATTGACTGCTACCGGGATCCGAGCGTGCTCCAGTTCGTGGCCGTCAGCGTCCACGACGCCTGGCAGGATCTCCGGCGCGGGCGTCTCCTCGCCGCCGCGAAACACCTCCTCGATGCGCGCAATCTCGCCTCCCTCAAGGCCCTCTGGGAGGACCGCAAATACATCGGCGGAGTGTAGGGGGAATGGCTTTTTCCGGGGAAGCGGCGTCCGCGCGCGGTGACGGGGGGCGCGATTTCGGGACGCGAATTTCTCTCCTGCTTGAAAGCCGGGCCGGAGTGGCGTAGGCTTTCGATCAACATGGCTGGAAACGACATCTTCGCCACGCTGCCCATGGTGCGGCGTTCGCCCTCGTCGGGCGACCGTGGGAGATCCGGAGGCTGGATCCCGAATACGGACGTTTATCTCACCGACCAGGGCCTGGTGATCAAGGTGGAACTGGCCGGCATGCGGCGGGAGGATTTGGACCTCACCGTCGAGGCCAATCAGATTCGGATCAACGGCCATCGGCGGGACGGCTGCCGGACCAGCCAGTGTCGCTTCGTGGTCATGGAGATCAACTACGGCCCCTTCGAAAGCGTGATCGAGCTGCCGGAAGGCTATGATCCGGCCCATTCGCGGGCCACCTACCAGAACGGCTTCCTGCAGATTGACGTGCCGTTCGCGCCGCGCGAGGAGCGAACCCCGGTTTCCGTGCCGATTTCCGCGGATTGAATCCGCCCGCTTTCGCGAAAAAGTCAGGGGGAGTTGAACTTTCCCGCGGACGGGACGGTCTCTGAAAGAAAGAGTGGACCGGGGCATGAACGAGCCCATTTCCAAAACTGAATTCATCCGGATCGCCGGCTTGCCGGAAGGAGGCGGCGCGCCCGAGGGCAGCGAACCGGCCAACGGCAAACTGCCCCGCGTGCTGCCGGTGCTCGGGCTCTCCGACATCGTGGTCTTCCCCGGCATGGCCGTGCCGCTGGTGGTCGAGTCGGCGCCCAGCATCCGCCTGATTGACGACGTGGTGGCCGGCGACCGCTTCGTCTGCCTCGTCCTGCAGAAAAAACCGGACACCGCGGATCCGGGCCCCGACGATCTCTGGCAGGTGGGTTGCGCCAGCCGGGTGTTGCGGATGCTCAAGTTCCCCGACAACACGGTGCGCATTCTCGTCGAGGGGGTCAGCCGGGTGCGGCTCACGGAGTTCACCGACAGCCAGCCCTACCTGCGCGCCGTCTGCGAGGAGCTGCCGGACGAGATCAAGGAGAACCTTGAGCTGGCCGCCCTGCTGCGCGAGGTGCGCAAGAAGTTCACCGAAATCTCCGAGCTGTCCCCCGCGCTCACCGAACAGGCCCGGCAGGCCGCCCTGAACGAGGACGACCCCGCCAAGTTTGCCGATCTGGTCGCCGCCAACGTCAACCTCCCGGTCGGGGACCGCCAGAAGCTGCTCGAAACGGTCCCCGTCCGCGACCGCCTCAAGAAGCTGCTGGGCTTCCTGACCCGCGAGGCCGAGGTGCTGGCGCTGGGCTCGAAGATCCAGGACGAGGTCACCTCCTCGATGGACAAGAGCCAGCGGGAGTTTTTCCTGCGCGAACAGATGCGCGCCATCCAGCGCGAGCTGGGCGAGGGCGAGGCGGGCGCCACGGATTTCGACGCCCTGCGCGAGCAGATCGAGGCCGCCGGCATGCCCGAGAAGGCGCGCGACGTGGCGCTCAAGGAGCTGGACCGCCTCCAGGCCATTCCCCTCGCCTCCGCCGAATACACGGTGGTGCGCAACTACCTCGACTGCCTCGTCAGCCTGCCGTGGGCCAAGTCCACGCCGGACAAGCTCGATCTCGCCGCCGCCGAGCGCATCCTGAACGAGCAGCACTTCGGCTTGGACAAGGTGAAGGACCGGCTGCTCGAGTTCCTCGCCGTGATGAAGCTCAAGCACTCGGTCAAGGGCCCCATCCTCTGTCTCGTGGGCCCGCCGGGCGTGGGCAAGACCTCCCTGGGCCGCAGCGTCGCGGACGCCCTCGGGCGGCAGTTCGTCCGCTTCTCCCTGGGCGGCATCCGGGACGAGGCCGAGATTCGCGGTCATCGCCGCACCTACGTCGGCGCCATGCCGGGCCGCATCATCCAGAGCCTGCGTCGCGCCGGGAGCAACAACCCGGTGATCCTGCTGGACGAGCTCGACAAGATCGGCGCGGATTTCCGGGGCGACCCCGCCTCCGCCCTGCTCGAGGTGCTCGATCCGCACCAGAACCACGCCTTCGTGGATCACTACCTCGACCTGCCGTTC
The DNA here is from genome assembly GCA_964601985.1 of uncultured Verrucomicrobiota bacterium. Taxonomy (GTDB): domain Bacteria; phylum Verrucomicrobiota; class Verrucomicrobiia; order Limisphaerales; family J093; genus J093. The sequence continues at coordinate 3,874 of CAZRPT010000017.1, forward strand.
GACCTGTCGCGGGTGCTCTTTCTCGCCACCGCCAACTGGCTCGACCCCGTGCATCCGGCCCTGCGCGACCGGCTCGAAATCATCGAGCTGCCCAGCTACACGCCGGAGGAAAAGCTGCAAATCGCCAAACGGCACCTGCTGCCGCGCCAGTTGAGCGAGCACGGCCTGAAGCCCAAACAGCTTCGCATCTCCGTGTCCACCCTGCGCCGGTTGATCCGCGATTACACCCGCGAGGCCGGCGTGCGGCAGTTGGACCGCGAGCTGGCCACATTGGCGCGCAAGTCCGCCCGGCGCCTGATCAAGCGCCGCAACCGCCCGGTGACCGTGGCGCCCGCCGACTTGGAGAGCTTTCTCGGGCCGCCCCGTTACCTGTCCGAAACCGCCGGCGCCATCACCGAATGCGGCATTGCCACCGGTCTGGCGTGGACTCCGGTGGGCGGGGAAATCCTCTTCATCGAGGCCACCCGCATGCCGGGACGCGGTCGGCTCATCCTGACCGGCTCGCTCGGCGACGTGATGAAGGAGAGCGCCCAGACCGCCCTCAGCTATTTGCGCAGCCATTCCGAACGACTGGGCTTCAAGGACGTGGCCTTCGACCAGCAGGACCTGCACATCCACGTGCCCGCCGGCGCCACCCCCAAGGACGGCCCCAGCGCCGGTGTGACGATGGTGGCGGCCCTCGCCTCGCTCTTCCTCGAACGCCGCGTCCGCGCGGACGTGGCCATGACGGGCGAAATCAGCCTGCGCGGTCGGGTGCTGCCCGTGGGCGGCATCAAGGAAAAGGTCCTCGCCGCCGCCCGCGCCGGGATCAAGCACCTCATCCTGCCGGCCCAGAACGAGAAGGACTGGGGCGAAGTCCCCGCCGAAGTGCGCCGCCGGTTGCAGGTCCACTTTGCCCGCGACATTGACAGTGTGCTCGAAACGGCCCTTCGGCCCGCCGCCCGCGCCACGAAGTCCGCCCGCTCCACCGCTCCGGCTCCGCCCAAGCGCAAAGCCCGGGCCAAAACAAAGGCGAAGGCGAAGACCGCGCCCCCGTCGAAAACCAAGCCCGCCCCGGCCCGCCGTCCGCGCGCCCGGACCTCTCGCGTCATTGCCCCGCCGCCCGCCACTCCCGCTCCATGAAGGATTTTCGTTCCCTGGCCCCGTCCGCTTTCCGTTTTGAGGCGGTAAAACCGCCGCCAACGACCAGCGCCCCTCCGGCGAACAGGAGAGAAAAAAATCCTTTCCCGGGAAAAGCGCAAAAAACCACGGCCCGGGCGATCATCCCCTGGCTCGCCCTGCTGGCTTTTGGGGGGACCGTTTTTTCCGGCTGGGGCGCCACGCGCCGGGTGGCCACGCCGTCGCCCAGCGCTGCGGCCCCCGACGGGCCGACCCTCGCCGCCCAGGTCCGCAACCAGGCCCCCACCGAGGACTTCGTCACCACCGGCATCCTGCGACTGCGCGACCGCAACGGCCATTGGTGGAAACAGCTCCCCATCCGCATGGACGTGCTGGTCTTCGGGCGGGAATGGCAGAACACCTACACCGTTTATGACAACGCCCGCAACCTGGTCGAATCGCTCACCGTCGTGCACGGCCCCGGCGGCACCAACCGCTACGACTACCTGCCCCCCGGGCCCGATGCCCGGGTGATTCACCTCGCCGGCGCGGACGCCCAAATCCCCTTTGCCGGCTCCCATTTCTGGCTGTCGGATTTCGGGCTCGAATTTCTCTACTGGCCCCGGCAACGCATCGTGAAGGCCGAGATGCGCAAGGGGCGCGCCTGCCAGGTGCTCGAAAGCGTCAACCCCCATCCCAAACCCGGCCAGTACGCCATCGTGCGAAGCTGGATTGACGTCGAGAAAAAGGGGCTTCTGCGGGCCGAGGCCTACGACGAGCAACACCGGCTGCTCAAGGAGTTCAACATCGGCGGGTTCAAAAAAGTCCACGGCCGCTGGCAGCTCAAATCCATGGAAATCCGCGACGCCCTCACCGACGA
>CAZRPT010000018.1:0-14655 GCA_964601985.1 uncultured Verrucomicrobiota bacterium
GTTACTCCGTTTTCGGCGCCGGTTTTTCTCCTTGGCCGCGGAGAACTTTGAGCATTTCAAACGGGTGGTCGAAGCCGTTGGTCTGCGCGATTTCCTTGAGGGTCTGATCGGGGGTCGCCTGGAACCCGCCCGCCTTCAAGCGCGCCAGGGCGACGTCCACTTCGATGCCTTCTTCGGCGCAAAAGGCGCTGAGCGTTTTCCAACCCACGCCGCGGCCGATGCCGCCGCCCCGACCGGGGTTTTGTCCGGGCCCCTTGCCGCCGCCATGCTGGCGGGGTGTCATGAGGCGGTACAGTTCCTGGGCGGAGAGGCCGCTCCGGGCGGCCAGATCCTTGACCACCGTCTCCGGCGTGAAGTCGGCCACTTCCTTGTGCTCACGCAAGCGGGCGGTGGCGGTTTCCAGCGGCACGTTTGCTTGTTTTGCCAGCTCGGCCACCGTGAGGAGTTCCGCGTGGGGAATGGGCGCCCGTTCCTGGGCCGCGTCCCAGCTTTCCTTGATGCGTTCGCTCAGGGCCGTGATCTGGCCAAACGGCGGCCATCCCGCGCGGCTGCCCACCACCACCACCGCCGCCAGGACGAGCGCCGTGACCCATTCCGCGCGCAGAGCGAACCGCCGGGTGGCGCGTTGTTTGAAATAACCCACCAGCGGACGCCAGTTCAGGATCACATGGATCAGTCCCACGATGACGAACAGCAGGGCAAAGGCCGTGTGCAGGTTGATCCATTCACTTTTGCGCAAGCCGCCCAAGGCCCAGTCCGTCCAGTTCGCCACCCGGCCCGGGGGCGCAATGTAAAGCACCAAGCCGCTGACCATCAGCACGGCAAAGGACAACAACACCAGGACAGACACCCAGGCGCGCCATTGAAAAGCAGGTCGTTGGTTCCGCATGGGGTGAGTAGAGCCGTCATCCGCCGCGATGGTTACACTTTTTCGTTTCCGCCCGGCCGCGGCGGGGGGGGAAGGGGAATGCCGGCCGGCATGGCAAGCGGGCGGGCCTTTTGGCTTTTGTCGGCCGGGCGGCTTGCGCATGCTGGCGGCCATGACGGCAACCGTGGCCATTGTGGGACGTCCCAACGTCGGCAAATCCGCTCTGTTCAATCGCATTGCGGGCCGCCGCATTGCCATCGTGCACAATCAGCCCGGCGTCACGCGCGACCGCGTCAGCGCCGAGGTCGAGTGGCGCGGCCGCCCGTTCACCCTCATTGACACCGGCGGGCTGGGGCTGCTGGCGGGCGAGAAGGGCGGCGATCCCATCACCCGCGCCGCCATCGCGCAGGTCGAGGTGGCGGTCGAGGCGGCTGATGTCATCATCTTCGTGGTCAATGCCCAAGAGGGCGCGGTGGCGCTGGATTTCGAGGTGGCCCAGCGGTTGCGTCAGTCCGGCCGCCCGGTCTTTCTGGCGGTCAACAAGGTGGACAACGCCGAGCTGGAAAGCGCCGTGCCGGAGTTCGCCGAGCTGGGGTTCGAGCCGTTGCTGCCGGTCAGCGCCATTCACGGACGGGGCGTCGCGGGCTTGATGAAGGCGGTGCGCGAGGCGTTGCCGGAGGGGGCCGCCGCCGCGGAGCCCGCCACCGAATCTCCCGAGGCGGAAGCGGTACCCGCCGAATCCGCCCCGCTCAAACTTGCCGTGGTGGGCCGGCCGAACGTGGGCAAATCGTCGCTGGTCAACGCCCTTACGCAGTCCGACCGGGTGGTGGTCAGCCCGGTGCCGGGCACCACCCGCGACGCCGTGGACGTGCCGTTGGAGATCGCCACCGAGGGCCGGGTGGAACGCTACCTGCTGATTGACACCGCCGGCATGCGCAAGGCGCGCCGGGTGCGGGATTCGATCGAGTTCTACAGCGTCAAGCGCGCGGAAAAATCCATCGAACGGGCGGACCTCGTGGTGTTCGTGCTGGACGCCCAGTCCGGCATCCTCGAACAGGACAAAAAAATCGCCGACAAGATCGTGGCCGCCCACAAGGCCTGCGTGGTGGTGATCAACAAATGGGACCTCTACGACGCCTCCGTGCGCGCCGCCCGGCGCGAGCTGGGCCGTCAGGATCCCCGCGCCCGCGAAGGCACGGCGCCGTTGCCGACCCGCATGAGCGAATTCGTTGCCTGGGTGAAGGAGCGTCTTTTCTTCCTCGACTACGCGCCGGTGGTGTTCACCTCGGCCACGGAGGGGATGCACCTGGAGCGGCTGCTCGAAGCGGTGCGTTTCGTGGCCGACCAGCTCCGGCAGCAAGTGCCCACCGCGCTGTTGAACCGCACCCTTTACGAGGCCATCGAGGAACGGCAGCCGGTGAGCGCCACGGGCCAGCGGTTGCGGTTCTTCTACGCCACCCAGGTCGGCCAGGCGCCGCCCCGCTTCCTGCTCTTCCTCAACCAGCCCGGACCGTTCGCGCCGCAATACGTCAAATACCTCACCGGCCGGCTGCGCAAGGCGTTCGGCTTCGAGGGCTGCCCCATCCTGTTGCGCGCCCGCGCCCGGCCGAAGAAGGTGGACTTCCGCAAAACCGGCGACTCCGAAAAGGGGCGCAAACGCCCCGCCGCGCGCCGCAAGAAAACCGCCCGCAAACGCAAGTCCCGCCCGTAGCCGGCTCGTTTTTGCAACCGCGCCACGGGAGACGGAGCCCCCGGTGCGCGAGCGAAGAAACCGGGCAACTCCGCCTTGGGCGGCGAACGGCTTTCGGCGGGGACGAGAAAACGGCCGCCCCGGCGAGGAAGCGGCCGCGTGACGAAAAAACCGGAAACGCTCAGCCCGCCAGGGCGCGATCCACGCGGGCGACGGTGTCGTCCACCTGCGCCGGGGTGGTGGTGCCGATGGTCATGGCGTCCACCAGCCGGTTTTGGATGACGTACTTCAGCGAGGCGTCCTTGGCCTCCGGCGAGGTCAGCTTGCCCGCGCCGAAGATCTTCATGCCCACCACGGCCTTGCCGTTCCCGCGGGCCTGGCGCAACACGGCGGACAGCTCCCCGATGGGCGCGTCGCAGGAGTACTGCTTGCCGCCCTTGTGGTTGACGCGGGCAAAGATCACGTCCACCCACGGATCGCGGGCCGCCACTTTGAGCGCGCCGAAATGATGGCAGGACACGCCCACCGCCCGGACCTTGCCCTCCTTTTTGAGGGCGGCCAGTTCCTCCCGGATGCGGGCGAATTCGGCGGGCCACTGCTCGTTGAGCATGCAGTGAATGAGGCAGATGTCGAGATGGTCGGTGTTCAGTTCCCGGCAGAAGCGTTCCACCTCCGCGCGGGCGCCGCCGGAGGGGGTGCACCACTTGGCCGGGCGCGGCCAGATTTTGGAGAGCAGCACCAGGCGTCGGCGGGGAATGTCCCGGATGACCTCCTTCACGAACGGATGCGAACCGTACAAATCCGCCATGTCCAGGAAATTGATCCCGTGTTCGAGCGCGCGGCGGACCAGCCGCTCAAAGGCCTCCTTTCCGGCGCGGGTTTGGGCGGAGGATTGGTTGTAGCCGTTGTAACCGGTGCCTTGCGCGAGAAAGCTTGCCTTGATGCCGGTGCTCCCCAGGGACACCAAACTTCCGGCCCGGCGGGCGGTGATGGGCGGCGCTTCCGCCCCGAGCAACGTCGGGCCCAGCATCAGGGTTCCGGCGCCGAGAGTGGTGGTCCGGAGAAACGAACGCCGGTCCTGTCGAGTACAATGCGTCTTCATGTCTTTTGCGCGGTTGACCATCGCCGTGGTTGACAATGGGGGAGAATATAAGGCCGTTCCCGTCCGGCACAACCGGGAATCCGCTCCCGTGGGGGCGCGGCTTTTTTTCGGCGACCGCCCCCTCCCGGGGCGCATCTTTCGCGGTGCGCTTCGCGGGGGGCGCTCATGTTTTCTCCGCGCGCCAGCGGCGGAGGCGGAGGGCGTTGCCGATGACGATGAGATCGGAGAACCCCATGGCGGCGGCGCAAAGGAGGGGGCTCAGAAAGCCGAAGGCGGCCAGCGGAACGGCGGCGGCGTTGTAAAAGAAGGCCCAGAAGAGGTTTTGGTGGATGGTCCGCAGGGTGGCGCGGGCCAGTCCCAGGGCCTCGGGCACGGCTTCGATGTCGGAACGGAGCAGGATGAGGTCCGCCGCTTCGCGGGCGACGTCGCTGGCCCGGCTGACGGCCACGCCGAGGTCGGCCTGTTCGAGGGCGGGGGCGTCGTTGATGCCGTCACCCACGAAGGCCACGCGGCGGCCGGCGGTTTGCAGCGCCTGCACGCGGTCGGCCTTGGCCTCGGGACGCACGCCGGCCTGGACGTTCTCCGCCGGGATGCCCGCCTCCCGGGCCAGCGCGAGGGCGGTGCGGGGATTGTCGCCGGTGAGCAGGTGGACGGCGAGGCCCTGGCGCCGCAACCGCCGGACCACCCCGGCGGCGGCGGGCTTGAGGGCGTCCCGCAGGGCCACCCGGCCCAGCAGTTGCGTGCCGCGCGCCAGCCCCAGCACGGTGGCGCCTTCGTCGCGCCAGCGGGTGACGAACGCGCCGGTTTCCGCGTCGGCGACGCCGTTCTTCGCCAGCCAGTCCAAGGCGCCGAGGCGGAGGAGGTTTTCACTTTTTGCCGTTTCCTCTTCTGCTTCGCGGGACGGCGTGGAACGCGGCACGGGCCGGCTGCCAGCCGGCGAAACAGCAGCTTGCCGAGCGGCGCCACCCGGAGGAGCGAGCGTGGCTTCCACGCCCGCGCCGCGGACTTCGCGCCAGTCGGAAATGGGGAGATCGCGGAGGTCGCCTTTTGGTTGGGAGGCATTCCGCTTCCTGACGTCGGCGGCTGACCCGGCGAGGGCGCGGCTGAGGGGGTGGGTCGAGCCGGAGGCGAGGGCGGCGACCAGGGTGGGGAGCGGCGGTTTCGCGGCGTCGCCGCGCAGGTCCTCCCACGCCGCCACCGTGGGGCGGCCCTCGGTCAGGGTGCCGGTTTTGTCGAACACCACCGTGTCAATGCGCCCGCTCTTTTCGAGGGCCTCGCCGTCGCGGATGAGGATGCCCCGGCGGGCGGCGGCGTTGGCGCCGGCCATGATGGCGATCGGCGTGGCCAGCCCGAGGGCGCAGGGGCAGGCCACGATGAGGACCGCCGCGGCGTGAATCACGGCGGCGGCCAGCGGCGCGGCGGGCGGGTCCACCGGCCAGAGCCACGTCCCCAACGCCCGGTTCACGGCGGCGGCGGGTTCCGGGAAGAAACCCCACCACACGGCGGTGGCCGCGGCCACCAGCACGACGATCGGCACGAACACGCTGCTCACCCGGTCGGCCAGCCGCTGGATGCTCGCGCGGCTGGCCTGGGCGCGCTGGACCACCGCGATGATCCCCGCCAGGGCGGTTTGGTCGCCGGTGGCGGTGACCCGCATCACCACCCGGCCGGTTTGATTGATGGTGCCGGCGTAGAGACGGTCCCCGGGGGCCTTGTCCACCGGCAGCGATTCGCCGGTCAGCATGGCTTCGTCGAACGCGCCCTCCCCTTCGACCACTTCGCCGTCCACCGGCACGCGGTCGCCGGGCTTCAGGAGGACCCGGTCGCCCACGCCGAGCCGCGCCACCGGCACCTCGGTTTCGACCCCGGCGGCGTTGAGCCGGCGGGCGGTGGCGGGCGCCAAGTGGAGCAACGCGCGCAAGGCGTCCGCCGCCCGCGCCGAGGCCCGGCCTTCCAGCCAGTGTCCCACGCTGATGAGGCTGATGATCCCGACCGCCTCCATGAAGTAGAGGTGGCCGCCCCTTCCGCTCAGCAGGGCCGCCACGCTGTAGCCGTACGCGGCGGTCGAGCCGAGCGCCACGAGGGTGTCCATGTTCGAGTGGCCGGCCTTGAGCTGCCGCCACGCGCCCCGGTAAAACCGCCCGCCGCACAGCACCTGCACGACGGTGCCGAGGCCGAAGGCGAGCCAGTGGAACCACGCCTGTCCGCCCCAGCCCAAAATCCACTCGCCCGCCAGCAGCAGCAGAAAAACGCTCCCGCCGAGCGCCACGTTGAAGCCCCAGCCGCGCGGCGGGGCGGAAGCGGGAGCGGATGCGTCGGTCGCGGCGGCGAGTTCATGGGCCGGATAGCCCGTTTTTTTCAAGGCGGCGAGGACGGCTGCCGGAGCGGGGGACGCGTCGGGTTGCCACTCCACGGTGAGGGTGGCGGTTTCCAACTCCACGCGGGCCAGCGCCACGCCGGGCACGGCGGCCGCGGCGTCCCGGACCTTGGCGGCGCAGTTGCCGCAGGTCATGCCGGAGACTTGGAAACGGCTTTCCCCGACGACGGGAGCTTCCGCCACCCGCGCCGGATGGCCCGCCGCGCGGATGGCCCGGCACACCTCGGCGGGCGCCGGTTCGGCGTCGGCGCGCCAATGCACCACCGCCGAGCCGTCCGCGAGCCGGACCTCGATCCGCTCGACCGCCGGCACCTTCAGGGCCGCGCCGGAGACGTTTTGCGCGCAGCCGTGGCAGTTCATGCCCTCGACCGTCAGCCGGGTGGTCCGTGGCCCGTCGTGGTTCGCGTCTTTTCGCATGGGGGGCAACATACGCGAGGCTTCCCGCTTGCGACAGAAAGGGAAAAGGAGAATCGGGGGTGAAAGGCCGGCGGCGAAATCTGCCGCCGGTTTGGCCTACCGATGCGCCCGCGGCCGTGGAGCGGTGGGGGCGGGGCGGGCTTGGCCGCTGGGGCCCTCCAGCTCCTCCAGCCAGGCGGCGGCCCGGGCGCGGGCGGCGTCCATCTTCGGGTAGCGGATTTCGCGGTAGCCGCTGACGTTTTCGGGCAGGCGCAGGATGCGGACGAAGGTTTCGTAGGCGTTCGGCTGGCGCGCGTACCGTTCGAAGCGGGGCAGCAGCGCCAGATACCAGTCGCGGAAGTCGCGTTCCGGGCGGTGCCAGTCCGGCAGGACGCGCCGCAGCCACTTGAGCCGCTTCATGAGGTTCAGCATCCAGTCGCGCGTCTTCATGTTCCACGCGAACTCGCGGCCCCAAAGGGCGAATTGCGGGCGGTTGAGGTGACGGTAGGTGATGCGGTCGCCCCGGCGGGGGTCCACCTGGTAGCGGGCCAGGTCACGCCGGTGTTTTTCTTCGCTGGTCAGCAGGTGGGCCACGTAGATTTCGTCCTTGATGGCCATGACCTTGTGCAGGTTCCAGATGACCGCCCGGGTGGCCGCGTAACCGCGCTCGGCGTGGTCGAGTCCGTGGATGCGCTCGACCCAGTCGGCGTATTGCCGGGCGGTGTCCAGGCCGCCGTCCCACTGGATGAGGTCGTACACCCGCAGGGCGAAGTCGCGCCGGTCGGCGTCGTCGAGCTTCAACCGGCTGGCGATTTCCTCGACCAGGTGCCGGTATTCGGTGGCCAGACCGCCGCCGCGCCGCCGGACGCGCCGGAGGATGTCCACCTTGTCCTTGACCATGGCGGCGAAGGTGGCGGGCTCGCGGTGCAAATGGGCGGCCGCGCACACGGTGTCCAAATCCACCACCGCCAGCCGGCCCAGCCGGAAGGCGTCCAGGTTGTCCGCCACGGCGGCCCCCATGCCGGTGCCGATGGCCCATTCGAGGCTGGCCAGGCTGAGCGGCAGCAGGCCCCGCTGCCACGCCATGCCGAGCATGATGATGTTCGCGTAGAGCTGGGTGCCGAAGAAGGCCTCGGAGAGTTGGGAGACGTCGCAGGAGAAGTAATCCTCCGACCGGGTGTGTTCCCGCACCACCGTCTCCAGCTCCGCCACGTCGAAATCATCCCGCCCCAGCAGGGTGAGGATGGTGGGGGTCTTGTGGGTGTTGACAATGGCGGAGGTGTGGTCGCGGTGGCCCACCCGCTGGTTGGTGGAGGGATCGAAGGCGCGCGCGGCTTCGAGCAGGTCCACGCCGAGGATGAAGTCCGCCTTGCCGTAGGGGATGATGTTCGAGGTGAACGGCGCGTCCTCGGTGGCGTAGGTGATCATCGAGTACACCCCGCCGTTGCGGATCGCCAGGCCCTTCTTGTCGCAGAACTGGACGCGGTAGCCCTCGCGATGGCCGGCCAGCACCAGAATGCCGCCGGCGGTGCCGATGCCCATGCCGCCCACGCCGGCGAGGTAGCCGCGCCAGAGGCGGTTGACCGGGCGAATCCCGGGCTCGGGCAGGTCGGAAAAGCTGAGCCGCTCCACCGGTTTCTTTGGCGCCTGGGAACGCCGGACGATGACCTCCTCGAAGGCGGGGCAGGCCTTGACCCGCGGGCCGCCGTGGGCGGTGGGCACCATGAAGCGGGTGCAGGCGCCGTCCCCCACGCACCATGAGCGGTCAATCTGCGTCTTCCGCCCGAACGGCGTCTCCTCGAGGGTCAAGCCGGGGCAGCCGGTGGCCCGCGTGCATTCGAGGCAGTGTTCGCACACCTCGGCGGTGATGTTGAGGTAACGCTTGCGCGGGATGTAGCCCTGGGTTTTGAGCAGGCGGCGTTCCTTGCGCGCCTCGCGGCGGTGGTAGGTGATGCCGCATTCCTTGTCGGCCACCACGATTTTGACGCCGTCCTGGAGGATCGTCTTTTCCAGCAACCGCCGGTAGGTCTCCCGCTCGGCGGGGTTCACCCGCACCACCGTCGCGCCGGTGCGCAACCGGTCGGTGATGCCGCTGACGATGGCGTCAATGTTCTGCGCGAAGGTGGGTTCCCCGGACAAACTGTCCGCCTGACCCGGCGTGGTCTGGTGGCCGGTCATGGCGGTGGTCTGGTTGTCGAGGATGATGTAGGTGATGTCCTGCCCGTTCTTGAGCGAGTTCGAGATGGCGATCTGGCCGCTGTGGAAGAAGGTCGAGTCGCCCATGAACACGACCTGCTTGTTGCGGATGAACGGCGCGATGCCCGCGCCCGTGCCGCCGCCCAGCCCCATGCCGCTGTAGTTGTGCATGAGGTCCTTGGTGGGCTCGAACATCAGCATCGTGTAGCAACCGGTGTCGCCGTGGAACACCAGATCCATCGGCTCCATCCCGTGGGTGCGCCGCATGTACGCCGGGTCCATGAACTGCCGCTTGATCTCCAGCAGCACGCTCGCCGAGTCGCGATGCGGACAGCCCGGACAGAAGGTGGGCGTGCGCGGCGGCAGCTTCAGCGAAACCGACTTCACCTCGCGGATCAGGTCCAGCTCGCGCTGAACGCGGTCCCGATCCAGCTTCCCGCGCAATTCCGGCAGGTGCAGGAACAACCGCCCCAGCCGTTCGATCAACTTGCTGGGATTGAGCCCCCGCGTGTCGGGGATTCCCGTCAACCCGTCGGGGAACCGCTTGCCCCACACCTCGCGGGCGAAGGGCTCGGTCTCGTGATCGGCCTCCTGCGCGGCCTGGCGGATGATGTCCGCCACCTGCGCCTCGAGGAAGCTGCGCCGCTCCTCGACCACCACCAGCCGTTTCAAGCCGCGCGCGAAATCGGTGATCAGCCGCGGGTCCAGCGGGTAGGTCACCCCCACTTTGAGAAGGGGAAAAGCGCCGTCCAGGCCCAGCTCCGCCAGCGCGTGGCGCAGGTAGGTGTAGGCCATGGCGGAGGTGATGAAGCCCAGCCCGGCCCCGGCGTTGAGGGCGCCCCGGGCGGGCAGGACCCGGTTGACCCCGTGCCGCCGGGCGCTGGCCCACAGCCGCTCGAACCGCTCCGGCAGGGCCTGCTCCTTCCGCCAGGTGCGCGGGGGCAGGAGGACGTTGCGCTCGAAATCCACCTTCGAGGTGTCGAGGAGGATCGGGTTGCGGGTGTTGACCTCCGGAAAATGGTTGGGCCGCACGCGCACCGTGCCGCCGCCGTCGGCCTGGTTGGTGGTGACGAGGTAGCCGATGTACAGCTCGCTTTCGCGGGACAGCTTGAAGGCCAGGTCCACCCAGTCCTTCAGCTCCTGCGGTCCCGCGGGTTCCAGCACGGGCACCAGCAAATGCCGGGCGATGAAGCGGGAATCCGCCGGCACCTGGGTCGAGTCGCTCCACGGATCATCGCCGAACACGAACACCGCGCCCCCTTCAGGGTGGGCGCCGACCAGATTGCCCAGCGCCAGCGCGTCCGAGGCCACGTGCACCCCCACGCTCTTCTGCACGCTGATGGCCCGCAGGCCGTGCATCTGCGAGCCGTTGACCATGGCGGCGGCCAGCGCCTCGTTGTTGGCCAGCGTGGCCCGGATGCCGTGTTCGTTCAGCAGCGCGTGCAGCGCCCGGGCCGTGTCGAAGAACCCGGACACCGGCGAGCCGGGATACCCGGTCCACAAATGGGTGCCGCCTTCGGTCTCCAAGCAGCCCTTGACCAGCAACTCGTTGCCGGTGAACACCTCGCTGCCGCTGGACCGCGTGAAACGGGGGTCGGCTTTCACGGTGGGCAGTTTCTCACGTCCGGCCACGCAAGGCAAGCCGTCAAAGCGGTTTGCCCGCGCAATAGCAAAGCGCCGCAGACCATCGGCCTGCGGCGCGAATCGCCACGTTCGAGGACGGCTTACGCGCCGTCATCCCCAATCGCTTCCACCGGGCAGCCTTCCTTGGCTTCCTGGCATTGCTTCTCCTCCTCTTCGTTCTCGGGTTGCTTGGCCACGTAGGTGTAGCCGCCGTCCTCGTTGCGTGCAAAGTTGTTGGGCGCCGTCTCGCGGCACAGGTCACAATCAATGCACTGGTTGTCCACGTAGTATTTCCCCGGGACGTTGTCGGGATATTTGTTTTCGATGTCAGCCATAAAGCCTGTAATTTTCCGCCCCACTAATAAGGTGAGCTGACACAAAATCAAGCCCCAACTCCGACAAAATCCGAACAAAATTTCCCCCTCCCCCCCGTCCGTCCGGAAGGCCGGGCGTTCCGAAATCCGAGAGGCAGTTGCGGCATCGTGGAACTCCGCCTCCGTTCGCGACCGCCGAGGTGAGAAAAAGTGACGGCCGCGCAACAGAAAAAGCCCGGCGGATTGGCAAATCCGCGCCATCCGGGAAGGAGGATCTCCCCACTCGCTCCGCCCCCCCCTAAACGCCGGGTTGGGAAATCCGTCTGCAACGCCGACCGTGCCCTGCCCCCCCGGCCGGCTGCTCTCGGGCAATGTTGGAGGCTGCGGCTTCCTCACGTTGGGACTGTGGAAAAATTGCCCGCCTCACACCGTCCCCGGCCGCGAAGCGGTCCCGCCCGGGCGTAATCCGCCTGGGGCACGGGAGGGAGAGTGTCCGCCGCGTCATCTCGACGACTACGAAGGAGCGGGGAGGATCCGGAATTCGGATTTCCTTCACCCCCCGGTTCCTCGGATTTCGAAGTTCCCCCTTTTCGCCCCTTAGCCATGTCGGACGCATTCCGCGGTGGCCAGGGTCCCGCTTTTGGTACATTTTTCCCGACGGGCGGACGCGCCCTTGATCGCCGATCATGACCCAGAAGAAAAAAGCGAAGCCCAATCTCAAGATTCCCGGCCAGTATGATCCGCAGTGGCGGTTTCTGCTCTGGTACGTGCCGTTGATGCTGATGGTGCTGTGGGGCTGGCAGGAATTGTTCGGCCGGTTCGCCGTGCAGACCATCCCCTACAGCCAGTTCAAGGTGCACGTCAGCCGGGGCGAAGTGGTCCAGGCGGCGGTGAAGGAAACCGAGATCGTGGGCCGCATCGTGCCCCTCGCGGCCCGGGGCACCAACGCCCCGCCGCCGGTCGTCGCCACCAATCTCCTGCCCGAACTCCCGCCGGGGACCACCAATCTTCCGCCCGCCTGGAAGGCGGCGCTGGCGCGCACCAATGCCTTCGTCTTCCGCACCGTGCGGGTCGAGGATCCGGACCTCGTGCACGATCTCGAAGCCGCCGGCACGGAATTCGTCGGCGTGCGGCCCGGGTTTCTGGCGCAATTCCTCACCGCCTGGGTGCTGCCGCTGGCGTTGATGTTCGGGTTGTGGGCGCTGTTGAGCCGGCGGTTCGCCGCCGCGGGCGAAGGGGTGCTGGGCATCGGCAAGAGCCGCGCCAAGCTCATCGTGGACAAAAACACCGGCGTCACCTTCGCCGACGTGGCGGGCTGCGAAGAAGCCAAGCAGGAGCTGCGCGAGGTGGTTGAGTTCCTGAAGCGCCCGAAGCACTTCCAGGAACTGGGCGCGCGCATTCCCAAGGGGGCGTTGCTGGTGGGGCCACCCGGCACCGGCAAGACCCTCCTCGCCCGGGCCGTGGCCGGCGAGGCGGGCGTGCCGTTTTTCTCCATCAGCGGCGCGGATTTCGTGGAGATGTTCGTCGGCGTGGGCGCGGCCCGGGTGCGGGACCTGTTCCAGCAGGCCAAGCAGCACGCGCCCTGCATCATCTTCATTGCCGAACTCGACGCCATCGGCCGCCAGCGCGGCGTGCACGTGGGCGCGGTGAATGACGAACGCGAGCAGACACTCAACGCCATGCTGGTCGAGATGGACGGCTTCGAGGCCAACACCGGCGTGATGGTCCTGGCCGCCACGAACCGCCCCGAGGTGCTGGATCGCGCCCTGCTGCGACCGGGCCGGTTCGACCGGCAGATCGTGGTGGACGCGCCCGATCTCGACGGCCGCGAGGCCATCCTGAAGGTTCACGCCCGCGACAAGAAGCTGGCGTCCGACGTGGACCTGCGCCGCCTGGCCGCCGCCACCGCCGGGTTCTCCGGCGCCGACCTGGCCAACGTGCTCAATGAAGCCGCCCTGCTCGCCGCCCGGCGCAAGGCGAAACGAATCACCCAGGCCGACCTCGACGAAGCCGTCCAAAAAGTGGTGGCCGGTCCCGAGCGCCGCAGCCGCCGGCTCAATCCCGAGGAGAAACGCCGCGTGGCCTATCATGAAGTGGGCCATGCCCTCGTGGCGGCCTATTGCGACCGGGCCGACCCGGTGCATCGCATCAGCATCGTGCCGCGCGGCCGGGCCGCCCTCGGCTACACCATGCAACTGCCCACCGAGGACCAGTTCCTCCTCACCCGCGGCGAATTGCTCGACCGCCTCCGCGGGTTGCTGGGCGGACGCGCCGCCGAGGAGGTGGTCTTCGGCGAGGTGAGCACCGGCGCGCAAAACGACCTCGAACGCGCCACCGCGCTGGCCCGCCAAATGGTGACCCTGTACGGCATGAGCGACCGGATCGGGCTGGCCCATTGCGCCCGCCCGCAGGCGACCTTTCTGGCCGGGCCGGACGCGCCGTTGCAACGCGACTGCTCCGAACAGACGGCGCGGGAGATTGACGAGGAGGTCCGCGACCTGCTCGAACGCGCCTACAACGACGCCAAGGACATCCTCACCCGTCACCGCGACCAGTTCGAGCGCATCGCCCAGGAGCTGCTGGAGAAGGAAACCCTCGAAGGCGAGGAATTCTACGCCATGGTCGGCCGCCAGCGCCCGCAACGGAAGGAACCGGTCCCGCCCCTGCCCGCCGCCCCCGGCGTGGCGCCCGCCCACGGCGCCAAACCGCCGCGTTCGACGCATTGAATCCGCGTTCCCCGCGCGGGGAAGTTCGAAGCCCGAAATCCCCCAAATCACGCCACCCCGCCGCCGCCGGGGTGACCGGGCGGATCTGCTCCTCTCGCGGCGCGGGCCGGTGACAAAATTCCGGCGGTGGCGCAATCGGGATTGGCTTGGCGAAACGGCGATGCAAGGATGACGGCTCGACGCGACCAAGCACGACGGTTTTATGAAACGCATCGCAATCCTCGGAACAGGCGCCATTTCCGACAGCCATATTCAGGCGTATCAAAAATTCAGCGACCAAGCCCAAGTGGTGGCGCTGGTGGACCTTTACCCGGACAAGGCCCGCGAAAAGGCGGCCAAACACGGGCTGGAAGTCCCGATCTTCAAGGATGTCAGCTCGCTGCTCGATGGCTGCGAGTTCGACGCCGCCTCGATTTGCCTGCCGCCCTTCGAGCACGCGCCCGCCGCCGAAACATTGCTCCGGGCCGGCAAGCACGTCCTGACGGAAAAGCCGATGGCCACCTGCCTGCAGGAATGCGACGTCATGCTGGAAGCGGCAAAGGAAGGCGGGGCGTTGCTCGGCGTGGTGGCGCAAAACCGCTTCAAGACGCCCGTCATGAAGCTGAAGCGGGTGCTGGAATCCGGTCTGGCGGGAAAAATCCTCCACGCGCAGGCCGACTCCTTCTGGTGGCGCGGCGGCAACTACTACGACCTCTGGTGGCGCGGCACCTGGGAACGCGAGGGAGGCGGCTGCACCATGAACCACGCCGTCCATCACATTGACCTCTTCCAATGGCTGATGGGCGGATTGCCGGCGGAGGTGCGGTCGGTCTCGCTCAACCTGGCCCACGAAAATTCCGAGGTGGAGGACTTCTCGACCTCGGTGCTGACCTATGCCGACGGCAGCGTCGGCCAGATCACCGCCTCGCTCGTGCATCATGGCGAAGAGCAGCAGCTCGTCTTCCAGGGCGAACGGGCCAAGGTGGCGGCCCCGTGGTCGGTCGTCGCCAGCGTTCAGAAGGAAAACGGCTTTCCCGAGGACAACCCGGCCCTGACGGCGGAAATTCAGGCCTTTTACGACGGCCTGCCGGAGGTCGAACACGAAGGCCACGACGGCCAGATCGCGAACTTTCTTGCCGCGCTCGAAGGCCGGGACCCCCTGCTGGTGGACGGCGAACAGGGCCGGCGCACCCTGGAGCTGATCAGCGCCATCTATCAGGCCGGGCACCTGGACGAGCCGGTGCGCCTGCCGCTGCCGCCGGACGCCCCGTTCTACACGCGCGACGGCATCCTGCGCCACGCCCGCCACTTCCACGAAAAGACCAGGAGCGTGGAGAACTTCAGCGACGACGGCATCACCCTCGGCCGCGATCTCGGAAAATAA
>CAZRPT010000019.1:0-14483 GCA_964601985.1 uncultured Verrucomicrobiota bacterium
GATGCTGGAGCTGTCCCCCTTCCGCCCGGAGGAAACGCGGCAACTGCTCACGCAACCTTTCAAGGACGCCCGCGGCGCCCCTCCGTGGAAGGAGGCCGAAATCTTCGCGGCCGGGTTCTGGCCGCCGGAGAGTCTCGACCGCGTCCATCGCGAAACCGGCGGCTGGCCGCATCTGGTTCAGCTCGTGGCGTCCGTGGCGGTGGAGCTGTGCAACGAGCAAGGCAGGCGTTCCGTGGAGGATTCCCTGCTGGAGGCGGCCCTGCGGGAAGCCGTGGTCCGGGGAGAAACCGTTTTGTCGGAACTGATGCTCCATCGCTCGGAAGAGCATCCCGCGGCGTGGGAGTATCTGTCCGGTTTCCGTGATCGCGACACCCAGCCTCCGCCCGCGGACGACGAGCTGCGCCGGACCTTGCAGCGGCATTTGCTGGTGCGGGAAACCGCCGAGGGCCAATGGTCGCTGCGCGTGCCCCTGATGCAACGCTGGCTTCGGGAACGGATGTAGGAGGAGCCCGCCCGCGGGCCGGGAAATCCGGAGGAGCGAGGGAGCGAGGGCCGGGGGAAATCCGAATCCCGAAATCCGAAATCCGAAACTCCCCGCGCCGAAGGCGCAACACCCATCAGCCCCGGGCAACGCCCAGGGGAACAAGTCGCGCCCCTGTAGGCCGGGTCCCCTGACCCGGCGTTTCCCGACCGGCCCTGAAGGGGCGGAACCGGCGCGGCCGCGGAAACCGGCTGCGGGGGGACCGAGGGGCGATGGCGCCCCTCGGGACACGCGAGGCGCGTGCGCTCCCCTCCCGTAGCGCAGGCTTCCAGCCTGCTGTATCGCAGATTTCCAATCTGCCGATTTCCCCCATTACGCGGCGGCCGCTTTTCCTCGCCCGCTTGGCCGGCTGGAAGCCGGCGACACAGCAGACTGGAAGTCTGCGCTACCGACGCGCGCGCTTCTCTTTCGGAATTCGGAATTCGGATTTCCTTCGGCCCTCGCTCCCCCGGTCCCTCGGATTTCCGCGCCCGCGGGTCGCGCGGGACGGCTTCCGGGGATGATCCGGGGGGTTACATCCGCCGGGGGTTACATCCGCCGGGGGATTTCGATGCCGAGGGTTTCGAGGCCCCGGCGGAGGACGCGCAGGGTCAGCTCGCACAGGAGGAGGCGGCTGCTCCGCGCGGGTTCCCCGGCGCGCAACACCGGGCAGGCTTCGTAAAAACCGGTGAAGTGGCCCGCCAGTTCGTAGAGGTAGTTGGTCAGGTAATTCGGCCGGTGCTCGGCGGCGACGGATTCGAGGACGAGATCGAAGTTTTGCAAATGCCGGGCGAGGGCCAGCTCGGCGGGCTCGGTCAGCGTCAATCGCCCGGCGGCCGCGGCGGGGTCGAAGGTTTCCCCGCCCGCTTCGAGTTTGCGGAAGATGCTGCGGATGCGGGTGGCGGCGTAGAGCAGGTAGGGGGCGGTGTTGCCGTTGAGGGCCAGCATCTTGTCCCAACTGAAGACGTAATCGCTCTGCCGGTTGGGCGAGAGGTCGGCGTATTTCACCGCGCCGATGCCCACGATGCGGGCGATCTCGCGCCGCTCCGCCTCGGGCAGGTCGGGGTTCTTCTCCGTGACCACCTGGAAGGCGCGTTCCTCGGCTTCGTCGAGCAGGTCGGCCAGCTTGACGTTCTCGCCGGTGCGGGTCTTGAGCGGTTTGCCGTCCTCGCCGAGGATGGAGCCGAACCAGACGTGCGACAGCTTGACGGTGGCCTCCGGATGCCAGCGGCGGAAGATCTCGAAGACCTGCTGGAAATGGAGCTGCTGGCGGCCGTCGGTGACGTAGATGATTTCGTCGGGATGCCACGTCTGCCAGCGGTATTCGAGCGTGGCCAGGTCGGTGGTGGTGTAGTTGGCCGCGCCGTCCCGTTTGCGCACGATGGCGGGATGTTTTTTCAAGGCGGGCACGTCCTCGAAAAAGGCCACCAGCGCGCCCTCGCTTTCGCGGATGATGCCCCGTTCCCGCAGTTCCCGCACCACGCCCGCCAAGCGGTCGTTGTAGAAGCTCTCGCCAAGGGCGTGATCGAAGCGGACGCCCAGCCGCTGGTAAATGGCGTCGAACTGCCCCTGCGACAGCTCGATCATGCGCTGCCAGATCGCGCGGTTTTCGGGGTCGCCTTCCTGGAGCTTCACCAGCTCCCGGCGGGCCTGTTCGAGCACGGCGGGGTCGGCCTCACAGGCGGCGTTGATTTTGCGGTAGAGCCGTTCCATCTCGCCGATGGGATTCGCCGCCAGCGCCGCTTCGTCGAGGTCGGTCTTCCAGCCCAGCAGAATCTTGCCGAACTGGGTGCCCCAGTCGCCGATGTGGTTGTCGGTGATCACCCGGTGGCCCAGCAGCCGGAAGGTGCGGGCCAGGCAGTCGCCGAGGATGGTCGAGCGGATGTGGCCCACGTGCATCGGCTTGGCCACGTTGGGCGAGCTGAAGTCAATGACCACCGTCCGCGGCTGCTCGACGGGCCGGAAAAAGAGGTGCCCGCCCCGCGCGGCTTCGGCCAGGGTGGCGGCGAGGGCCTCGGGACGGAGGCGGAAGTTCAGGAAGCCCGGGCCCGCCACCTCCGGCGGCGCGGCCACGTCGGACAGCTCGAGTTCGGCGGCGATCTCGGTGGCCAGTTGGCGCGGGTTGAGCCGGTTGCGCTTGGCCAGCCCCATCAGGGCGTTGGTCTGGTAGTCGCCGAATTTCGGATCGGGACAGGGCCGGACGAGGATGCTGGAGCGGTCGGCGTCGGGGAAGCGGCGTTGGACGGCTTCCTGCAGGCGCGTTTCGAGGATTCGGTGCAGCATGGCGGAAAAGGAACGGACACGTCCGCGCGGCGGCGACGATCATCGCGGGGCCGGAAGGGCGGGTCCCGAAAAGCGGTTCAGAGTTCCGTGCCCTGTTCCCGGATGATGGCGGCGATGGCCTCGCGATCGGGCGCCTGTTCCAGGGCCTCCCGGATTTTGCGTTGATGGAGCATCTTGGCGATCCGGGCCAGGGTGTGGAGGTGTTTCTGAAACATGCCCTGCGGCACCAGGAACAACACCACCAACGTCACCGGCTGGGCGTCGAGGGCCTCGAACTCGATGCCTTTCTTGGAACGCCCGAACGCGGCCGCGACGTCGGAGATCAGATTGGTGGAGGCGTGCGGAATGCCCACGCCGAACCCGATGCCGGTACTCATCGAGTGCTCGCGTTTGCGCACCACCCCGGCAATGGCCTCCTGGTCTTCCTTGCGGAGGGTGCCGGTGGCCACCAGTTGGGCGATCAATTCATCAATGGCTTCCCACCGGTCCCGCGCCTTCATGTCGGGGATGATGTTCTCCGGCTGGAGCATGTCGCTGAGCGTCATAGGCGATCCAAATCAAAGCAGCCACTTGGCCCCAACCCGTCCCGCATTGCAAGCGTGAATTCCGCCCCAATGTACTGCCTCGGTAAAAAATGACACCGGGGCAAGATGGATGGCGGAGATCGCCGCCTCAAATAACATGACAACGGCGGCCGAGGGTTGGCTCATTGGTTTGTCGAGGTCAAGGGTTTCTCGGAGTCTGTCTGAAAAGCGCGACGTTCCGCCGCGCACGGGCCCGCGGCTCGCGGACGGCGCGCGAAATGCTCCTTGACGCCAGGCCGGGTTTCCCAACCCGGTGTTTTCCGACAGTCTTTTGGACGAGGCTTCGTGCCCCGTTTCCCCCGGCCGTAATCCTGGGGCATGATGAAACACGCTTCTCCCGCTGGCGCTTCCGCCCCTCCGCCGGCGGCGGGGCTTGGTTCAGTACGGCAGGGGGAAGCGGGTGGTGAGGTCGAGGACGCGGTGGCGCACTTCGGCGGCGACGGTTTCGTTGGCCGGGTCCAGGAGCACTTCGCTGATCATGTCGGCGATGGCCGCCATCTCCGCCTCCTTCATGCCGCGCGTGGTGACGGCGGGCGAACCGATCCGGATGCCGCTGGCCTGGAAGGGCGAACGGGTCTCGAAGGGGATGGTGTTCTTGTTCACCGTGATGCCCGCCCGGTCGAGCGCGATCTGGCATTCCTTGCCGGTCATGTCCTTCGCGCCCACGTCCACGAGCATGAGGTGGTTGTCGGTGCCACCGCTGACCAGCCGAAAGCCGTTTTGTTTCAGTCCCTCGGCGAGGGCCTGCGCGTTTTTGAGGATCTGCGCCTGATACTCCTTGAACTCCGGCTGCTGCGCCTCGTGGAAGCAGACTGCCTTGGCGGCGATGACGTGTTCCAGCGGGCCGCCCTGGATGCCGGGGAAGACCTGCGAATCAATCTTCTTGGCGTACCGCTCGGGGCAGAGGATGAGACCGCCGCGCGGACCGCGCAGGGTTTTGTGGGTGGTGGTGGTGACGAAGTCCGCGTGGCCCACCGGGCTGGGATGCAGCCCCGCCGCCACGAGACCGGCGATGTGGGCGATGTCCGCCAGCAGCATCGCGTCCACTTCCCGCGCGATGGCCGCCATCCGCTCGAAGTCAATGATCCGCGGGTAGGCGCTGGCGCCCACGGTGATCATCCTGGGCCGGTGTTCCCGGGCCTGGCGGGCGAGTTCGTCGTAGTCAATCGTCTCGGTCTCGCGGGTGACGCCGTAATGGACCACCTCGAAGAAGCGGCCGGAAAAGTTGACCTTGTTGCCGTGGGTGAGGTGGCCGCCGTGCGAGAGGTCCATCGTGAGGATGCGGTCGCCCGGCTCGAGAAAGGCGAAATAGACCGCCATGTTCGCGCCGCTGCCGGAGTGGGGCTGCACGTTGGCGTGCTCGGCGCCGAAGAGCGCCTTGGCGCGGTCAATGGCCCGTTGCTCGGCGTCGTCAATGAACTCGCAACCGCCGTACCACCGTTTGCGCGGGTAGCCCTCGGCGTATTTGTTCGTGAGCACCGAGCCCTGGGCCTCCATGACGGCGGGACTGGTGAAGTTTTCGCTGGCGATCAGCTCGATGTTTTCCTGCTGACGGTTGCGTTCGGAGCGGATGGCCCCGGCGATCCCGGGATCCACCGCCGCGAGCCGGAGGTTTTCGTGCGGCGGCTCCAGCTTGCGCACCCGGCGATCGTGCCGCCCGCCCTCGAAGGGGGTTTCGAGGAAAATGTCCACCAGGCGCGCCGCCACGTCGGCCGGCGTGTTGTGCGCGCCCAGGCAGAGGACGTTGGCGTCGTTGTGACTGCGGCTGAGCCGGGCGGTTTCCTCGTCGGTGACCAACGCGGCGCGGATGCCGGGCTGTTTGTTGGCGGCGAGGCTCATGCCGATGCCGGTGTGGCAGACCAGAATGCCCCGGCCGGCCTTGCCTTCCTGGATCAACTGGGCCACCGCCTGGGCGTAATCGGGATAGTCGGTGGAATCGGTCGAATGGGTGCCCACGTCGCTGAACGCCACGCCCCGGGCGGTCAGGTGTTCGATGAGGGCCTGCTTCAGCGCGAACCCGGCGTGGTCGGCGCCGATGGCGAGCGGCAGGGGGGCGGGGGCAGTGTCGGTTTCGCCACCGGCGGTGGCTTGCGGATCGAGGTGGTCTAGCATGATTTCGATGGCGCGTTGAATCTCGTCGCGGCAAATCCGGTACACGTCCAGCGGGGCGCCGATGGGATCGGCGATGTCCCGGCTGAATCCCGGCGCTTCCTCCTCGAAGTGCCGGAGCAAAAAGGTTTTTTCCACCGCCTCGGGATACATCAACGCGATGGCGTCCACGTGGCCCTGGGTCATGCCGAAGACGTAGTCCGCCTCCTTCAGCAGTTGAGCGGTGACCGGGCGGCTGCGTTGTCCCGAGATGTCGATGCCCAGCTCCCGCATCGCGATGATGGCGTTGCGGCTGGGGGGCATGCCCTCCACGGCGCCCACGCCGGCGGACCGGGCGCGATACCGCCCGCGCCCGCCGTCCAAATGCCGCAGCAGCCCCTCGGCCATGGGGCTGCGACAGACATTGCCGGTGCAGATGAAGAGGATCGTCAGCATGCCGCTCAGGGCGGGCAACCGTGCGGTGCGCCGGGAAAATCGTCAACGGCGAAATGCCCCGACGCCCGGGGGCGTTTGGCGCTTTTCCTTCCCCCGCGGGCCGCGCGCCTCCAGCTTGCGCGGCGCCGGCGGTTGTGCCATCAGTGGCGCGCGACGGGACATGAAAAACGCATCCGCTCCAGAAGATGAGATTCCGGTGATCGAGGTGGAGCCCGTGTTGGGGCCGGAGGAGAATCCGGAGGGGGAACGCGCGCTTTCGGGACCGCCGGTGCATCCGCTCTCGGCGGTGGTGCTGCTGGCGGTGGACAATTTGTGGAATTTCGCCGACTGGGCGGTGGCCGCGTGGTGGTTTACGATTCCGGCCAGTTTCGTCACGGTCTTTTTCCCCACATTGCTGGTGCAGCGTTTCGTGAAGGGCGATCCGCGGCGTCGGGCGCTTCGGCTGGCCCTGTTGCTGGGGGGGCTGGCGGCGGTTCCCACTTCGATTTTCGGCACGCCGCTGGGGCTGGCCTTTCTCGCGTGGAGCGGATTGAACCGGCTTTTCGGCCCGACGGCGCGTCGCGGCGGGCCCCCTTTTCCGAAGCGTTGAGCGTTTTTCCCCGCCCTCCTGTTTCCGGTTTCCTTGCCGCCCCCCTCATGCGCGCCCTGCCCGTCAGTCCGGAGAAAGCCGCCGAACTGGCCCGGCGCATGGCGGCGGTGGGGCTGCGGGAGGAGGATTTGCGCGAGACGTTCGTGCGCGCCTCCGGACACGGCGGCCAAAACGTCAACAAGGTGGCCACCTGCGTCATGCTGCGCCACCAGCCCACCGGCTTGCGGGTGAAATGCCAGAGCGCCCGCCAGCAGGGGATGAACCGGTACCTCGCCCGGCAGTGGTTGTGTGAAAAACTGGAAGCCCGGCGGCGGGAGCGCCGGGCCGCCGAGCAGGCCCGGCGGGCCCGCGCGCAACGTCAGCGCCGGAAGCCCGGTCCCCGCGCCAAGGAACGCAGGCGGGCGGAGAAGGTCCATCGGGCGCGCATCAAGGCGCTGCGCCGCCGCGTGTCGCCGGAATGAGTGACCGGCCGGCTTCCCGCGCACGGGAACCGGCCTCGCTCGAAGGCGCCCGCCGGAACGCGCGTTTCCTGGGGCGCGCGATTTCCGTTGTGGCCGCCGACATTTTGGCGTGAGGTAGGGGACGTTGATGATGGACTGGATGTTCAACCCGGAAATCTGGATCAGTTTGGCCACCCTGACCGCCCTCGAGGTGGTTCTGGGCATTGACAACATCATCTTCATCGCCATTTTGGCGGGCAAGTTGCCGCGCGAACAGCAGGAACGCGCCCGCCGTGTGGGGCTTCTGGCGGCGATGTTCGAGCGCATCCTCCTGTTGCTGGCCATCAACTGGATCATGGGGCTCACGACCGCGCTTTTTCATCTCTTCGGACGCGGTTTTTCCGGGCGCGACCTCATCCTGCTGCTGGGCGGGGTGTTCCTCATCGGCAAGGCCACCCATGAGATTCACGAGAAGCTGGAAGGCGACGGGCCCCCCGAAACCCGCAAGGCGGCGGCTTCGTTTGCCAGCGTGATCGTGCAGATCATGCTGCTCGACGTGGTGTTCTCGCTCGACTCGGTCATCACCGCCGTGGGCATGGCGCAGCACCTGGGAGTGATGATTGCCGCGGTGGTCATCGCGGTGGGATTCATGATGTTTTTCGCGGGCGCGGTGGGACGCTTCATCGAGGCCCACCCCACGCTCAAGATGCTGGCGTTGAGTTTTCTGCTGCTGGTGGGGGTGGTACTGGTGGCGGACGGCCTGGGGCAGCACATCAACAAGGGCTACATCTACTTCGCGATGGCCTTTTCGGTGTTTGTGGAGATGTTGAACCTCCGGCTGCGCGGCCGGCGCGCCCCCGCTTCCTCGTCCGCGTCGCCGGAGGCTTCCTGAAAACCTCTGAAGAGGCCGGGTCGGGAAACCCGGCCTCCAGCCGGCGAGGGGTGGTTTACGCCCGTCCGGCAGGCCGCGTGATCCCCCCGAGGCCCCACTTTTCCGCCGGCCTTTGAAGCCCTCCGGGCCGGGAGCGCATTTCTTGCTTCACGGACCCGACACCACCGGCGCGACCTGATCGGGACGGGTGATGCCGGGCGGGAGTTCGAGGATCTGGATGTTGCGGAAGTGGATTTCCGCCCCTTCGGATTCGAGGCAGAGGTAGCCCTTCTTGACCGAGGCGTTGCGGACGCCGTTCACGAACTTGCCGTTGACCGCCAGCTTGACCGTGCCGTCCACGCACACCACGTCGTACACGTTCCACCGCCCCCGGGGGAGACAGCGGTTTTCGAGCGACTTGCTGCGGACGCCGCGCGGGTTGTCGGGGGTGGTCTTGAGCCCGCCCGCGCCGAACAGTTCGCCGTGCACGTAGGCGATGGGCGGCAGGGAGCCGTCCTTGAGCGGGTGCAGCTTCACCCAGTCCAGTTCGAGCATCTGCACTTCCATGCCCTTGGGCAGCCGGCGGCCTTCGGGCACGGTGCCTTCGCTCCAGACGAACACGCCGGAATTGCCGCCCGGCTCCATGTGCCGCCATTCGATGTGCAGGAGGAAGTTTTCGTACTGCCGCTCCGAACGCATGACCCCGATCGGATGACCGCGGCACACCAGCAGGCCGTCGCGCACGCTCCAGGTGTCCGGGGCGGTGTTGACGTTGACCCATCCGGTGAGGTCGCGTCCGTTGAAGAGGGACCGCCATTGCGGCACTTCGGCGGCGGAGAGGGAACCGGCCAGGCTCAACCACCCGGCGACGCCGGCGGGGAGCAACAATCGAGAAACGCGGATTTTCATGAGCTGAATTTTTCGTGAGGCCGCCCCGCGGCGAGGCGAGGGACGGCGTGCTGTTTCGGGCATGGTCGCGGGTTTCGCCGGGGATGCAAGCCCGCGCCGACCTACCGCGCCGGGTCGTCGGCGTGCCGGCGGACCTCGGCGATCATTTGCTCCCAATAGGGGCGGAGAAACGGCGGGTCATTGAGGCTGTCGAGGGCGTAGCGGCGGTCGGCCCGGCTGAGATCGAGCACGGCGGTGATCATTTCCTCCTGATGCCGGCCGGCTTCGGCGAGCGGCAGACCGTTGGGTTCGCGGATGAAGGACTGGCCGCTCGACGTCTGTTTGCCGTCGGGCGTTTCACCGATGGTGTTGGCGACGCAGTGAAAGATGCCCGTGGTGGGGCCGGCGGGAAGCTGCGCCCGGCCGGAAACCCGCTTCCACGCCACCGCCTCGACTTCGTCGGAGCTGCACGAGGGCTGAAAGAAAATCCGGGCCCCGGCCATCGCGGGCAGCCGGTAGATTTCCGGATGCCGCCCGTCCCGGCAGATGCCCAGCGTGCACGGGATGCCGTCAATCTCGAAGAGCGACAGCTTCCCGCCGGGCCGGCAATGCCGGTGCTCGTCGCGTCCGGCCAGGTGCACCTTCGCGTATTCGTGGACGATGGCGCCGCGGGGATTGATCACGTGGGCGAGATTGAGGAAGCGGTCGTGCGTTTGGCGCAGCGACCCCACGATGGCCCACACCCCCGCCGCCGCCACGGCCTCGCGCGTGGCTTCGAGGGCGGCCTCGATCCGGGCGGGATCGAGCCGGAGGATGTCGGGAAAGTAGTAGCCGGTCAGGCTGGTTTCCGGGAAGAGCACCACCCGGCTGCCCTCCCCGGCAGCGGCTTCGAGGTAGTAGCGGGTGCGGTCGAGATTGTATTCGAGCGGCCGCGCCCAATGCATTTGCACGCAGGACACCTGCAGGGCTTCGGGAGTCGGTGAATCGTTCATGACGCGGCAGGATAATCCCGAAACAAACGCGGGAAAAGAGATTGCGGCCGCCCCGCCGAAACGCGGGAACCGACGAAAATTCCGCCCCCGGAGGAAAACCGCGCCCCAGCTTTCGACGTTTTCGCCCTCCCCGGCCTCCCCGGCGCGCCCCGCCGTTCGGCTTCCCCGCTGGTCAGAGGCGGATTCTTTGCTCACACTGGCCCCATGAAAATTTCCTTCTGGCTGGGGTGGATGATGGGGCTGGCGGCGGCGTTGCCGGGCGCGTTCTCCCTGCGCGCCGCGCCGGCGCCGGCGCGGCTCAACGTGCTGTTCATCGCCGTGGACGACCTGAACACCGATCTGGGCTGTTACGGCCACCCGCTCGTCCAGTCGCCGAACATTGACCGCCTGGCGGCGCGGGGCACGCGCTTCACGCGGGCCTATTGCCAGTTTCCCCTGTGCAGTCCCAGCCGCTCCTCCATGCTGACCGGCCTTTATCCGGACGCCACGCGGGTGTTCGACCTGCATTACCATTTCCGCACCCACCTCCCGGACATCGTGACCCTGCCGCAGTTGTTCAAAAACCACGGCTGGTTCACGGCGCGCATCGGCAAGGTGTACCACTACGGCAACCCCGGCCAGATCGGCACCAGCGGACTGGACGACCCCCAAAGCTGGGATCAGGTGGTCAATCCGCGCGGGCGGGACAAGGACGACGAGGATCTGGTCACCAACCACACCCCCCGGCGCGGCCTGGGCAGCTCGCTCAGCTTCCTGGCCGCCGCGGGTGACGACGACGAGGAAACCGACGGCCTCGTGGTGGACGAAACCATCCATCTCCTGCGCCGCCATCGCCACGAGCCGTTTTTCATTGCGGCGGGATTGTACCGGCCGCACTGCCCCTACGTGGCGCCGGCGGCATATTTCGACCGCTATCCCCTCGCCCAAGTGCGCATGCCCCGCGAACCGGCGGATGATCTCGCCGACGTGCCGGAGGCGGCGCTGCTCTCCACCCGGCCCCGGCCGTGGTTCGGCGTCCGCCGCCGGGAGGCGCGCGAAGCCAAGCGGGCCTACTACGCCACCGTGACCTTCGTGGACGCCCAGGTGGGCCGGCTGCTCGCGGCCGTGGACGAACTGGGGCTCGCCGACCGCACGGTGGTGGTCTTCTGGAGCGACCACGGTTACCTGTTGGGCGAGCACGGCTTGTGGATGAAACAGAGCCTGTTCGAGGAGGCGGCCCGCATTCCGCTCATCATCGCCGCTCCGGGACAGCAAACCCGGGGGAAAGCTTGCGGGCGCACCGTCGAAGCGGTGGACCTGTATCCCACCCTTGCCGATCTGGCCGGACTCGAACCGCCCGCGAATCTCCCCGGGCGCAGCCTGCGCCCCCTCCTGGAGGATCCCCGCGCCCCGTGGGACAAGCCCGCCTTCACGCAGGTCTGGCGGGGGCGCTTCCCCGGCTATTCGGTGCGCACCGAGCGCTGGCGTTACACCGAATGGGACAACGGACGCAGGGGCCGGGAACTGTACGACCACGACCGCGACCCCCACGAATACCACAACCTCGCCGCGGATCCCGCCCGCGCCGAAGTGGTCCGCGAATTGCGGGCGCTTCTCCGGGCGCACTGGGCGCATCCATACCGCCCCGCCCCCCGAAAACGAAAATAACCGGACAAAGAAAAGCCCCCCGAGCCCGTCGAAAAAACGCCGGATCGGAAAACCCGGCCTGCAGCGAGAAGACAATTTTGCGCCCCTCCTGCAGGCCGCGTGCCCTCACGCGGCGGGATGGCCCGTTTTTCCGACCGCCTCTTATGCCACCTCCGGGCGTTCGGGCAGGGCCGCGGCGAGCATTTCCCGTTCCCGGGGGTAGGTCAGCTCGGCCAACGCGGTTTCCGGGCGGCTCCAGCGCAGGGCCGTCACCTCCTCCGGATCCGGCTGGCCCACCTCGGCCCGCACGGTCATGTGCCAGTAAAGCACCACCTTCAGGTTTTTTTTGACGCGGTACACCTGGCCGCCGGCGGGCGCGATCAGCTCGGTTTCGAGGCCGGTTTCCTCGCGCACCTCGCGGAGGGCGGCCTCCTCCCAGCTCTCGCCGGGGTCGAGCTTGCCCTTGGGCAGGCTCCATTCCTCGCCGTAACGGCGGCGGCGGACCAGCACGAGTTCCGGACCGTTCGGGCCCCGCCGCCAGACCAGACCGCCGGCGGCGTGGATCACCGAGGTAAATCCCGTGGGGGGCAATGCGCGCATGGCGGTCAGGTTAGCGTCTCCGGCGGAAAAACGCCGCAAAATTCGCCGCCCGCGGGCGGCGCCGTTCCGGCGGTTTCCGCGCCGGGACCGTTGCTTTTCCGTGGCCAGCCCGTAACATGCCCGCATGAATTGGTTTCGCCCTTGTGTCGCGGCGGGCGGCTTGATCCTGCTGCTGGGATGCGCCAGCACCGGCTCGGTGCGCACCGCGCGGGATCCCCAGGCCAGCCTGGCGGCGTATCACACCTTTGCCCTGCTGCCGCTGCCGGACCGCATTTCCGAAACGGATCCCGGACTGGCGTTGCGGGTGGCCCCGGTGATCACCCGCTCGGTGAAGGACATCTTCCGCCGCAAGGGCTATGAGGAGGCGCCCGTGCGCGAGGCGGACGTGGCGATCTTCGTGCGCGGCAAGATGGTGCCCCATGTGGATGTCACCACGTGGGGATACATGCCCTATTACGGGCGGGTGGGCTGGACCAAAAAATATCCCTACGCCTACGGTTATCAACTGCAGGACGCCCGGACCTTTGAAGAAAACACCCTGATCGTGGAGGTGTACGACAACCACACCAGGAAAATGGTCTGGGTGGGCTGGGCCACCAGCGGCAAGACTCCCGACCGCGCCCGGGAAGCGGCGCGCATCAACGACGCCCTCGAACGCATCCTCGCCCATTACCCGGCGGCGCTGCCTCAACCCCGCTCCTCCTCCTCGAAATGACCCCCCTCCCTTCCTCCCGACCGGCCGGCGCGCGGCGCCGGCGTTTCCTCGCGACGTTGCTGCTGGCCCTGCTGCCGTGGAGCTTCAGCGGCTGTCAGACGGCGGCCCGCGGCGGCTCCTCCAGCTTTGCCAGCGTCGTCATCGAAAACCACACGATGGATGAAATCCGGAAGGCCGCCATTGCGGTGTTCACGGGGCACTTCTATCATACGCGGGTCTCCGGCCCGGACATTCTGGTGTTCGAAAAGGCGGGCAGCACCATGGACAACGTGCTCTACGGCGGCTGGTCGCCCGACGTGACCCTGCGGGTGAAACTCTACATTACGAGCGCCAGCAGTGTTTCCTACCAGCTCTCGGCCCAGGCCTTCATGGTTCGGGAAGCGGGCGACACCCGGATCGAGGACGAACAACGCCTCACCAAGCTGCGTCGCGGCCCCTACCAAAAACTCCTCGAGGAAATCAAAGCCCGACTGGAGTCTCCCGCCTCCCCGGACGCGAAACAGTAGCGGCCGTCCCCGTCGCGGAGGGCGGCAAAAAAGCTCCCGGTTTGCGGCGGCCCTTCGTGGTCGCTTCATTACTTCGGCGCCACGGAGGGCGCGTTCTTGGGGGATTTCCCTCGGACCTTTGCCCCCTCGTCTCCCCGGATTTTCGCGCCGGCCGGCTGGTCAGTCACGCGCTTCGCTCAATCTCGTGCCGGGCACCATAGACTGGTATCAGCCCGCTTGAGGCGCGCCGCCGGGGGCGCGCTTTTTCGCGGAACAGACGGAAGCGTTATCCCAAGCCGCAGGCGCGGCGGGCGCGGGAGAGAACCCGGGTGGCCACGGCGCGGGCGCGTTCGGCGCCGTCACGCAGCACTTCGTGGACGTAGTCGAGGTTTTGTTCGAGTTCCTGCCGCCGTTGGCGCGGCTCGGCGAAGAATTCCCAGTAGCACTCGAAGAGCTTTTTCTTCAGGTCGCCGTAACCCAGGCCGCCGGCCCGGAGGCGTTCCTCGTATTCGCGGGCCACGTCTTCGGGGGCGACCAGGCGGAGCAGTTGGATGGCCAGGTTCTGGTCCGCGTCCGGCTTGGGCTCGTCCGGAGTGCGGCTGTCCATCACGATGCTCATGATGCGTTTGCGCAGCGGCTTCTCGGCGCCGAAGATTTCGATGGTGTTACCGTAGCTCTTGCTCATCTTGGCGCCGTCCACGCCGGGCACCTTGGCGGTGGCGGCCCGGATGCGGGGCTCCGGGATCACGAAGGTCTTGCCGTACTGTTCGTTGAACTTGATGGCGATGTCCCGGGTGACCTCGACGTGCTGTTTCTGGTCCTGGCCCACCGGCACGACGTTCGAGTCGTAGATCAGGATGTCGGCGGCCATCAGGACCGGGTAGGTGAACAGGCCGGCGTTGACGGGAATGCCGCGGGCGGTCTTGTCCTTGAAGCTGTGGCAGCGCTCCAGGAGGCCCATCGGGGTGAGGGTCATCAGCAGCCAGGTCAGCTCGGTTACCTCCGGCACGTCGGACTGGCGGAAGAAGACCGTCTTCTTCGGATCGAGGCCGCAGGCGAGGAAGTCGAGCGCCACGTCCAAGGTGTTCCGGCGACGCTCCTCGGCGTCGAAGAGCGACGTCATCGAGTGGTAATCGGCGATGAAGTAGTAGGCCTCGCCCTGCGCTTGCAGTTCGATGGCCGGCCGCATCATCCCGAAATAGTTGCCCAGGTGAAGCGAGCCCGAAGGCTGGATGCCCGATAAAATCCGCATGGCGGGGAGAGCTTACCAAAGCGACCTTCCCGCCAGCAACCTTTGGCCGCGACGGGGAGTGGGACGCTTGTTTCTTCGAATCCCGGCCGGGAAG
>CAZRPT010000020.1:0-20812 GCA_964601985.1 uncultured Verrucomicrobiota bacterium
CGTGGCGCTCAAAGAAGGCGGCGATCACGCCCAGATGCAGGGCAGAGTAATCGGCACGGTCGCTCAGGCGGTGGGCGAGACGCTGCCCAGCACTCAAACTTCGACCGGCGAACCCGGCAGCACCTTCGGCGTGGAAGGCGCTCGTTCGGGCGAAAGCATCGCCTTCGATTTCTCGAAGGAATTCAAAGTCGCCGGACCGGAGGCCGCCGGACTCGCAGGGTGAGTGAAACCCGTTACAGTTAATTTTTGCATTTCCTGCTTAAAGGTGGATTTGCTCGCTCGGGGCAGCACCCGCGTCCCGTCCCGCATCCGCGGGAGCGTCCCGCCGAAGCCCCCGTTCCCTGATCATGGCTGTCTCAACTGCTTCACGCGCGTTGAGAAGCTGGGCGGGACGCCCAGCTCAGCCCGCCAGAGGCGGGTGCTGCCCGGCAGGGGGAAGGCAATGCCGCTGGTGGTGAGTTTTCGTTTCTTCCCGTCGTGGTCGCGGTGGGGGACCGGCCGATTTTCCGGGTGACAGAGCCGCCGGGGTTCCGTTACGCTTTCGCCATCCCGGCAGACGAACGAGCCCCGGGATGCCGAACCGACAGCGCAAACTTCAGATGAGCAAGAAAGCACCTCCCGCGCGCAACGGCCTGCTGGCCGGCGGCAATTGGATCATTGACCAGGTCAAGCTGATCGACGTGTATCCCCAGCCCGAGCAACTGGCGAACATCAGCCGCCAGTCCCAGGGCACCGGCGGCGCGGCGTACAATGTTCTCGTGGATCTCGCCAAACTGGGGGCGCCCTTTCCGTTGCTGGCCGCGGGATTGGTGGGCAAGGACGCCCTGGGGGCGCGGATCCTCGCCGATTGCAAGCAGCACAAGATTGACACCAAACACCTCAAGACCACCACCGCCGCGCCCACGTCGTACACCGACGTGATGACCGAGATCAACGGCGGGCGGCGCACCTTCTTTCATCTGCGCGGCGCCAACGCCCTGTGGAAGGGGGACGATCTGGATTTCAGCAAGATCAAGGCGCGCCTGTTCCACCTGGGCTACCTCCTGCTGCTGGACGAACTCGACAAGCCGGACCGCAAGTTCGGCACCAAGGCGGCGGCGTTGCTGGCGGCGGCCCAGGCGGCCGGGCTCAAGACCTGCGTGGACGTGGTGAGCGAGGACAGCGACCGGTTCAAGCAGATCGTCACGCCGGCGCTGAAACACGTGGACTACTGCATCCTCAACGAGATCGAAGCCGGGAAGACCGCCGGGTTCCGGATTCGCCAGGAGGACGGCGAATTGAACACGGTGTTCCTCCGGCACGCCGCCGGGGCGTTGCTCCAGATGGGGGTGCGCGAGCTGGTGATCATCCACTTTCCCGAAGGCGCCTTCGCCCGGACCCGCAAGGGCGAGGATTTCTGGCAGTCCTCCGTCAACGTGCCGGCCAGGAAGATCGCCGGGACCGCCGGGGCCGGCGACGCCTTTTGCGCGGGGGCGCTGCTCGGTCTGCACGAGGGCTGGGAGCTGCCGCGTTGTCTCGAAACCGGCGTGGCGGCGGCGGCGGCCTCGCTGCTGGAACCCTCCTGCACCGCCGGCATGAAATCGCTCAAGACCGTCCTGGCCCAGGCCAAAAAGCTCAAATTCAAGAAGAGCATCGAGCCGGAAGACTGAGAGCCGGACGGGAAACGCCGGGGTGGGGAACCCGGCCTGCCATCGGGCGGCATTTTGCGGCATTCCCGCAGGCCGCGGGCTCCTTTCGCGGCGGGAGGAGCCTGCTTTTCGGCCGGGCGCGGACGGAAATGGCGCGGGCCGTTTGCTGATTTCGGGGACGGAACGGGACCGGGACACGCGGGGCTTGAGCCGGGGGCGTTTCTTCTTCACACTCGCGGCCATGAACGCACGCGCAAACACCCTGTTGGCCTTGCTGCTGATGACGACGACCACCGCCCTCCAAGCCGGTCTGCCGCCGGAATCCCCCGCCGCCCGTGATGCCCGCATGGCGTGGTGGCGCGAGGCGCGGTTCGGCATGTTCGTTCATTGGGGGCTCTATTCCGGTCTGGGCGGCACGTGGAAGGGCAAGTCGGTGGGCAATCGCGGCGGCATGGAGTGGATTCAACACCGGGTGGGGGTGGACACTTACACCTACGCCGCCGAGGCGATTCCGAAGTTCAAGCCGAAACCGGGTTTCGCGAAGGAATGGGCGCGGCTGGCCAAGGAGGCCGGCTGCAAGTACGTGGTCTTCACCACCAAGCATCACGAGGGCTTCGCGCTGCACGATTCGAAGGTGACCAATTACGACGCCGGCGACGTGGTGGGGCGCGACCTGGTGCGGGAAATCGTCGAGGCGCTCCGGGCCGAGGGGTTGCGGGTGGGGTTTTATCACTCGGTCATTGACTGGCATCATCCGCAGTACGACTTCACGCGCGCCAAGGGGCTGCCGTATCCGCGTTACGCCTCCCGGGTGGCGGTGACTCCGCGCGATCACTCGAAGTACGTGGCCTTTCTCCACGCCCAGGTGCGGGAGCTGGTCACCCATTACGGGCCGGTGGACATCCTGTGGTGGGATTATTCGAAACCCGGCGCCGAGGGCGAATTCTGGCAGGCCGACCGGCTGGTTCGGATGGTGTTCGCCCACCAGCCGCGCATCATCATGAACAACCGGCTCTACCGCATTCCGCACATCGAGAAGAATGACTCGGTCGGGCGGCTGACGTCGTTCGATCCCTCGCAGGGCGACTTCACCACGCCGGAGCAGACCGTGCCGTCGCGCGGCGTGCCGGGGGTGGATTGGGAGCAGTGCATGACCATGAACACCTCGTGGGGCTACTCCCAAAACGACCATGCGTGGAAGTCCTCCGAAAAACTCATTCGCACCCTCGTGGACATCGCCTCGAAGGGCGGCAACTACCTGCTGAACGTCGGTCCCAAGGGCGACGGCTCGATTCCCGAGGAGAGCGTCGTCCGGATGCGCGACATGGGGAAATGGCTCAGGGTCAATGGCGAGGCCATTTACGGCACCCAGGCCAGTCCGTTCGCGAAACTGCCGTTCGACGGTCGCTGCACCCGCAAGGGCGACACCCTCTACCTGCACCTGTTCGCGCGCCCGGCCGGCGGCACGATCACCCTGGTCACGCCGGCCACCACCGCCACGCTGCTGGCGGACGGGCGCAAGCTGGCCACCCGGCGCGCCGGGGATTCGCTGGTCATCACCCTGCCCGAGGTCCTGCCCGACCCGGTGGCCACGGTGATCCGGCTGCGGTGAGCCCTCCGGAACGAATGCCGGCGGGCGGGGAAAGCGCGCGTTCACTTCCGCAAGGCGGCCGCCGCCAGCGGCTTGGCGCTTGACCCGCGGGACGTCGTGTCCGCTTAATCCGCCTGATGCCCGACCCCGCGGGGAAAGCGACGATCCGGCTCGACAAGTGGCTCTGGGCGGTGCGGCTCTACAAGACCCGTTCCCGCGCCATCGCCGCCTGCCACGCGGGCCATGTCCGCATTGACGGACAGCGGGTGAAACCCTCCCGCCCCGTGCGCGTGGGCGAAATCATCGAGGCCCGCACGGGAGAAATCACCCGCCGCTACCGGGTGCTCGAACCCCTGGAGCGGCGGGTGGGGGCCAGGCTCGTGCCGCAATACGCCGAGGATTTGACCCCCGAGGAGGAATACCTCCGCCCGCGCGAGGCCCGGCGGGATCCGTTTTTTCGTCGCCCCAAAGGGGCCGGGCGTCCCACCAAGCGGGATCGCCGGATGCTGGACCGGCTGGGCCGGTAGGCGGCGGGGCGCGGTCCGCACTCCTTCCGGTTTGCTCCCACGCTCTGCTTTTTCGCGGGGTTCCCGGTTCCGCCTTCGGCCGGAAATCAGCGCGCCGAAACGGGCACGCGCCGACGGCGCCGGCGGACGAGGACGCCCGCGCCGCTCAGCGCCGCCAGCAGCCAGACGGGATCGGGTTCGGGAACCACCGTCAGCGTGAAATTGTCCAGCCGGGCGTAGCCCTCGGTGTCGCTGCTGTTGCCCGCCCAACCTTGAAACTGGATGAAAAGCTTCTTGCCCACCGCCCCGCCGCCGGCCGTGTAGAAGCGGTTGGCCGTCACCGTTTCCCACGTCTCATTGCTGGTGGAAAGCCCCGAATAAAGCGTGTAAAGAATCGTTTGCGTGCCCGTCAGGGTGTCGTTGGAAGTGGTGAACAAATCCACCCGCACCTGGTCGGCCGTGTCGTCCCACAAGAACGCGTCCCGCCATTGGTAGCTGAGACTGAATACATCGCCGGATTGGATGGTGTAGCCGGGGTCGTTGCCAAAGATGCGCTTGCCATTGATGTTCATGACGGCGTTGCGCGAGCTGCCCGACAGGTTCTTGTCGTTGCGGGTGGCCACTTCGCTCTGTCCCAGGCCCGTGCTGGAAAGGTTGGTCCAGTTGGGCGTGTCCGAGAACGTGCGTTTATTGGTCGAGCTGGTATCCGCTTCAAAATCGCCGTTGCCCGTGCTGCCCCCAATGAGGGTCGTGCTGGCGGCGTGAAGACTCCAGCCGCCCGCGGTGAATCCCATCAGGACCATGAGCCACCAATTCATGCCCCTTCTTCCATCCGGCGGAACCTTGCCCGCCGGATGAAGCCGGCCGCGCCACCCAGAGCGGCCACCCACCACATCATTGCCGGCTCGGGCACCAGGACCAGCTCGAAATTGTCCACCCGGGCGTGCCCCAGAGTGTCGCTGCTGTCGCCCGGCCAGCCCTCAAACTGGACAAACAGCTTTTTGCCCACCGCGACGCCGGAGGCCGTGTAAAACCGGTTGTCAGTCACGGTTTCCCAAGTATCGTCGGAAGAGGAATAGTCTGAATAATGGGTGGCGATGATGGTTTGCGTGCCGGTCAATTGGTCGTTGTCGGTGTAAAAAAGCTGCACCCGGATTCGGTCCGCGCTGTCATTCCAGTTGCGCCTGTCTCGCCACATGTAACTCAGGTTGAAAACGTCGCCGCTTTGCAGGGTGTGCCCGGTTTCGTTGCCGAATATGCGGCTGCTGTCCAACTTCACCGTGGCATTGCGAAACCCGCCCGGAGACGGCGCCTGCCGGTTGGTGCGGGTGGCCCGCCTGGTCTGGTCACCTTCCAAGTTGTACCAGTTGGGCGTGTCCGCGAAGGTGCGAATGTCCGTGGAGGAGGTGTCCGCGTCAAAATTACCGTTGCGGGTGCTGCCGCCAATGAGGGTTGTGCTGGCGGCGTGAAGACTCCAGCCGCCCGCGGCGAATCCCATCAGGACCATGAACCACCAATTCATGCCCCTTCTTCCGTCCGGCGGAACATTGCCCGCCGGGTGAAGCCGGCCGCGCCACCCAGAGCGGTCACCCACCACATTGTTGCCGGCTCGGGCACCAGGACCAGCTCGAAATTGTCCACCCGGGCGTAGCCGGTGGTATCACTGCTGTCGCCCGGCCAGCCCTCGAACCGGACGAACAACTTTTTGCCCACCGCGCCGCCGGAGGCCGTGTAAAAGCGGTTGGCGGTCACGGTTTCCCACGTGTTGTTGGACGTGGAATAGGCCGAATAATGGGTGGCGATGGTGGTTTGCGTGCCGGTCAATTGGTCGTTGTCGGTGTAAAAAAGCTGCACCCGGATTTGGTCCGCGCTGTCGTTCCATTCCGTGCCCAAGTCCCGCCACATGTAACTCAGGCTGAAAACGTCGCCGTTTCGCAGAGTGTGGCCGGTTTCGTTGCCAAACACGCGGTTGCCGTTCAGATTTACCGCGGCGTTGCGAAACCCGCCCGGAGACGGCGCCGTGAGGGTGGTGCGGGTGGCCCGGACCGTCTGGCTGCCGCCCAAGTTGTACCAGTTGGGCGTGTCCGCGAAGCTGCGAATGTCCGTGGAGGAGGTGTCCGCGTCAAAATTGCCATTGCGCGTACTGCCGCCGATGAGCGTTACGTCCGCGCGCAACGCCAACACCGCCATGCTCCCGCTCAGCATCATAATGGCAAGCCAATTCATGCTCTCGTTTCAGCGTCGTTCAGGCCGGCCCCGGAGCCGCCGCCCGATCGCATCGCTGCCGACTGTCCGTTACTTTTCTCCAGTTTGCTTTTTGGCGCAAATTGAAACAGCGCGAACTGGCGCATTTTATGCTGGACATTTATTCCCCTGTTTTCCGCAAGCCTCCGTTTCCGAAAACGGACGCGTCACTGGAAGCGGAGCGCGGAACGGAGCCCGAATTTTTCCATGCGTTTGCGCAGGGTGGCCCGGGTGATGCCGAGCAGCTTGGCGGCCTGGACCTGGTTGCCCCGGGTCTCTTCGAGGGCGTGCCGGACCAGCTCCCGCTCGACGGCGGGCAGGATTTTCAGCTCGGGATGCCGGCGCGCCCAGGCGAACAACCCGGCCGCCAGCCCGGCCACGTCGGAGGGAGTCCCGGCGGCCGGAGCGGCGGCGGGCGGCGGGGTGTCCGGATCGGGCGCGGCCGTGGCGGGCGGGGACGCGGCGGCGGTTTCGTCCGGGCGGGCGCGGAGCGACGCGGGCAGGTCGCTCACCAGGAGGGTGTCGCCGATGGCCACGACCGAGGCGTGCTGGATGGCGTTTTCCAGCTCGCGCACGTTGCCCGGCCAGGAGTGGCGTTCGAGCGCTTCGAGGGCTTCCGCCGAGACGGATTTCAGGCGCCCGCGGGCGTCGCGCCCCAGGCGGCGGAGGAAGTAATTGACCAGCAGCGGGAGGTCGCCCGCGCGCTCGCGCAACGGCGGCAGGGCGATGCGCACCACGTTCAGCCGGTAGAACAGGTCCTCGCGGAACCGGCGCTCCGCCACCGCCTGTTCGAGGTCCTGATGGGTGGCGGCGATGACGCGGACGTCCACCTGAATGGTCTCGTTGCCGCCGACCCGCTGGAAGGCGCCCGATTGCAGGACCCGCAGGATCTTGGTCTGCGTGGGCAGGCTCATGTCGCCGATTTCATCCAGGAAAATGGTGCCCCGATGGCACTGCTCGAAGCGCCCGATGCGCTGGGCGTTGGCCCCGGTGAAGGCGCCCTTTTCGTGGCCGAACAGCTCGCTCTCGAGCAGGGTCTCGGGAATGGCGGCGCAGTTGATGGCCACGAAGGGCTGCTGGTGGCGGCGGCTGTGCTGGTAGATGGCGCGGGCCACCAGCTCCTTGCCGGTGCCGCTCTCGCCGGTGATGAGCACGGTGGCGTCCGAGGCGGCCACCTGGCCCACCCGCTTGAAGACCCGCTGCATCGGTTCGCTGCGCCCCACGATGCCGAGGTCGAAATCCTCCGCGTCCAGCTCCGGTTCGACCGCCACCACCTGCCGCATGGCGCGCGAGGCCCGCAGCGCGCGGGTGACGAGTTCCTTCAGCTTCGGCACGTCGAAGGGTTTGAGGAGGTAGTCGTACGCGCCGAGTTTCATCGCCTCGATGGCCGCCTGGGTGGTGCCGTAGGCGGTCATCATGATCACCGGCAGCCGGGCGTCCGCGACCCGAATGCGCCGCAGCACTTCGAGTCCGTTCATCCCGCCCATGCGGATGTCCATGATGACCAGGTCGGGCTGGAAGCGCGGCAGCAGACGCAACCCCTCCTCGCCGCTGGCGGCGGTGGCCAGCTCGATCTCGGCGGAGTCGAAGATGCGACGGAACGAGTAGTGCATGTCCGTCTCATCATCAATCAACAGCAGCTTGTCCATGCGATGGCTTCCCTCCGCGCCGGCCCGGCGCGTACCGCTGTTGAACCACGACCCCTTGAAGAAGGCACGCCGAAAAGCGCCCTCTCCGCGGCTCGAGGCAATCGGCGACGGGGGCGCCGGCGCGTTTTGCGGAGGCAATCCGGCCCGGACGGAGGGGGAATCCGTGAAGTCTCGGAAGAGGGGGCGCCGGGAGTTCGCCCGGTTCGCTTTCGGGCGCTCCCGGGAACCGCTCGTTTCCCGAACGGGCGCGGCGGGGAAACTTCACTTTACAACGGAGCCTTTGTTCCGCATAGTAAAGACAATGTTTGCGACCTCGCCTGAAGGCCGCCTTTCCCAGTCCGACAACGACGGGGGCACATCCTGTCCCGCGGCCGTCCGTGAGTTGGACCCAGCGATTGAACGCGCGCAGCAAAACCTGCTTCGCCTCCAACACCCGGAAGGCTATTGGATCGGTGAATTGATGGTGGACGCCACGCTCGTGGCTGATTTGCTGGTGTTCCGCCATTGGGACGGCAAGGTTGATCCCGAATGGCAGCGGAAGGCGGTGAACCACATCTTCCAGCTTCAGCTTCCGGACGGAGGCTGGAACATCTATTACGGCGGTCCGCCCGAGGTGAACGCCACCATCAAGGCCTACCTGGCGTTGAAACTGGCCGGGGTGCCGCTCACCGACCCGCGCATGCTCAAGGCGCGCGAAACGGCCCTCAGCCTGGGTGGCGTGCCCCGCATGAACACCTTTTCCAAACTCTACCTCGCGCTGGTGGGGCTCTACCCGTGGAAATACGTGCCCACCATTCCGTGCGAGGTGCTCCTGCTGGGCAAGTGGTTTCACGTGAACTTCTGGGACATGAGCAACTGGTCGCGCGCCATGCTCGTGCCGCTGGCCATCATCAACCATTTCAAGCCCACCCGCAATCTGGGCATCACCCTCGATGAACTCTACCTCGAGGGGTATCACGAGCGCGACCTCCGGCTGCCGCGCGATCCGCGCCTGCTGACGTGGCGCAACTTTTTCCTCGCGCTGGACAAGCTGCACAAGTTCGCCGAGCTGTGGGCGCGGGCGGGCATCCACCCCTTCCGGCGGCGCGCCCTCCGCAAGGCCGAGCAATGGATGCTCGAACGCTTCGAGGGCTCCGACGGCCTGGCGGCCATCTTTCCGGCCATGCTCAACTCCCTCATCGCCCTCAAGGCCCTCGGCTACGCGGACGATTCGCCGGAAGTGCGGCAGGTGGAGGAGCAGCTCCGCCGGCACACCCACGAGACGGCGGACTCCCTTCGCATCGAGCCCTGCCTGTCGCCGGTGTGGGACACCGCCATCGTCGCCATCGCCCTCCGGGAATCCGGCCTGCCGGAGGATCACCCCGCCCTCAAACAGGCCACCGCGTGGCTGCTCACCAAGGAAATCCGCTTCCGCGGCGACTGGTATCACAAAAACCCCGCCGACGTGGAACCCAGCGGCTGGGTGTTCGAGTTCGAGAACAAGTGGAACCCGGACGTGGACGACACCGCCATGGTGCTGCTGGCGCTGCGGCTGGTGGCCACGGACAATCCGGCGGCCCGCGATGCCGCCTACCGGCGCGGCCTCAACTGGATGCTCACCTTCCAGTGCAAGGACGGCGGCTGGGCGGCGTTCGACAAGGACTGCACCAAGAACATCCTCGAGAAGGTGCCTTTTGCCGATCACAACGCCATGCTTGATCCCGAGTGCGCGGACATCACCGCCCGCATCCTCGAAGTGCTCGGGCACGAGAAATTCCCGCTGGACCACCCGCAGGTGGCCCGCGCGGTGGATTACCTGCGCCGGCAGCAGGAGGAGGACGGCACCTGGTTCGGACGCTGGGGCGTCAATTACATCTACGGCACGTGGCAGGTGCTGCGCGGCCTCCACACGCTGGGCGTGGACATGGGGCAGGACTGGCTGCTCAAGGCGCGCGACTGGCTCGAAAGCGTCCAGCACGAAGACGGCGGCTGGGGCGAACGCTGCAACACCTACGACGACCCCGTCTTCAAGGGGCAGGGCCCCAGCACCGCCTCCCAGACCGCCTGGGCGGTGATGGGGATGTGCACCTTCGGCGATCCCGACCGCCCCAGTCTGGTGCGCGGCGTGGAGTACCTCATCCGCACCCAGAACCCCGACGGATCCTGGTCCGAGGCCGAGACCACCGGCACCGGCTTCCCCAAGGTGTTCTACCTGAAATACGACATGTACCGGAACGCCTGGCCGCTGCTGGCCCTGGCCACCTACCGCCAGCTTCGTCAACGCGCCCGGACCAACGGCGCCCGGCGTCCGCTGCGCCAGGCCTTGTCCGTCCGGCTCGACTGACGCCGCGCCGGCGAAAACGAAAACGCGACCGCGGGGGGGCTTCCGGCCCTCCGCTTTTTTTCGTTTCCCCTTCGCCACGCCGGGAAACGCTTTTCAGAGCCTGTCTGAAAAATGCGACCTCCCGCGGAACCCGCGGGAAGGGCGCAAAATCCCCTGCCGGGTTCCCCAACCCGGCGTTTTTCGCCTGGCTCCGGGGGAAAGGCAAAAATCAACGGCAACCGGCCTCCTGCCCGGGATTGACGAACCCCCTCCCTTTCGCTTGAGTGGGCGCATGCTTTCGACCACCACGATGCCGAAGACCGCCCGCCGGCTCTTCCCGTTTTCCCTCCGCGGCGGGGCTCGCTGGCTTCCCCTGCTGCTGGGAAGCGCCCTGCTCGGACACGCCGCCGAGGGGGAATGGACGCCGCTGTTCAACGGTCGC
Organism: uncultured Verrucomicrobiota bacterium; assembly: GCA_964601985.1. GTDB lineage: Bacteria > Verrucomicrobiota > Verrucomicrobiia > Limisphaerales > J093 > J093. The sequence goes on from CAZRPT010000020.1 coordinate 10,363, forward strand.
AACCTGGACGGCTGGATTCCCAAGATCACCGGTTACGCGGTGGGCGAGAACTTCGGAAACACCTTTCGCGTCGAAGACGGTCTGCTCAAGGTGCGCTATGACGCCTACGGCGGCCGGTTTCAGGGGCGGTTTGGCCATCTGTTTTACCGGAAACCCTTCCGCCACTACCGGCTGCGGGTGGAATACCGGTTCGTGGGCCGGCAGGTGCCCGGCGGTCCCGGCTGGGCCTGGCGCAACAGCGGGATCATGATCCACGGCCAGTCCCCCGAGAGCATGGGCCGGAGGCAAAAATTCCCCGTCTCCATCGAAGTCCAGTTGCTGGGCGGCCGCCCTGCCGGGACCCGCACCACCGCCAACCTGTGCACCCCGGGCACCCACGTGGTGATGAACGGCAAACTGCACACCCCGCATTGCACCAACTCGAAATCCAAGACCTACCGGGGCGACCAGTGGGTGACCGTCGAGGTCGAGGTGCACGGCAACCGCGTCATCAAGCACCTCATTGACGGGCAGGTGGTGTTGTCCTATGAGCAGCCGCAGTTGGATCCCGGCGATCCCGACGCCAAAAAATTGCTCGCCGCCGGCGCGCCCTTGATGCTGGAGGGCGGCACCATCTCCCTTCAGTCGGAAAGTCACCCGTGCGATTTCCGGAAGGTCGAGATCATGGTGCTGGACGAGTAGCGCCGCGGCGCGTCTCCTTCGCCTTCCCGCGCCGCAAGTGAATGCTCCGGGCGGCATCCTTCGTGAACGGGCGCGGACCGGGAAAAAAAAGAAAGTGGCGGAGAGAGGGAGATTCGAACTCCCGGTGGGCTTTTGACCCACGCACGCTTTCCAGGCGTGTGCTTTAAACCACTCAGCCATCTCTCCGCCGAGGGCGCTGTTACTGTGCCATGACTTCCCCCCGTCCGGCAACCGGTTTTGCCGGATTCGCGTTTTCTCCGTCCCCGGGCTTTGCGATTGCCGCCGGAGCGCGGCGCTTTATCATGGGGCGAGCGATGGGGCGGGCCGGCCGGGCTCCCCCCCGTCGCGCCATTGCCTATGAAAACCATTCCCCTGGGAAAGAGTTCGCTGAGCGCCAGCCGACTGGCCTACGGCTGCTGGCGCCTGGTCCGGGCCGACGGCCCGGAAGCCCTCACCCCGGAGCAACGCGCCGCCGCCCGCGAAGCGGTGCTGGCCGCGTATGAAGCCGGCTACACGTTGTTCGACCTGGCGGACATTTACAGCCGGGGCGCGGCGGAGGCCGCCTTGGGCGCCGTCTTGCGGGAGGTCGCCGAACTGCGGGAGCGCGTCGTCATCTGCACCAAGGGCGGCATCCGCTTTGCCGACGAACCGCCGGGCGCGCCGTTTCGGTACGATTTTTCCGCGGAACACCTGCTGCGCGCCTGTGAAGGGTCGCTGCGGCGGCTCGGGGTCGAGACCATTGACCTCTACCTGCTCCATCGTCCGGATTACCTGTGCGATCCCGAGGAGGTGGCGCGGGCCTTCGTGAAGCTGCGGGAATCCGGCAAGGTCCGCGCGTTCGGCGTGAGCAACTTCCGCCCCGCCATGCTGGCGATGCTCCAGAAATTCTGCCCCCTGCCGCTGGTGGCGCATCAGGTGGAGCTGAGCCTGACCCGCCTGGACCCGCTGGAAGACGGCGTGCTCGATCAATGCCGCCAGGAAGGCATCACCCCGCAGGCGTGGAGTCCGCTGGGCGGCGGCCCCTTGGTCGGCCCGATTGATGCCTCCCTGCCGCGCGACGTTGCCGGGCGGTTGCAACGCCTGCAAACGACCCTGGCGGAGCTCGCCGGGGCGCACGCAGTTTCCCCGGCCGCCATCGCGCTGGCGTGGTTGCTGAAACACCCGGCGGGCATCCAGCCGGTCGTCGGCTCGACCCGGCCGGAGCGCATCCGTGACGCCGCCACCGCCGATGCCGTCGAGTTGAGCCGCGAGGAATGGTATCGCCTGCTGGAGGCCGCGCGCGGCCGCCGGCTGCCGTGAGGAATGACGCCGCCGTCTCCACCCGAACCGCCGCCGCCGTCGTGGCGCGGGTTTCGCTGGCCCGCCGAATGGGAACCGCACCGCGCCACCTGGCTGACCTGGCCGCGGCGGGAAAGCGACAGTTTCCCCGGCGCGCGTTATGACGCGGCGGCGCCGGTCATCGCCCGCTTGATCCGCGAAATCGCCGCCGGCGAGGAGGTCCAGCTCAACGTCTGGGACGCGGCGGCGGGGGAGGAGGCCCGCGCGCATCTGGCCCGGGCCGGCGTGCCGTTGGCGCGGGTGACGCTCCATGAATTTCCCGCCTACGAACCGTGGTGCCGCGATCACGGCCCGCTGTTCCTGGTGCGGGACGGCCCGCCGCGCGAGCGCGCCCTCCTGAACTGGGGCTACAACGCCTGGGGCGGCAAATACCCGCCGTGGGACCTCGACGATCAAATCCCGTTGCGGATCGCCGCCTTTCGCGGGCTGCCGGTCCGCACGCCGGGCTGGATCCTGGAAGGCGGCTCGCTCGAGAGCAACGGCGCCGGCACGCTGCTCACCACGGAAAGCTGCCTGCTCAACCCGAACCGCAACCCCGACCTCACGCGCGCCGACTGGGACCGCCTGTTGCGCGACTGGCTGGGCGCGCGCCAGGTGATCTGGCTGGGCGCGGGCATCGTGGGCGACGACACCGACGGACACGTGGACGATCTGACCCGGTTCGTGGACGCGCGCACGTTGGTCACCGCCGTCGAGCCCGACCCGGCGGACCCGAATCACGCCCCCCTGGCGGAAAATCTGGCCCGCCTCCGCGCGGCGCGCGATCCGGACGGGCGGCCGTTCCGCGTCGTGACCCTGCCGCTGCCGGGACCGGTGGTTCAAGCCGGCCGGCGGCTGCCGGCCACCCACCTCAATTTTTACGTGGCCAACGCCGCCGTGATCGTGCCGACCTACCGCGACCCGCGCGACCGGGAGGCGCTCGCCACCTTGCGGCGCCTGTTCCCGGACCGGCCGGTGGTGGGACTCGACGCCACGGACTTGATCTGGGGGCTGGGCGCCTTTCATTGTCTCACCCAACCGGAGTTTGCCTGATGATGAGCCCTTCCGAGCGGTTTCATTTCGGGCAAGCCGCGCCGCGGCGAAGTGCCGCGGACGAACGTCTCTTGGCCCGCGAAGCTCGCCTGACATGATGAAGACCAACGCGAAAGCGCGCGAAACCTTGCGCGTGTTTGTGGCCCTGCCGCTGCCGGAGGAAGCGGTGGAGGAACTGGCCGCGCTCGCCCGGCGGTCGCGGTCCGCGATGCCGCGCGGCGCGGTGCGGTGGGTGCGTCCGGAGCAGATGCACCTGACGCTGCAATTCCTCGGCAACGTGGCCGCCGACCGGATCGCCGCCCTGCAAGCCGACCTCGCCGCCGCCTGCCGCGACGCGCCTCCCTTTCCGCTCGAACTGGCCGCGCCGGGCGCCTTTCCGAACGCGCGCCATCCCCGCGTGCTCTGGGTGGGGCTGGGCGGCGACCTGGAGCGGCTGGGCGCGTTGCAAACCCGCGTGGCCGCCGCCTGCGCGCCGTTTCTGCCCGCGCCCGAACGGGGCCGTTTTCACCCGCACCTCACGCTGGGCCGGGTGAAGGATGATGCGCGCGCCGTGGGCGACGCCTGGGCCGGCTGCCCCGCGCCGCGCGCGTGGCGCTGGCGGGCCGGAGAGGTCCGGCTGATCCAAAGCGTCCTGCAACCGACCGGCGCGGTCCATGCGACCCTCGCCGCCTTCCCCCTGTCCCCGTCGCCCGCGGCATGAATCCGCAACCAAAAACAGGCCGCGCCACCGACGCACGCAGGGAGCGCACGCGCCCCCGCGTGCTCCGATTGGCGCCCTCGCCGATCGGTCCCCCGCGTTCGATTCTCGCGGCCGCCACGCTTGGTCGGAGGCGGTCGTTTTTCCCGGGGGACCTTCTTCCTGATTCGCTTCCGGGTTGCCGCGCCGAACGCTTTTTGGGGTTCGGCGGGGCGCCGAACCCGGCACGCGGGGGCGCGTGCGCCCCCCTTTGTGCTCCGTTCGCGGCGGGATTTTTTTTGACCGGACCTGACGCGTGAGTTCTTCCCCGGAAAAAAGCGCTTCCCCCTCGCCGCCGGACGCGGATCGCTCCGCTCCCGCCGCCGTGTCCGTTCCGGCTCCCGAGCGCCCCGCGAGGCCGGTGCGGCATCTCTACGTGCACGTGCCGTTTTGCGCGAGCAAGTGCGGGTATTGCGCGTTCTATTCCGAGGCGGCTTCGGCGGAGTTGAAGGACCGCTACGTGCGGGCGCTGCTGCGGGAGTTGGAGCTGGTGGCGGACGACCTCGCGCCGGAGACGATCTACTTCGGCGGCGGCACGCCCACCCTGCTGAGCCCGCGCCAGTGGGAGACGATCCTCGCCGCCTTTCACCGGCGCGGCTGGGGCCGGCCCGCCGAGTGGACGGTCGAAGGCAACCCCGCCACCCTTTCGCCCGACAAGGCCCGGCTGCTTCGCGAGCACGGCGTCAACCGCTTCTCGCTGGGCATCCAGTCGCTCGACGCCGGATTGCTCGAACGGCTGGGCCGGGTGCACACCCGCGAACAGGCGTTCCGCTCCTTCGACCTCCTGCGCCGGGCCGGTTTTGACAACCTCAACGTGGACCTCATGTTCGCCATTCCGGGCCAGACGATGGCGCTCTGGCGGCGCACCCTGACGGAGGCGCTGGCCCTGCAAAGCGAACACCTCTCCTGCTACGAGGTGATCTACGAGGAAGACACCCCCTTGTTCGCGCAACTGCGGGCCGGCGAATGCGACCGGGACGAGGACCTGGCCGGCGCGATGTACGACGTCCTCGTCGAGACCGTCCGGGCGCGCGGGTTCCGTCGTTACGAAGTGGCCAACTTCGCCCGGCACGCCGGCCCCGCGGCGGCGGAGCTGCCCGATCGCGCCTGCCGGCACAACGTGGCCTACTGGCGGGGCCGCGAGTTTTACGGGCTCGGCCCCAGCGCCAGCAGCCTGATCGGCGGCGCGCGGCCGCGCAACTGGGCCGACACGCGGCGGTATTGCGCGCTGCTCGAACGGGGGCGGCGGCCCGTCGAATCGCGCGACCGGCTTTCGCCCCTGGCCCGCGCGGCGGAGCTGGCGGCGTTCGGGCTGCGAATGGACGCCGGCTGGCCGTTCGCGGAATTCCAGGCCGCGACCGGTTTCGACCTGCGCGACGAATGGGCCGACGACCTGCGCTGGCTGGTCGAGCAGGGCTGGGGCGAGTGGCGGCCCGACCGGTTCCGCCTCACCGAGCGCGGCCTGCGCTTCGCCGACCTCGCCGCCGAACGCCTGCTCCGCCCCGATCCGCCGGCGGCCGGCTGAGCGCCTGTCAGGAAAGCCGCCCCTCCCGCCGCGTGAGGTCACCCGGCCTGCGGAAATGGCGCAAAACGCCCCTTGGCCGGCAAGCCGGATTCCCCAATCCGGCGTTTTCCGACAGGCCCTGAGACCACCGCCCGCGCCGGGAAACCGGGAATCCTTCGCGCCCGGCGGGTGAATCAGCGGGATTCCCCCCCACTCCTCCTTTTGCACTGGTTGCCTTGGGGGCAAACACAAGTATAGAGGAAAAATCCGTCCGCCGCCTATCGGGTGAATGTTGGTTTTTGCCCCGTTTCCCCTCCGCGCCGCCGGGATTTCTTCCAATGAATGTTGCAGGCCGGCTCGCGCGGACCCTTTTTCCCGGAAAAGCCGTCCCTCCCCGGCTGCGCCTCCGTTTCGGCGGCGGCGTGTCCCCGGCAAAAGGCCCGGCGCCGACGTCGCTCGGCTTCCCGCCGCAACGCAAAGGGGTTGAGTGGCGTTGGTCGGATTCCCAGCACGTCCCGAACCTCGGGTGCCCGTCCCTCCCATTCCCGCACCCGTTGGACGGGGTCCGCGGCCGGTCGTAGCGCTTCCACCGATGCCTTCCTTCGCGCGCCTTGCTTTCCCGTTCCCTTTACTCGGGTTTGTTCGCGGGACTCATCGTGGCCCCGTCGCTCATTCCGGGGTGAGACAACAATCCTCCCGCTTCCCTTTTTCCCCTGCCTCCCCCGTGTCTTTTTTTATGAGGCAATTCGCGGGCGTTGGGGGAACGCTTTTTCGCTTTCCAAGGCGGACAAACCGGCTAGACTGCCGAACGGTCATTACTCAATGGCCGACGGAACATCGAAAACGACGAATTATGCCACTGACACACACGCGCGACCTGTTCGCCAAGGCCCTCGCGGGCAAGTACGCCCTCGGGGCGTTCAACGTGAACAACATGGAGCTGATCCAGGCCATCGTGGAGGCCTGCGAAGAGGAAAAGGCTCCCCTCATCCTCCAGATCTCGAAGGGCGCCCGCGCCTACGCGAATCCGGTCTATCTCAAGAAGCTCATCGAGGCGGCCGTCAGCCTCTCGACCATCCCCATCGCCGTCCACCTCGACCACGGCGACACCTTCGAGCTGTGCAAGCAGTGCATTGACGAGGGCTTCACCAGCGTCATGATTGACGCCAGCCACGAGCCGTTCGAAAAGAACGTGGCCATCTGCAAGCAGGTGGTGGATTACGCCCACCAGCACAACTGCGTGGTCGAGGGCGAGCTCGGCCAGCTCGTGGGCGCGCAGTTCGACGACGGCGAGGAGGGCGGCGCCCACTCGAAGAGCGGGGTGTACACCGATCCCGAGGACGCGGTCCGGTTCGTGAAGGAATCCGGCGTGGACTCGCTGGCCATCGCCATCGGCAACTCCCACGGCGCCTACAAGTTCAAGGGCGAACAGCACCTCGATCTCGAACGCCTCAAGGCCATCAAGCAGGCCCTCATGGACGCCGGGCTGGGCGACTACCCGCTGGTCCTGCACGGCGCTTCGAGCGTGCCGCAGCACCTCGTGGAGGTGGTCAACAAGTACGGCGGCAAGATGCCCGACGCCAAGGGCGTGCCGGAAGAGGACATCGAAGTGGCCCGCCGCACCGGTTGCACCAAGGTCAACATTGACACCGACCTCCGCATCGCCATGACCGCCGGCATCCGCAAGGTCTTCGTGGAGGATCCCTCCCAGTTCGACCCGCGGAAATACCTCGGCCCCGCCCGCAGCATGGTCAAGGAACTCGTCCGCCACAAGGTGCGCGACGTCCTCTGCTGCGCCGGTCACGCGTTCGATTGAGCCGGAGGGCGGATTTTCCTCTGGCGCGAGGCGGCTTCCGGGCCGCCTTTTTCGCGTTCCGCCGGAAATTGGGCGCAAAAACACTTTGGCGCGGGGCCCGGAGTGTGCTATCCGTTGCGCTCGTTTCCGCGAAGGCGGAAGGTTGTTGTTTTTGATATGTCGCTACATCGCAGTCTGAAAAGTGGATCGGGCCTCGGCTCGAAGCGCAACGTGCTGAAACGCCTCGAACGGGTCGAGCTGCTCAAAAAGCGCGGCAAGTGGAAGGAAGGCGACCGCGTGACCGGCCTGCCGAAAACCAAGCCTTCGGTCTGAGGCCGGCCGGGGCGGAACGCCGGCTTTCGGCTCCGCCCGGTTGATTCGTTCCGGCGCAACGCCCCCGGGTCATGCCCGGCGGGGCGTTCTTGTTTTGGCCGGGCGCTTCCGCCGGCCGTTCCCGGGACGGGGCGTCGTTTCTTTCTTTCGCGCTGAATCCTCATGAATCCCGCCGATTCCCCCCGCCCGCCCGGCGCCGTCCGCCTCCAGAAATTCCTGGCCGCCGCCGGAGTCGCTTCCCGCCGGGGCGGGGAGCGGCTCATGCAGGCCGGCCGGGTGCGGGTGAACGGCATCGTGACGCGCGAGCCGGGCACGCGGGTGGACCCGGCGCGCGACGAAGTCACCCTGGACGGCCAGGTGTTGCGGCTTCGGCGCAAGCTCTACGTGGCGCTGCACAAACCGGCGGGCTACGTGTGCAGCCGCCGCCCCCAGGGCCGCCAAGCGGGGGTGCTCGAACTGCTGCCGCCGGAGTGGCGCGGACTCTATCCGGTGGGGCGACTGGATCGCGACAGCGAGGGGCTCCTGCTGCTGACCAACGACGGCGAGTTCTGTCTGCGACTCACCCACCCGCGTCACGGCGTGGCAAAACTCTACGAAGCCACCGTCACGGGCCGGGTGACGCCGGAGCGGCTGGCCCCGTTGACGCGCGGGTTGCGGCATCGGGGCGAACTGCTGCGGGCCGAACAAGTGCGCGTCACGCGCGCGGGCGCGCGTCGCAGCCGGGTGGAGGTGTTGCTCCGGGAAGGAAAAAACCGCGAAGTCCGCCGCCTGTTCGCCGCCGTGGGGTTGCACGTGGAACGACTGATCCGGCGGCGCATCGGTTCCCTGCGCCTGGGCGAACTTCCCCCGGGCCGGTGGCGGGTCCTCTCAGCCCACGAAGTCAGGGCCCTGGCGGGAAAAGGCCGGGGGAAATCCGAGGCGCCGAAGGACCGGGGGACCGAAGGAAATCCGAAGCCCGCAATTCGAAATCCGAAAAAGCCCGCCCTTTTGCGGCGGCCGGACAACGGGACGGAGGGCCCGCCGGGTAGCGCCCGCGCCCTGCGCTCGCGGCCGCCTCAACGGCGTCCCGCGCGCCGGAGCGGCCGAAGCCAGGAAGGACGCACGCCTGGAACAAAAGCCCCTTTCCGGCGCGTCGAAGAGCCGGGCGGGACGCCCGCCTCGACCCGCGGGACGCAGGCGCCACCCGGCGGGAGGTTCCCCTCCTCTTCGTGCGCTTCGTGGTGAAATCCCGCTGACTTCTCGGATTTCGGATTTCAACGCTCCGGCGCGGGCGGTCGTTTTTCCGAGCCCGGGTTCGGTTCGTTTGCGGCTTGCGCCGCCGGTTTCTCCCGCCGTGGCGCGGAGCGGCGGTTGAAGGCCACGCAGTCGGCGTAGCGGACGCCGGTCCCGCCAAAGAGATCGAGGGCCGAACCGATGGTGAGATCCACGCGGCCGTCGCTCAACCGGGTCACGGTTTCCAAATCCTCCAGTGAGCGCGCGCCGCCGGCGTAGGTGGCGGGCAGGGGGGAGGCCCGGGCCAGCAAGCGCACCAGGGCTTCGTCAATGCCCCGCGCAAGCCCTTCGACGTCCACGGCGTGGACCAGAAATTCGGCGCAGGAGCGGGCCAGCCGCTCCAGGGTCGCCGGTTCCACCCGCAGTCGGGTGAAGCGCTGCCAGCGGTCGGTCACCACCCACCACGCGTCGTCGCGCCGCCGACAGCTCAGATCAAGCACCAGCCGGTCGCGCCCGATCCGGCGAACCAGCTCCGCCAGCCGCGCTTCGTCCAGCCGGCCTTCCCGGAAGACCCACGAGGTGACGATCACGTGCGACGCGCCGGCATCCAGCCAGGAGGCGGCATTGCCGGCGGTGATGCCGCCCCCGATCTGGAGTCCGCCCGGATATGCCGCCAGCGCCTCGCGGGCCGCCGCGTCATTGCCCGGACCGAGCTTGATCACGTGTCCGCCCCGCAACCCGTCCTCCCGGTATCGCGCGGCAAACCACGCCGCCGGGCGGGCGGACGTGAAATTCGTCCGCGGGCCCGCGCCGTCGTCGGTCAACGTGCCGCCGACGATCTGTTTCACCCGGCCTTCGTGGAGATCAATGCACGGTCGGAACACGCCGGCAGGCTAGTGAAGCGCCTCCCGGGGGGCAAGTTTCCCGCGCGCCGGGCGAAGCGACGAGAGCGGCCGGTTCAGTCGGCGCGGAGGGCGCGGAGTTTTTCGAGGGCGGCGTCGAAGTCGTAGCTTTCGAGGGCGGTTTTGACGGCTTCGAGACCGGCGGCCAGGTCGGTGTCCCGGGCGGTTTCGAGGATTTCCCGAAGCTGATTCTGGGCCTGAAAGTCGGCTTCCTGCAGGAGTTGTTCGAGCCGGTCGAGTTGCGGGGCGAGGGCCGACAGGTCGGCTTGAGCGGTCGCCGGCGACGACGCCGGGGTTTCGGCGGGCGCTTCCGGCTCCAAGGTGGCGATGGCGGCGAAGACTTTTTGCAACTCGGCCTCCATCGCCGGGAGGGCCGCGCGGGCGGCGGCCGTGTCCTTGTCCTTGAGGGCGGCGTCCACGGCGGCGGCGGCGGCTTGGAGCGGGTCGGCGGCGATGTTGCCGGCCACGCCTTTGACGGTGTGGGCGAGGCGCTGGGCGGTCTCGAGGTCGTTCGCATCGAGGGCGGCCTGGATCTCCGCGATCACATTGGCCTGGCTGCGGCGGAATTTGAGGAGCAACCGGCGGTAGAGCGCGCGGTTGCCGGCCACGCGGCGCACGCCGGCGGCCACGTCAAAGCCCGGCAGCTCGGCGGGCAGGTCGTCCTCGGCCGCGGGCGGAGTCCTGGGGGCGGAAGCCGGCGCGGGCCGGGCGGGTTTCTCCGGTTCGGCTTTTTCGTCGGCGTCGCTCTTCGGCGCGTGTTTCCGGAACCAGCGCCGCATGGTGGCGAAGAGTTGGGCGGGATCAATCGGCTTGGCGATGTGATCGTTCATGCCGGCTTCGAGGGCCTTCTCACGGTCGCCGGCCATGGCGTTGGCGGTCATGGCCACGATGGGCAGGTCCGCGGTTTCCGGATGGGC
>CAZRPT010000021.1:0-3092 GCA_964601985.1 uncultured Verrucomicrobiota bacterium
CCATTGTGCGCGTGCAGGGGGATCAACCCGGCGCCGAATTGCGCACCCTGCCCCTGCTGGCCGAGGATCTCGCCCGCAACATCTCCTTCCTGTTGGTGGACGGCGATTGGTGAATCCACGCCGCCGGTTTGTTTCCCCCCCGCTCGCTCCCGCCATCCCCGCGGCCGCCCGGGTGGGGAAAATCCGAGGGACCGAGGGAGCCGAAGGCCGAGGGAAATCCGAATCCTGAAATCCGAAATCCGAAAGAGAAGCGCGCGCGTTTCGGTAGCGCAGGCTGGCAGCCTGCCGTATCGCAGCGTGGCACGCTGCGAGGCGTCCGATTTCTCTCCCCGTGTGATTTCACCGCGAAGGACACGAAGCGGAGGGAGCCTCGCCGGGTCAGGCGACCCGGCCTGCAGGGGGACGCCTCGTTTCCCGGGGCGCTGCCCGGGGCTGACGGGGGTTGCGCCTTCGGCGCGGGGAGTTTCGGATTTCGGGATTCGGATTTCGGATTTTTTCCGTCTCCCCGCCCGTTAAAACGACGGTTGGTCCGGGCCGGGTTCGGCCACCATTTCCAGACCGCACAGCAGGGGCGGAAGTGGGGAGCCTTTCGTCCGGCGGAAGGCGAGGGAGAGCGTTTCGACCACGGGCACGCCGGTGAATTCCCGCATGACACCCCGCCATGCGCCTCCGGCCAGCGCCGCAATGTCGCAATCTTTCAAGACGTCCCGTCCCTGCAGGGAGACGGTGAACACCCGCTCGCCGGGGGCGGCTTCGCCCGGTTCCATGAAATAAAGTCGGACGGTATAACGCACCGCTTCTTGCGGCGGTTTCGAGTCCTTTTCATCCCCGCCCAGCAGGGCGCGAACGGTGAGGGTGTTCAGCCCTTCCACGCCGGAGGCGGTCACCGAGGCCGGGCCGTGACCCCGGACGCGCGAGGAGTGGTGACGGAACCAGTTCGTCCGGCCGTCGAGGGTGATCGTCAGCGCGGCGCTTTGTCCGCCGAGGGCGGGGTATTCCAGCCACAAGGTGCCCGAGACCGCGCGGCGATCCCCCGGCGCGCCCAGGTTCAAGCCGAGCCGTTTCACCCGTTTTCCCCCTTCGGTGGCCGGATCGAACACGTTGTAGGTCCAGACTTCCGTGTCCGGCATGTGCACCAGCCCGAGCGAGGTCTGGTTCTGGTACGCGCACGTGCAGGTGCGGGTGTAGTCCGGCGCGTTCAACACGCCGTTGGCAATGATCAGGTTCGCCGTGCAACCGGATTTGAAGCCCCCCCAGTTGCCCGTGCCGCTTTGGCCGGCCAAATCATAGAAACCCGCCGCGCCGGAACGGAAGGTCATCAGGTACTCGCTGGCCACGGGCGTGTTGCAGCCATAAGTGCGATAAATCCGCCACGGCTGCCGGCCGCCGGTCAGGGGATCGGTCACCCAGTGGGGTTCCCCCGTGAGCAATTCATAAGCCCCGCTCGAAATTTGGTAGGAAGACGGGGTCGTGATGATGAGTTCGTGGTGCAAAATACACGGGCCGGTGTATTTGAGATGCGGTTTGAACCACAGCAGGCGGCCGTCCCTTCCCTGGTGCACTCCCATGCCCTGGCCCGCTTCGTCGGCCAGCCGGTCCGGCGCCCGCGCGCCCGCTTGGAGCAGGACATCGTGCTCGGCGCTGTAAGCCAGCCAGGTGCCGAAAACGTGGTTCGTATGTTCCCAAAGCAGCGCGCCGGTCCGGGCGTCGAAGGCCACCACCCGATACCCCCGGGGCAGGGAACGGCCCCGGCGTTTCAGCTTGTTTTCAATGCTCTCCGGGAGGCGGTCCAGGCAGTAGATCCGCCCGTTGCCGGCGACGATTCCGTTGTGCAGAAATCCGTAGTGCGCGGGCGCCTGCCACAGCAGTTTGCCCGTGTGCCGGTCGAACACGGCCAGCCCGGCGCTGGCGGAGAGATCCACCAACGGCGGATGGGCGACCTTGTGGGCCAGGACGTAGCGCTGGGTGTAGCGCGCAAAATCACGACCGCCCAGCAGCAGGTCTTTATACACCCCGATGAAGCCCCAGGCCGCCTTTCCTTTTCCGTCCGGGCCCGCCGGCATGGGGATGCGGCGTTGCACCGCGCCGGTTTCGGCCGAGAGCACCCGGCACTCGTCCCGCACCGCCAGATAAACCGCCTCCTCGGTCGCCACGAAGTTCGCCCCGCGGGCATTGGCGCCCGGGATGTGCCGTTGGTTGTAAATGGTGCTCAACGGCGCGTTGGTGTAGGTCTCGTCGTAATAGACGCCAAACGTGTCCAGGTCGGGAATCTCCGTCTTCCACAACCGTTGCCCGGTATAAACATCGCGCGCGCTGAGCGATTTCATGCCTTGAATGAACAACCGCCCGCCCACCACCTGTTCGCCGGGGCCGTGTCCGTGCCGGGGCAGGACGTCGAGATTCGAGTTTCCCCCGAACCAGAGCACCCCGAGCGGCAGCTTCACGGTTTGATCATCCGATTTCACCGTGTTGGCGATGTTGCCGTAGAGATGGGTCCAGTCGTCCGTGCCGGGCAGCCGTCCCTCGCGGACCACGCCAAAGCCGGTGTCCGCGGTCACCCAGCGCGCCCGCGCCAGCCCGGCGGTTCGCAGTGCCCGGGCGAGGTCCGGTCGGGAGTCGGGCGGTTCCGCCACCCAGAGCACGCCGCCGTACGGCCGCACGGAGGCATAGACCGCCTCCCACGCGCGCCGATCCCGCCATCGCGAGGCCATCTTCGGCGTCACCAAAACGAGCCGCGCGAAGTAAGGCGGCGCCAGGAAACTTCCCCCGTCTCCTTGATGGACCGTCACCCGTTTTCCGTAGGCGCCGGTCGCCGTAAATCGGGTTCGCAACGCCCGCACACGCTCGGGGTCCGGCTCCACCACCACCAGTTGCAGCGAGGAACCGGCCAGCAGCGCTTCGAGCAACGCGCTTTCCTCGCCCCCGTAACACAGCGCGTAGCCGGGAGCCGCCGGCACGTGGGCGAGCAATTCCCGGCTGCGCCGCGTCTCCGCGGGTTGCTGTGGCTCCGGCGTCACCGGCTCGATCCGCACCGCCGGGCGGGTTTCCGCGCCCCAGGAGAGAATTTGGCCGTCCTCCGTGACCGCGAATAA